>CANIFC010000005.1 GCA_947466695.1 Oxalobacteraceae bacterium | reverse complement strand
TCCGTCGTGCCCTGCTCGATCAACGCTGGACGATTAATGTTTTGTCCCAGGTCGGTGGCGGCTTGTGCCAGCTGGCTTAAAGGACGCATTGTCATGCGTGACACCAGATAGGCCAGCACGCCGATGCTGAATAGAAACAGCAACAGATATAAAATGAAATCGGTATGCAAGGGGGGGATGGGACTACGCGGTGGCAAGATCATCAAGCGTAATGCGCTGCCATCGTTCAAGGTGATACCCAGGGCCTCACAGGGAGCCCGCTGCGAGCGTGACTCACGGTCTTTTGTAATGTTCGGGCAGTCCTCCGGCTTTTGCGCCAGGGAGATGACTTTAAAATTATTACCCAGGCGCTCGCCCAGCGCTTCTGCATAAGGTGAACTGGGGGTGTCATCCGAGGTCACTTCCGGTAAGGTGGTGACCCGCACGCCAAGACGTGGCGCGGTTTCCAGAAAGGTTCCGCGGTTGGAGGCCGGTAGCGCATCCACCGCAAGGACGAGCTGTTCAGCGCGCTCGATTGCATGCGACTCACGAAACTGGGTAATTATTTTTTGTCTTTCGCCAAAGGCCAGCCACCACGTGAGCGCTGTCGCACTCACCACTCCTAGCAGCAGAATCGTAAAAATCCGTCCCGACATGGAATTGAAGATGTTCATGCGCCCGATTCTGCCGTGACGGTGACTGCCAACACATAACCACCGTTACGCACGGTCTTGATGATCTGCGGAGTGCGCGCATCTTCGCGCAATTTTTGCCGTAGCCGGCTGATCTGAATATCGATTGAGCGGTCAAATGGATCGGCATCGCGGCCATGCATGATATTTAAGAGCTGGTCACGGTTGAGCACCACATTGGGCTGATCCAGAAAAATGTTAAGCATACGAAATTCTGCCCCGGATAACGCAATCACCATTCCTTCGGGACTGAGCAGATGGCGCGCGGTCAGGTCGAGCGTCCAGTCGGCAAACTTGATTTTCTGCGCTTGTTCACCGTGAATGTCGCGCTGCGAAGACGAGGTGCGCCGCAGTACGCTGCGTATGCGTGCCAGCAACTCGCGTGGTTCGAATGGTTTGGGCAGGTAATCGTCGGCACCCATCTCTAGCCCGATAATACGATCCAGCGGTTCGCTCCTGGCCGTGAGCATGATGACCGGCATGCTCGATTTGGCGCGTAAGTTGCGACACAAGGTCAGCCCGTCATCACCGGGTAAATTTAGATCAAGCACGACCAGGTCAAACTTGTGCTCATTGAGCGCTAACCACATGGCATTTCCGTCTGCAGCCGTAATGGTGGCGTAGCCGTTGAGTTCGAGGTAGTCAGCCAGAAGGCTGCGAATGTCGCGGTCATCATCGATGATGAGAATTTTACTTTGAGTATCCATGGCTTTCATTATCAGTGCAGTCTCCTTGCAGGAAAACATCAGAGTTGTATCGGCTTGTTATGAATAAATGCGCTTGGTACAGTATGTCACATTGCATGCCGTCAAATGCAGCTGCTTGTTACATTACGTTACAAACACGAAGTTTTTCGACACTTGCAGGTAATGATTATGCTGCAATATAATTCCTGTCTAACACAGCTCAGGCAAGGTACACCAAATACCGCAATAGTTTGCCTGAACCGACTAACTCTTTGAAGGAAGATCATGAAATCATTAAAAAATAAATTTTTCATCGGCCTGACCGTGGTGGCAATGACGGCGGCCGGTAGCGTGTTCGCCCAGACGGCCAGCCCTGAAAAGCCGGCAGCTGGCATGTACGGTTCCGGTGCTCCGGGACAGGGGCCGGGCATGCATGGCCCGCGCGGCGATGAGCACGCCAAAATGTACGAAAAAATGCAGGATAGAATGGTCAGGCAACGGGCCCAGTTGTATGTCAAGATGAAGATTACCCCGGAGCAGGAACCTGCATGGAAAGCCTTTGTTGAGGCAAGTGCACCGGGACCGATGCCTGAGCGACTGGACCGCAAGAAAGTGGACGCCATGACGACACCGGAGCGCATGGAAACGATGCTGGAACATGCCAAGGTGCGTCAGGTGAAGATGCAGGAACAACTGACCGCCTTGAAGGCATTTTATGCAGTGCTGACCCCTGAGCAACAAAAGATTTTTGATGACAGCCATCGCATGGGGCACAAGGGAAAGCGCCAGCACCATGGCAAGCAACATGCTCCGGATCAATCCAAGGTAGCCAAATAAGTTTTTCACCGGCAACCTATGTAAGTTACGTAATTTACCTAATTTATGTAACTCAGATGTTGAGTTATGCCGGTGAACGATGAAATTGTGTACTTTATCGTTGTTCCCGTGTTTGTGGGAACGGCGATAAAGTTGTCGTGCTGACGACGGTGAGCACGGATCATTCCTGGCAGATCAAGCGCAGATCACCGCCAGATGCCAGGAAAAAATATTAGGAAAATCGCCGGTAGGCATCCAGTCCCAGGCCGGCACCAATGCTGCCAAACAAGTCCCCTTCGACTTTCTTCGCTTCAGGCAACATGGCAGAAATGCGTTGCCGCAAACCACGTACGCCGCTCGAACCTCCGGTAAAAAACACTGTATCAATCTCTCGTGCCGTGACCTCGGCACTGATACATACCTGTCTGATGGCGGTCTCGATCTGCTCCATCAGATGGGCAATACTTGACTGAAAATCTGTTTGTTCCAGCGTCAGGATACATTCCACTGACGTCTGCGTTTTGCTGCGCAGGCGATCGAGGTGCAGGCTGATGCGGTCCTGGTCGGACAGCATGATCTTGGCTTCTTCGGCTTTGATTGCCAGCCAGTGACCGTCACGTTGCTCCAGCAGATGCAAGAAGCGCTCCAGACGGAGCCGTAAATCACTGTTGCCGGTATCGCGGTAGATATCCTGCAATTCACGCGTCACTTTCTGGCTGTACAGCAGATTAATCGTATGCCAGGTAGCAAGATTAAAATAATGTGCAGAGGGTACTTCGGTACCGTTGTTGAGTATTCCGCCCAAACCCAGCAGGGGCATGACCTGCGTAAGGCTCAGGTATTTGTCGAAGTCGGTACCGCCGATGTGCACGCCACCATTGCCCAGTATGTCGCTTTGACGGTTTGTATGCTGGCTGCGTTCCGGTGAGAGGCGCACCAGCGAAAAGTCCGAAGTACCGCCGCCGATGTCGGCAATGAGAACCAGTTCTTCTTTGTCGATGCGCGACTCATAGTCGATGGCCGCGGCAATCGGTTCATATTGAAACTCGACTTCGGTAAAGCCCACTGAACGGGCGATTTGCTTGAGCGTATCTTCAGCCACGCGATCGGCTTTGCGGTCATCGTCGATAAAGTGTACCGGGCGACCGAACACGGCCTGGGTAAAGGCTTGTCCCGACGATTTTTCGGCCCGCGACTTGAGTTCGCCGATATAGCTTGCCAGTAACTGGCGGAAGGGCAGTGCCCGGCCTTGCACCTCGGTCTGGCCGTCGATCAGGCTGGTGCCCAGCAGGCTTTTCATTGAGCGCATCAGGCGCCCCTCGTAGCCAGCCAGATACGAGGCGAGCGCGGCGCGGCCAAAATTGACCTCGTCTTCATCGGCATTGAAAAACACCACGGAAGGCAAGGTATATTTATCGTCTTCCAAGGTCAGTAGTGCTGACTGGCTGGCCTGTCCCGGCTGGTGCCAGCCGACTGTTGAATTGGATGTGCCAAAATCTACTCCGCATGCTTGCAACATCAAATGTCCTGAATTCATCTTGCTAAAGGGCGCAGATTATAGACGATATTGGCAGACTTAATCTTCCGTTACCCCTGGTGCCTGGGAATTATGCCTTACCACCAGCAGTTGATCGATCCGGTAGTGATCAATATCGACGACTTCAAACTTATAACCGCCAAAAAATACGCAGTCTGTCCTTTTGGGAATTTTCTTGAGCATCGTCATCATGAAGCCGGCAATGGTCTCGTAGAATTCCTGATCGGGTAATTCGTCGATGGCCAACGCCCGGCAAACGTCTTCGACTGTCGTCGCGCCGTCAATCAGCCACGAGTCGGCATCACGCTGGACGATCTGGTCTTCCAGGAAGGGGTGCACCAGGTTACCCATGAGCGTACTGAGAACGTCATTGAGCGTGATGACTCCCACCACCATCGCATATTCGTTGAGCACCACGGCAAAATCCTCGCGCGTTCCCTTGAAGTGCTCCAGTACCTCGGACAGCGTCAATGAATCTGGCACGACCAGGACCGTGCGCAGCGAGAGTTCCTGTACTTTGGAAAACGCCTGGTTGGTCAGCACCCGCTTGAGAATATCCTTTGACTCGACATAACCGACCACGGTGTCAATTTGACCGTCACAGACCAGAAATTTGGTGTGAGGATGTTCCGCGATCTTCTGGCGGATCACGACATCGTTGTCTTGCAAGCTGAAATACACGATGCTGTCACGCTGTGTCATGGCTGATGGCACGGTGCGGTTTTCCAGCTCGAACACATTGCCTATCATGCGGTGTTCGCGGGCCTGCAGCACGCCCGCTTCGGCGCCGGCATCGACTACGGCATAGATATCGTGGGAGGTGATTTGTTCGTTGCGGGTGGTAGAGAGATTGAACAACTTAAAAATCATGTTCGCCAGGCCGTTAAAAATCCATACCAGGGGCTTGAAGATGCGCACGCACAGTATCATCGGACCGACCACATTCATGGCCACCGCTTCTGGCGCGATCATCGCCATTTTTTTAGGGATGAGATCGGCAAACAGAATGAATAAGGAGGTGACAAAGACAAAGGAGCTCAGGAAACTGGCGGTGTTGACCCAGTCGCTATAGCCGAACACAGCATGAAAGACACTGGAAAAGTAAGGTGTCAGGGCTTGTTCACCAAGGATACCACCGAGAATCGCTACGCCATTAAGGCCGATTTGTACTACGGTAAAAAAGTGTCCAGGCTGCAATTGCAGCGCCAATATCTTGGTCGCCCGCGATTCACCCTCGGCTTCGAGTGTCTGTAATTTCACTTTGCGGGCGGCCGCCAGTGAAATTTCTGCCATAGAAAAAAAAGCACTGATTGCAACTAGCAAGGCGATCATGAGAAAGTGATCAAATAATGCCATTTCGTCTCCTTGAGAGGTCTTGTTGGCGCACATCATAACCTATCGGACGACAGGAAATTGACTGATGAAATCTTCGTTGACCAGCAACTTCTGCAGTGACTTCAAGATCTTGCAAAAATTAATATTACTTCGGCAACCATCGGCTGAGGTGTTCCTGCCCATCGCTTTCTCATGACAGCCGGGGCTTTTCATCCGTTTCATCTGCTTAACCCGCCCTGAAATAAAAAAAGCGGACCCTGTTTCCAGGGTTCGCTTTTTTACTCGGTCTTGCTGAGGTAGTGGTAACTGCTGTTACCGTTACTGTCTTGCCAGCAGATCTTATTTGGCGGACAGATGCGCCGTTTTTTTATCGAGAACCTGCTCAGGATCTTCCGCTTGCTCTACCGTTTCGTTGTTCAGGCATTGCTGCAACCTGTCCATATCCACGTCATTACCCCATTTGCCAACGACGATTGTAGCGACGCCGTTACCGATCAGGTTGGTCAGGGCGCGCGCCTCGGACATGAAACGGTCAATCCCAAGTATCAGGGCAAGACCGGCGATCGGGACACCGCCAACGGCTGATAAGGTCGCTGCCAGCACGATAAAGCCGCTGCCGGTAATACCTGCCGCACCCTTTGACGTGAGCAACAATACCGCCAGCAAGGTGATTTGCTGCATGAGGCTCATCGGCGTATTTGTTGCCTGGGCAATGAATACTGCCGCCATTGTCAGGTAGATTGAGGTGCCATCAAGATTGAACGAATAACCGGTAGGGATCACCAGACCAACGACTGATTTCTTGACGCCCAGATTTTCCATTTTTGCCATCATGCGCGGCAGCACTGATTCTGACGAGGAAGTGCCTAATACGATGAGTAATTCTTCCTTGATGTACTTGATGAATTTCCAGATATTGAAACCATGTACTTTGGCAATCGTCCCGAGCACAACGAAAATGAAGAACAGGCAGGTCAGGTAAAACGTCATCATCAGGTAGCCCAGCGACAGCAGCGAGCTCAGGCCAAATTTACCGATGGTAAATGCCATTGCGCCAAATGCGCCTATCGGTGCCAAAGCCATGATGTAGCCGACGATCACAAACAGGACATGCGAAAATTTTTCGATCATGTCAAATATCAGGGTGCCGCGACCGCCAAAGCGATGTAATGCAAAGCCGAACAGGACCGCAAACATCAGGACTTGCAGGATTTCACCTTTGGCAAAGGCATCAACGACTGTACTTGGAATGATGGACATGAAAAAGTCAGTGGTCGTCTGCATCTTGCCAGGCGCGACATACGAGGCAATACCCTTGGTGTCGAGCGTGGTGACGTCAATGTTCATTCCTGCGCCCGGCTGAAAGACATTGATCATGACCAGGCCAATGATCAGTGCGAGGGTGCTGACCACTTCAAAGTACAACAGCGCCATACCGCCGGTTTTACCGACTTTTTTCATGTCTTCCATACCGGCAATGCCGACGACGACGGTACAGAAAATAATTGGTGCGATCATCATCTTGATGAGCTTGATGAAACCATCGCCAAGGGGCTTCATGGCGGCCCCGGTGTCAGGGTAGAAATGACCGAGCAGTACGCCGATCACGATGGCGGTAATGACCTGGAAATAAAGGGATTTATACAGCGGCTGCTTGTTCATCCGGCGCCTTCTATGAGATGTTGTAAGTATATGTTGTGGTGACTGGCATCAGGAGAAATGCGTAATCACTTGGTGCTGGGTAAGGCTAATTGCGCACGTATTATTAGAAATCTACTGAAAATCGGCAATTGTGGCTTTCCACATCAGAAAAAAATATGTTGTTATTGCGATAGTCATCCGGGCCGTGCCATTTTTTATTGCCGTTTCAGCCCGACCGGTAACCGTTTGTCCGGGAGATTTTTTGTAAGCCCGGAGCCGCGTGCCAGCAAAGGTCTCCGGGAACCAAAGTCCCGGAGACCAATGTAATGCGAGGGGAGGATGGTAATGGGTAACGAGGACTGCTCTGTCATCACAGGCACAGGCGCGCTTCGCTCATGCTGCCGGAGTGCGCCAACGCTAACTGCCATTACCAAAAAATTCGTTCATCATGAAACGCTCCAGTTCAGCGCTGTCCTGCGGGCGCGCCGATAAGCTGACCACGCGGCCAAGACGTTGTGATTCCCAGCTGAAATCACCGGTGTAATGGGTGCGGATCAGCTCGATCATGCGCCGTATGATGGCCAGGTCCACATTGCCACCTAGCCCTGCATCGACTTCGATGACCTGACGCCAGCTGCTGGTGATGCCCGGTTTCCAGCCACGGAAAGAAAAACTGGCCATCCTGGTACTCTTGTTGAGAATCTGAAATACACCATTGGTACCCGGGCGGCCGCTGGCTTGCTGCATGCTGCGCTTGACATTGGCTTCCGCCACCTCTTGCGGGCTGCGTCCGCGGCTACCTTGCTGTGCAGTGTCATTCTCCTGTGTCGCGCTCACTTCTGCCGCCCGGCGGCGTTCACGCGCGGCATTGAGCATGGTCGACATATCCATGCCTTGCGGCGCGCTGCTGTCAGGCGCAGGCAACGGAGTTGCAGAATCGGCGATCAGCGGCGTCGTCACCTTGGGTGTCGCTACCGGTTTACTGCGTTTGCTTGGCGGCACCGGTTTTTCCGGTTTTTTCTGCGGACTCTTCTTTGGCTCAGCTTTGGCAATTTTTTGCGCCGGTGCCTGGTTCATGATCAGCGTGATCGGAGTTTGTGCTATTTCTGTCTCTGTATCACCCTCTTTTTTCACTGTTTTCATGTGCAGGAGAAAATACAGCAGCAGCGCATGCATCAGCAGAACGATCAGTATCCCCAGCAAATTGGCCGGACGAAAATGGATGTGCAGATGAATTTCACCTGACTTGGTTTTTTCGTAGGAGGGGGAGTGAGTGTACAACTTCATTGTGCGATAGGTAAATGGTTCTGCAATTCAAAAGGGCAAGCATACCCTAAACTGGTGTAGTGCCCTGTAACAAACCTTTGCGATGCCAGCGGGGCAGATTGACGGGCGAATTTTACTGTAAAAATAATATGGCTGTACGCACTTTTGGCGCCTGCCGATGAGTTCAAGGGCGGATGGTCTGCTACCAGGTAATCCTATTTCTACATGTTTTTTCCTTCTTAGCAAAGAAGAAAATGATCGTTCCCTTTACAACTGACTCTGTGCAAAATGAGAAGTTCATCTTTAAGCGGGGTAATCTCATGTCGGCTATACGTTCCGGGCAGCATTCATCTACTACACAAAACGCGCGTGGGCGCCGTTCATCTTTACTGGCAATCGTGCTTGCCACCGCTCTGGGTGCCTTGGCGGCCATGCCGTCCGCTCACGCTGCCAATGATATTCTCAACGCCTCATATGACGTTGCGCGCGAATTGTTCAAGGAGATCAATCCCGCTTTCGTGACTGACTGGAAAAAGAAAACTGGCGAAACAATCGTCATCAATCAGTCGCACGGTGGTTCGAGCAAGCAGGCACGATCGGTGATTGACGGCATGGAAGCATCAGTCGTCACCATGAACCAGGCGAATGATATTGATATTTTGGCCGATAAAGGCTTGCTTCCGGCTGATTGGCCCAAGGCATTTCCGAACGGCGCGGCACCGTTTTATTCGACCATGGTATTTTTGACGCGCAAAGGCAATCCCAAGAAAATTACCAGCTGGGAAGACCTTGGTCAGCCCGGTTTAAAAGTCATTGTGCCTAATCCCAAAACCTCGGGCAACGGCCGCTACACTTTCCTGGCAGCCTGGGGCTCCGTGATTAAAAACGGCGGCACAGAAGCGCAAGCGCGTCTGCTGGTTGGCCGTCTGTTCAAGAACGTCCCGGTACTCGACGGCGGCGGGCGTGGTGCCACTACGACTTTTACCCAGCGGGAGATCGGTGATGTGCTGGTGACGTTTGAAAACGAAGTGCAACTGGTGCGTCAGGAATTTGGCGACAGTTTTGAAGTGGTCTATCCAAAAAGTTCCATCCTGGCCGAGTCGCCGGTAGCTGTTGTTGACAAGGTGGTCAACAAGCTGGGTAATCGCAAGCAGGCAACGGGCTATCTGCAATTCCTCTATTCCGAGCAAGGGCAGGAGATCATCGCCAAACATTTTTTCAGGGTACGTTCAGAGCAGGTCATGAAAAAATATGCCGGGTCCTTCAAGCCAATCAGCTTGTTTACCGTGGATGATGTCTTTGGTGGCTGGAAAGCGGCGCAGAAAAAATTCTTTGATGATGGTGCCGAGTTCGACCAGATTTATCAAACCAAAAAATAAGTCCAAGATATAAGTCAGGAATGTAAGCAAAAAATGTAAGCGAAAAATGTGGCGATAACACGCGCACTTTTCACCTGCATCATTCAAGCGCAAGACGGCCTCCGGAGTAAATCCGGAGGCCGTTTTTTTTCGCTGCTAGAACCCTGGCGAGACGATGTTTATCTTGCCGGCATTAACACGCACATAGAAGAAAATCAGA
The DNA here is from genome assembly GCA_947466695.1 of Oxalobacteraceae bacterium. Classification (GTDB taxonomy): domain Bacteria; phylum Pseudomonadota; class Gammaproteobacteria; order Burkholderiales; family Burkholderiaceae_D; genus Undibacterium. The sequence goes on along the minus strand of CANIFC010000005.1, from coordinate 30,026 downwards.
TATCAAACCATGAAATGATTCGTTCTTATTTCAAAGCTGGGCACTTATTCTTTGTTGCATGGAATGTATTTTGACTTCCTTAACTAATTTGGCTCACTTGGAAACGCAGATGAAACTCACCAAAAAATTTTTCACTACCTCGGTTGCGGCTGTCATCAGCGCAGCGACCCTGCTGGTCTCCGGCGCATTGGCCGCCGATATCACTTTGCTCAACGTCTCGTATGACCCGACCCGTGAGCTATACCAGGAGATCAATCAGGCTTTTGCCAAGCAATGGAAAGCGGGTACCGGCGACACTGTCAGCATCAGGCAGTCTCATGGCGGCTCAGGCAAACAGGCGCGGACCGTGATTGACGGTCTTGATGCCGATGTGGTCACGCTGGCGCTGGCCTATGACACCGATGCCATTGCAGCCAGGGGCCTGCTTGACAAAGAATGGCAAAAACGCTTGCCGAAGAATGCCTCACCTTACACATCAACAATCGTATTTCTGGTTCGCAAAGGCAATCCCAAGGGAATTAAAGACTGGTCCGATATTGCCAAGCCAGGCGTCTCGGTGATTACGGCAAACCCCAAGACTTCCGGCGGCGCGCGCTGGGCTTATCTTGGTGCGTGGGGCTATGCACTGAAGCAAAATGGCGGCTCGCCAGCGACTGCAAAAGATTTTATCCAGAAAGTATTTCGTAACGTACCGGTGCTCGATTCCGGTGCCCGTGGCTCAACGGTGACCTTCGCTGAACGGGGTATTGGTGACGTCTTGCTGACTTGGGAAAATGAAGCGTATCTGGCAATCCGTGAATTTGGTGCTGACAAGCTCGACATCGTGACGCCGTCCATCAGCATACTGGCCGAACCGCCGGTTGCAGTGGTGGACAAGGTCGTCGACAAGCGCGGCACCCGTAAAGTAGCCGAGGCTTACCTGAAGTTCCTGTACACCGATGAAGCGCAGGACATTATCGGAAAAAATTATTATCGTCCGACGGCAGAAAAAGCCGGCAAAAAATTTAGCGGCCAGTTTGCCAATCTGAAGTTATTCACGATTGATGACACCTTCGGCGGCTGGACCAAGGCGCAAAAAGAGCACTTTGCGGATGGCGGGATATTTGACCAGATTTACCTGCCGGGAAAAAAATAAATTTTTGCTCTGCCCCGATCATTTTTTTGTCGATAGTAAAGCGCAAGGCCATCGCTTCATCAGCGCTTGTCGCTGTGTATGTGTAACACGTGCGCGTGCGCCGGAGCCTCCTGTCTGGAAGGGATCTATCCGCTGAGATTTTCTCCATAGACGAAATTCTTCTATCAACATGCGGAAACAGTCGTTTTCCTTATAATTAAATGCTGCGATGATGGCGCCTTGATCGTGATACCCGTCATAAAGGCTGCGCATGGCATTTTCTCTTCGTACTCCATCAGGGACTCGCTCGACAGTGCGGCGGGTGATTCCTGGTTTTCACCTGTCACTGGGCTTTACCCTGTTTTATCTGGGCCTGATCGTGCTTATCCCGCTGTCGGCCGTATTCCTGAAAACCTTCACCATGACCTGGGAAGATTTCTGGAACACCGTCACGTCGGAACGCGTGATGGCCTCTTACCGGCTTACTTTTGGCGCTTCGCTGCTGGCGGCATTGATCAATGTCGTCTTCGGTGGTCTGGTGGCATGGGTGCTGGTACGTTACAAATTTCCCGGCAAGCGACTTATTGATGCGCTGGTCGACCTGCCGTTTGCCTTGCCGACTGCAGTGGCCGGTATTACGCTGGCCACGCTGTATGCACCGAACGGCTGGCTGGGCCAGATGCTGGTGCCGCTGGGCATCAAGGTGGCCTACACCCCGCTCGGGATTCTGGTGGCGCTGATCTTCATCGGCCTGCCGTTTGTCGTGCGCACCGTACAGCCAGTTTTGGAAGAGGCCGAAAAAGAGCTGGAAGAAGCGGCTGCCAGTCTCGGTGCCAGCCATTGGCAGACTTTCCGGCGCGTGACACTGCCGACCATCCTGCCCGCCCTGATGACCGGTTTTGCCCTGGCCTTTGCGCGCGCGACTGGTGAATACGGGTCGGTGATCTTCATCGCCGGCAACATGCCGATGGTGTCCGAAATTACCCCGCTCTTCATGATCACCAAGCTGGAGCAATATGATTATGCCGGTGCTACCGCAATTGCCGTTGTGATGCTGCTGCTGTCGTTCATCATGCTGCTGGGAATTAACGGCTTACAGGCCTGGACCCGCCGCAAGCAACATGCAGGGAGAGAATGATGACTGCCATCACTAATACGATAACAGCGGCGACAGCGGGCAGCGCACCGTCACCGCAGCGTCGCGCCGAGCCGCCGGTCATGATTTCGTCGACACTCGAACCGTTCTGGGTCCGCACCGTGCTCCTGACCATTGCGCTGGGATTTTTGCTGCTATTCCTGCTGGTGCCGCTGGTCGCGGTCTTTGTCGAGGCGTTTAAAAAAGGCTGGCAAGTGTATCTGGCGGCAGTGATTGAACCCGATGCCTTGTCGGCAGTGCGCCTGACCCTGATCACGGCCGCCATTGCGGTACCGCTCAACCTGGTGTTCGGGGTGGCCGCGGCGTGGTGTATCGCCAAATTTGAATTTCGCGGTAAAAGTATTTTACTGACCCTGATCGACTTGCCGTTTTCGGTCTCGCCAGTGATTGCCGGCCTGATGTATGTGCTGCTCTTTGGTGCCCAGGGCTGGTTTGGCGACTGGTTGCGCGAGCACGATATCAAGATTTTGTTCGCTGTACCGGGTATCGTTCTGGCGACGATTTTTGTCACTTTTCCGTTTGTGGCCAGAGAGCTTATTCCGCTCATGCAGGCGCAGGGCAGTGAAGAGGAAGAGGCGGCGCTGGTACTTGGTGCGAGCGGTTGGCAGACTTTCTGGCATGTGACCCTGCCCAACATCAAATGGGGTTTGCTCTATGGCGTGATCTTGTGTAATGCCCGCGCCATGGGTGAGTTTGGTGCGGTGTCGGTGGTGTCCGGTCATATCCGCGGCCTGACCAATACCATGCCGTTGCAAGTCGAAATTCTTTATAACGAATACAATTTCACCGCCGCTTTTGCCGTGGCCTCGCTGCTGACGCTGCTGGCCTTGCTGACGCTGGTATTGAAGTCGGTCGTTGAATGGCGTACGGACGAAAACCGCCGCCAGTTTTCAGCTGAATAACCGGAGTTAACAAATAATGACTATCGCCGTCCACCAGTTAAACAAAAAATTCGGTCAATTTACCGCACTCGATAATGTCTCGCTCAATTTTACCAATGGTGAACTGACCGCCTTGCTCGGCCCTTCCGGTTGCGGCAAGACGACGTTGCTGCGCATTATTGCCGGCCTCGAATACGCCGATAGCGGTCAGGTCGTGCTCGAAGGCGAGGATGCCTCCGCCAAGCACGTACAAGAACGCCAGGTTGGTTTCGTGTTTCAGCACTATGCCTTGTTCAAGCACATGACGATTTTTGAGAACATCGCTTTTGGCTTGCGCGTCAAGCCGCGTAATGTGCGTCCGTCCGAGGCGCAGATCAAGGAAAAAGTGACGCAGTTACTTGAGCTGGTCCAGCTCGACTGGCTCGCAGACCGCTACCCACCGCAGTTATCCGGCGGCCAGCGGCAGCGCATCGCACTGGCGCGGGCGCTGGCAGTGGAACCGCGGGTGTTGCTGCTTGATGAACCGTTTGGCGCACTCGATGCCAAGGTACGCAAGGAACTGCGGCGCTGGTTGCGTCGTCTCCATGATGAACTGCATGTGACCAGTATTTTTGTCACACATGACCAGGAAGAGGCGCTGGAAGTGGCCGACAAGATTGTCGTCATGAACCAGGGCAGGGTCGAGCAGATCGGTGCTCCGGGCGAGGTATATCAGCATCCGGCCTCACCGTTCGTGTATGGCTTTCTGGGGAACGTCAACCTGTTCCACGGACGTGTGCATGAGGGTATCCTTGATGCCGGTGGTGTAAGTTTTTCCGATCCGGCACACGCTGATACACGCGATGCGACCGGTACCGGCTATGTGCGGCCGCATGATCTGGCGGTCGAGCGCTATACCCCCGACGGTGAAGGTTTGCGGGTGCAGCTGGGACGGGTGCACAGCATCGGCCCGCTGGCGCAGCTCGAACTGATACGCAGCGATAATGGCGAACTGATCGAGGCCATGATGTCCAGCGAGCGCTATACCCAGTTGCAGTTCAAGGTCGGTGAATCGTTACTGGTCACGCCAAAACGCCTGCACGTGTTTGTCGATGATGCGACATAACAACGTAACGATCCATCAACACGCCGGCTGACTATCCAACGACGCAGCGACACCGCATCGATAAAAAGAGCTCGACGAGAATCAGGAACCGTATGAATTTCCAGCAATTACGTTCAATTCGCGAAGCCTCACGCTGCGGCTTTAACCTGACCGAGGTGGCCAATGTGCTGTTCACCTCGCAACCGGGAGTCAGCCGTCAGATCCGCGAGCTCGAAGAGGAACTGGGCGTCGATATTTTCGAGCGTAACGGCAAACGCCTGACCGGACTGACCGAACCTGGAAAAGGGATTTTGCACATTATTGAACGCTTGTTGCTGGAGGCGGAAAACCTGCGCCAGGCCGGCAATGAGTATGCCGACCAGAACAAGGGAACGCTCACGGTCGCCACGACCCATACCCAGGCACGTTATGTGCTGCCCAAGGTGGTGCAGCAGTTCCGCCTGGCGTTTCCCGATGTGCGCATCGCCCTGCAGCAAAGTTCGCCCGAGCATATCGCCGAATGGGTATTGTCCGGTAAAGCCGATATCGGTATCGCTACCGAGGGCTTGTCACGTTTCAAGGATCTGGTCTCTTTTCCTTGTTATGAATGGCATCACGTGGCCGTTGTTCCAGAGGGGCATCCGCTGCTGCAAAAAGACGGCCTGACACTGGCCGATCTGGCGGCGTTTCCGCTTATCACCTATGACGTCGGCTTTACCGGCCGTGGTCATATTGATGATGCCTTCCGCGCTGCCGGACTGGCGACCGACATCGTGCTCACGGCGATGGATTCGGATGTGATCCAGCAATATGTCACCCTCGGTTTGGGCTTGGGGCTGGTCGCTTCCATGGCGGTCGAATATCAACGCAGTCCGGTTTTGCGTACCATTGCGGTCAGTCATCTGTTTGCCTCGAACACCACCCGCCTGGCGGTAAGGCGTGGCACCTACCTGCGCGGCTACACCTACGATTTCATCCGTCAATTTGCGCCTGCGCTCACTACCGGCGAAATTCGTCAGGCACTTTCGACGCCTGAGTAGTAAAACGCATCCATCCTGCGCTGATACAGCGTATCTGCCGCACACCAGCCGCCGCTTTGGCCTGCCAGTCTTGCCTGAGGCCATAAGGCGCATTAGCCAAGGGCACGAACAGGGCAGGATGCACTTGCCCTGTAGCTGTACCTGTTCCCGAAAATGCCTCTTTACATCGTGCGTTTATATCGGAAGCCAGTTCTTGCCAGCGCCATCGATAGTTAACCCTCAAGTTGTTTATCCTTGATTAAAACGGGTCTCCATAATGATCTGTGGAGAAAGCTTGTTGGGCTCATGCCGGTCGCGTATGATTATAATTGTTCACCAAATTGATTCACGGCCGAGGCTCAAAAGAGTGTGCCAGGATAAAGAAAAAAATGTGTGCGCCGCTATGTGCGCAAAGGTTTTTAGTGGTCAGTAAAAAAGAAAAAAGAACATTCTGAAATTCAAGAAAAAGCGTCATCGGCCCGGAGCTCTCCATTTTTAAGCGCTTCACTGGCTCGTAACACGGAAGAGGTTGATCCGAATTGTTATGGATATGCAACGCTTTTGATATCGAAAATATCTTGCCCATAGTGTGAAGTATTGTTTGGAAACCTGAGTTTCTATTCGCTTACCGACTCCCCGGAAGAAGATTTCATGTAAATAACCGGACGATGTCACTCAATAGCATGAGACATTCTCGGTTGTCGTCAGTAAATTGTGTCAACGGTGTTGATGTGACCCTGCTGTCATTTCTTGAGGGTAAAAGTGATGGTTTGAGATGGCGGAAAGTTTTCCACCTGATTGCGTTTTGTGATGACAAAAAACTCCGTATGTAACGATTACCCGCGATGCCTTGCGATCTGCAGTTGTTTGCACACCTGGCTACTTTTTTTAAAGCGTCACTTGAAACAGAAAGCAACTCCACTGTGAAACCCCTGCATAAAATGATCGGCTTGTTTGGCGCAGCCGCCTTACTTGTTGCGATGGTGACGACGGTATCCATTGGCGCTTACCGGCAGATTGAGCATGCGGCCAATGAACGCGTGCGTACTTCTGAATTGCTGCATAGCGCTCAAGAGCTCTTATCCGACCTGAAGGATGCCGAGACAGCTGTCAGGGGCTATTTTCTTACTGGCAAGGAAACCTTTCTGGAACCCTACCTGGCGATGCGGGACGGTGCCATGAATGAACTTGCTGATTTACGCCAGCGCACCCTCAACAAGGAAGCGCAAGTGCACGTCGATAAAGTCAAGCCCTTGCTCGATGCGCAAATGCGTAATTTTGTAGCAAACATCGAGTTACGCAGCACGACCGATTTGCCTACCGCCCTGGCGCAGGCCGACCTCGCTTATAGCAAGGGTCTGATGGATTCCATCCGGCTTGAAATGCACGGTTTTATTGCTTTAGAAGAGGCGCTACTGGTGCGCCGCGACGCAGAATTTCAGGGCAATATGCATCGCCTTTTTACCATACTCATTCTGGCCAGTTTGCTCATACTGGTGTTTGCCCTGTCTTTTGCGTATGTCATTTACCGCGAAGGTCAGCAGCGGATCAAGAATCTGGTGTACGTTGAAACCCAGCATTTGCTCGAGATACTACAGGTCAATAATGTGGCGCTCACCAGTGCCAAGGCGGCGGCTGAAAAAGCCAATCTTGCCAAATCCGATTTTCTCTCCAACATGAGTCATGAAATTCGTACCCCCATGAACGCCATTATCGGCATGTCCCATTTAGCCTTGAAATCCGAACTGACCTTGCGTCAGCGTGATTACATCAAGAAAATTCAGGGATCGAGCCGGCATTTACTCAATATTATCAATGACATTCTTGATTTTTCCAAGATTGAGGTTGGTCAGCTGGTCGTCGAGCATGCCGAATTTGAACTCGAGAAAGTGCTCGACAATGTCGCCAACCTGATCAGTGAAAAAGCCTCTGCCAAAGGGCTGGAACTGGTATTTGACGTCGAAGAGAGTGTGCCTCCCAAATTGATCGGTGACTCACTGCGCTTAGGGCAAATCCTGATTAACTACGCCAATAATGCCGTTAAGTTCACTGAGCGCGGAGAGATTGATATCGTGATCCGCATCAAAGAGCAGACGGAGACCGAGGTGCTCATCCATTGTTCGGTCAATGACACCGGGATAGGCCTGACGCAAGAGCAGATCGGCCGTTTGTTCCAGCGGTTTTCTCAGGCCGATACCTCGATTACGCGTGAATTTGGTGGTAGTGGCCTGGGTCTGGTGATTTCTAAAAAACTCGCTGAATTGATGCATGGCGAGGTAGGGGTTGACAGTGAACCCGGCAAAGGCAGTCATTTTTGGTTCACGGCACGTCTGGGCAAGAGTGCCAGTCAGCCGCGCAAGCTGGTACTGTCCGGTGATTTGCAAGACAAGCGCGTTCTGGTCGTCGATGACAATGAAAATGCCCGCCTGGTCTTGGGTAATCTGCTGCGCAGCATGAAGTTTGATGTGGATCAGGTTGATTCGGGTACAGAGGCGCTGCGTCTGGTTCTGCTGGCCGAACAGGAAAACCGTCCCTACGAGATCGTGTTCCTCGACTGGCAAATGCCGGAGATGGATGGTATCGAGACCGCCAGACGCTTGAAACAACTCCCGCTCAAGCAATTGCCGCGCATGATGATGGTGACCGCCTATGGCCGGGAAGAAGTCATTCAGGGTGCCGAGCGTGCCGGGATTGAGGACGTGCTGATCAAGCCCATCAGTGCCTCTGTGCTGTTTGACTGCATGGTGCGTATGCTCGGTGGTGCAGGCGACGGCGACCATGGCCCGTCATCGGTGGATGTGTCCATTGACACCCTGATACGGCTCTCCACCATCAGTGGTGCCCGTATCCTGCTGGTGGAAGACAATCAGCTTAATCAGGAAGTGGCGGGAGAACTGCTGCGCGATGCCGGCTTCATTGTGGATCTGGCAGAAAACGGCCAGATTGCACTCGATAAACTCAGGGTCTCGGAGTACGACCTGATCCTGATGGACATGCAGATGCCGGTCATGGATGGTGTGACGGCTACGCTGGAATTACGTCAGGACCCGCGCTTCAAGGATATTCCTGTTGTCGCCATGACCGCCAACGCGATGCAGAAAGACCGCGATGTCTGTATGGTTGCCGGTATGAACGATCATGTCGCCAAACCAATTGAACCGGATGACCTCTGGCTGGCTTTGTTGAAATGGATTAAGCCAAGGCAGGCAGCCACCTTGATTGCCGAGCTCAAAGCGCACCATGCGCCCGATGAGACGCACCTGCCAGCGCACATTGACGGACTTGACATGGCGCTGGTCATGCGTCGGCTGCCCGGTCAGAAAGCACTTTACCTGACCATGTTACGCATGTTTGCCAGCGGCCAGGCGCGCGCGGCAACCGATATTATCGCCGCACTTGATGGTCATGACTGGGAAACCGCCGAGCGTCTGGCACACACTTTAAGGGGACTTGCCGGCACCATCGGCGCGACCGAACTGCAGCGCCTTTCGGGTATCATCGAAACGCGCATTGGCGAGCGCCAGCCGCGCGAAACCGTGGATGCGCAGATCAGCGAAATGGCAAAGCTGCTCGCTGATCTGATCGGTCAACTAGAGCAGAAGCTGCCGGAAAAAAATACGGCCCGGCAGGTTGCCGTTGATCCGGAAAAGCTCAAGCGCACCTGCGCAACACTGGACGCCTTGCTGGCAGATGATGATTCTGCTGCGCGTATCGTCTGGAACACTCACACCGACCTGTTCAGCTCGGCTTTTCCTGAGCAGCACCAAAAGATTGATGGCTACATTCAAGGCTTTGATTTTGTCAACGCACTGAGCGCCTTCAGAACCGCCACCGCAGTCCCTGCCACCGCGCCCCACAAGGAATTACCATGAATACTGTTAACGTCAATCTCGGTCAGAGAGCCACGATATTGGTCGTGGACGATACCCCGGCTAATCTGGCGCTGATGAATGAGCTGCTGCAGGCCGACTACAAAGTGAAAAACGCTTTTAGTGGCGAGCGGGCGCTGGAAATTGCGGCCTCGGCCAATCCACCGGATTTGATCTTGCTCGATATCATGATGCCCGGCATGGATGGCTATCAGGTGTGTGAGCGGCTCAAGCGCAACCCCAAGACGATGCACATACCGGTGATCTTCCTGACCTCAAAATCGGAAGTGGAAGATGAAAGAAAAGGGCTGGAATTGGGCGCCGTTGATTACATTACCAAGCCGATCAGCGCGCCGATCGTCATGGCACGGGTAAAGAACCATCTGGCGCTCAATGCGATGGCGGTATTCTTGCGCGACCAGAATGATTTTCTTGAACTCGAAGTGGCCAAACGCACACGCGAAGTCAATGCCATTCAGGATGTGACGATACTGGCCATGGCGTCGCTGGCTGAAACGCGCGATTGTGAAACGGGTAATCATATCCGCCGTACGCAATTTTATGTCAAGGCGCTGGCAGAGAAACTGTCCAGCCATCCGCGTTTTGCCTGGTTTCTGACCGATGTCAACATCAACATGCTGTACAAATCTGCGCCATTGCACGATATCGGAAAAATAGGGATTCCTGACCGTATCCTGCTCAAGCCCGGTCGTTTTGAGCCGCATGAATTTGAGATCATGAAAACCCATACGACCCTGGGCCGGGATGCCATTGAGCACGCAGAAAAAGCCCTTGGTATCGAGGTCGATTTTCTCTCGTTTGCCAAATCCATCGCTTACTCGCATCAGGAAAAATGGGACGGCAGCGGTTATCCGCTAGGTCTGGCCGGCGACGATATCCCGATCGCGGCGCGCCTGATGGCGGTGGCCGATGTCTATGACGCGCTGATCAGCCGTCGGGTGTACAAGACCGGCATGTCGCATGAAACTGCGGTGGCCATCATGTCAGAAGGCAGGGGCAGCCACTTTGATGCCGACATGTTCGATGCTTTCGCGGAAATTCAGGAAGACTTCCGTGCAATCGCCTTGCGCTTTTCCGATTCGGATGACGATATGGGCAAAAAGCAGGAGTATCTGGAGCAGGCTATCTTGTAATTGCTGCAGGCTGCAGGCAGGACCTGAAAAAATATCTGAGTCGCGCCAAGTTCAGGTGAATTCTTTTGCGGAATGACCGGCAGCGGGAGCCGGCATGAATGATGCTCGTGAGTTCGCCGGTAGCGCCGCTGTCCGGGTGCGAGGCATGTGTGTTGAATCAGCGCAGGCTAGCGCGGTGGCGCTTCTATTCTCCCGCAGTTTGAACTTACTGGCGAATCTGGCCTCACATGCTAGAGTAGTCCCCTTCGTTATCAGGAAACGCCATGTACACAAAAATCTGCGCTGTTATTTTTCTCTGTTTATCGTTGTCCTCCGCCACTTATGCAGCAGAAAACAGCATGCGTCCGGGACTCTGGGAATTGTCGACCAGTTCTGATTTACTCAAGCTGGTACCGCAACTGCCACCCGGACAGATGGACAATCTGGCGAATATGGCCAGGCAATATGGTTTCGAATTGCCACAAATCGAGAACGGTGCTGCGATATCGAACACCTGCATTACACCGGAGATGGCAGCCTTGAACAAGCTGCCCGATTTCTATCACGCCCAATCCGGCTGCAGCGCCAAAAATGCCGTGCATACCGGCAGCAACTACAAGGTGGACTATGTCTGTTCCGGCCCCGGCCTGAAAGGTAGCGGCACGGCAGAGGGCTCTTTTACCAGCCCGGAACGTTTTCAGGGACAAACCCAATTCTCCGGTCAGGTACAGGGTAATCCCATGAATGAACGCGCCGATGTCAGTGGCCGCTGGATCTCTGCCAGTTGCCCCGCTCAGGTGCCAGCCAGATAAACCGGCTGTTTTTGGCGATAGCGCGACAGACCGGTCTGGTACCCTGTAAATCCTTGTGGTGAGTCCGGTGAACCATTCCCGGGCAAACAGCGGTTACACTGGAACTCTTTCTTTTCAGATAGATGACCCATGACCCGATACCAAAAAACCTCTCAATTTTTCGCGCAGGCCTTTTTTCTGGTCACTGCCACTGGCCTGATGGCGGCACCGCTGGCGCAGGCTGGCAGCGCTGTTTCTGACGCGAAAATGGAACAGAAAATAGACGAAAAAATTAGCGCAAGACAGCCACAGGTTACGCGTATCGTCAACAGTATTTCCTCTGCACGGATTGACGCCTACATCCGTAAACTGGTGAGTTTTGAAACCCGTCACACCATGTCCGAAACCGCGTCTGATACGGTCGGTATCGGCGCGGCGCGGCGCTGGATCAAGGCCGAGCTGGAGCGCTGCGGTGGCGATCGCCTCGACGTCCGTTTCGATAGTTATACCGAGCCGGCCGGACGTCGCCTGAGCCGTCCGACCGAGATCGTTAATGTCGTGGCGACCCTCAAGGGCAGCCGTTCGCCTGAACGCTATTACGTGGTCAGCGGACACTATGATTCGCGTGCCACCGATGTGATGGATGCCACCTCCGCTGCGCCCGGTGCCAATGACGATGCTTCCGGTACCGCTGCGGTGATGGAAATGGCGTGCGTGATGGCGCAGTACCAGTTCGATGCATCGCTGGTGTTCATGGCGGTGGCGGCGGAAGAGCAAGGACTGTTTGGTGCAACGCATTGGGCGCAGCAGGCACGCGAAAAAAACATGAATATCGCCGGCATGTTCACTAACGACATTATCGGCAGCTCGCGTGCCGATAACGGTACGATTGACAACAAGCAAGTGCGTCTCTTCGCCGAAGGTGTCCCAGCCCTGAAAGATATGCCGGACGCGTTGCGTAGCCTGGTCGCTACCGGTGGCGAAAGTGATTCGATCTCGCGTCAGCTCGCGCGCCATGTGAAGGAAATGGGTGAGCGTTACGTGCCCGGTTTTACCGTCAGTATCGTGCACCGGCGTGACCGCTACCTGCGGGGCGGCGACCATATTCCCTTTCTCGAACGCGGCTATGCGGCATTACGCTTTACCGAACCCAACGAGGATTTCGATCATCAGCATCAGGACATTCGCGTCGAAAATGGTGTGCAGATGGGTGATCTGGCGCAATTTGTCGATGTCGACTATACCGCCAGGGTAACGCGCGTCAATGCCGTGGCACTGGCAACGCTGGCGCTGGCACCGGCTGCACCGGCCAAGGTGCAGGTCAGGACCGCGCAGCTGGAAAACGACACCAACTTGCTTTGGGAAAAAAATCTGGAAACAGATCTGGCCGGTTACCGCATCGTCTGGCGCGACACCACCAGCCCGGTCTGGCAGGGTAGCCAGTTCGTCGGCGACGTGCATGAATTCAGCGTCAAGGGCAAATCCAAGGATAACTATTTTTTTGGAGTACAGGCAGTCGACAAGGAAGGTAACGTTAGTGTCGCCAGTTATCCCCTGCCGCTGCGCTAGGATGGCGTAAACAGGGCGGGACGGCCTGGCCTCTGTCGGGTTGAGCTCAGTTCAGCTCAGGTCGGCATAATTGGTCGTTGCCCTGATCGTTGATCTTGTGCATAATTCAATCATAGTTGCCAGATAGATTAAGGCTTATGGCTGATCTTCAAGAGCAATGTCAGGCCGCTGTCAACGGGCCGCCCCCTTGCATGACTATCTATTCGAGACCATTATGACCAAGCACAGTAGCGACATTTCAGCACACAAGCCCAGCAATCCGGCGCGACGCCTGGTTCTTACCGGAACGGCGGTGACATTGGCGGCGACCGGTATGGCCGGATTACACAAAAGTGCACTTGCACAGGCGGCGCTGCCGCCGGTTGCGCCACTAGCCAAACCCTTGCCCGCTTACGTTGCCTGGAAAGATCCGGCAGCGATGATCGTGCATTCTTCCAATACTCTGGAAACCAGGCGCAGCGCTTTTGGCACCAGCATCATCACCCCGTCCGACCAGCTGTATATCCGCAATAACCTGCCGGCCCCGGATGCCTCGATTGTCGCTGACCGTGACGCCTGGGAAGTGCAGATTGAGGGCGTGAAAAAGCCACAGTTGCTGAGCCTGAGGCAACTCAAGAACATCGGGCTGGAAACCACCGCCATGGTATTGCAGTGTTCGGGCAACGGCCGGGGCCTGTTTCCGGTCAAGGCCAGCGGCACTTCATGGACGGTCGGTGCGGCTGGTTGCGTGGTCTGGAGCGGTGTTCCGGTACGCGATCTGGTCGAGGCGCTGGGCGGTGTCACCGATGGCATGGTCTACATGACCGGTACCGGCGGTGAAAAATTACCCGAGGGACTCGATCCGAAAAGTGTCATGGTGGAGCGCTCGGTGCCGCTCAAGGCCATGGGCGACGCCTTGCTGGCATGGGAGATGAACGGGGTTCCGATCCCGCTGGCGCATGGTGGCCCGTTACGCCTGATCGTGCCGGGCTACACCGGCGTGAACAACGTCAAGTACATCAAAAAGCTGGCGTTTACGCTGGAACAGACGGATGCGGCGATCCAGAAGACCGGTTACCGCATGTCGGCACCGGGTCAGAAGGGTGATCCCGGCCAGCCTTCGGTCTGGGAGATGGCGACAAAATCATGGATTAATTCGCCCGCCCCGGAAGCTGGCATTGTCGCCGCCGGCCAGAGCCTGATCAAAGGCGTGGCCTTTGGCGGCATCAACGCGGTGAAAGGGGTCGAGGTCTCGGTCGATGGTGGCGTAACATGGGTCGCGGCCAGGTTCGTTGGTCCTGACCTTGGACGTTATGCCTGGCGCCAGTTTGTCGCGAGCGTGAAACTGGCGCCAGGCATTTATGTGATCGCCAGTCGCGCCATTGATTCCATGGGCAACTGGCAGGCCGAAGTGAATATGGCCAATGCCGGCGGTTACAGTAATGCCAGCTGGCGTGATCATGCGCTACAAATTACCGTGGCCTGAGGCGTCACATGATGAGCATCGTATGACGATCCCGTTCGGCAAGTTGTTTAAACTGGCGCTGGTGGCCGCCCTCGCCGGGGCCGGGCTGCAGGCAGGTCTTGCTCTGGCACAGGAGCCAGCGCTGACGCAGAGTGATCTTGAGGCCGGGAAAAAGTTATTCAGCCAGACTGCCGTACCGGCCTGCGCCTTGTGCCACACCTTAAAGCATGCTGGCGCTGGTGGTGAAGTCGGTCCGGTGCTTGATGAGTTAAGACCGGACGCGGCAAGGGTGGAACGGGCCTTGCGCAACGGTGTTGGCTTGATGCCGGCCTTTACCAGCCTGAGCGAAGCGCAAATCCAGCTGCTGGCAAAATACGTGTCCGGGGTCGCCGGCAAGTAGTGTGGTCGCGCAGTGGTGCGGCCGATAGGCTGGAGCAGGGGAAGAACCGGGCAGAGGCACATAGTCCGGTTTTTTATTTCTGGCACTGCGCTTAATGTTGGCCATCAGGCTTTGGTGACAATGGGACTGCAGAAATTAAACCACAGAAATCAAACCACAGCGATCAAACCAACACAGGGAGATTCTTGGCTGGTATCGTCAAAACTGGCCGCAACGCCAGCATTGCGGCGTTCATGGTAAATTGCGGGCAACAGGGCGATTCCCTGCGCCTTCAGTCAACGTCATGCAATCGTTAAATGATCGTTAATCGTTAATCGTTAATCGTTAGTCGTTAGTCGTCAGGCGCATGGAAATCATTGTCCTGTAGCACCGGATAATTCTGCTGTATTTATAAATCTGCGCATCATGCACAGATGCCGCACACCCTTTGATGGAACGAACCCACCCGATGAAGCAAGCCCCTTATCCTGCACTGCAAAAATTTGTCGCGGAGCGCCTGTCGCCGGAAGGCAAGCTGGGTCTGCATCTGACCGTGGGCGTGCTACTGATGCTGTGCGCCGCCTGGCTGTTTGGCAGCATCGCCGAAGAGGTGGTCGAGGCCGATGCCATCACGCGCCTCGATCTGGTGGTCGCGAACTGGCTACATGCCCATGCGACAGTTGCCGTCACTCAGGTGATGCTGGTCGTGACGCATCTGCACAGCGTCTTGGGCATGATCGTGGCAGGCTGTTTGCTGGGCCTGTATTTTTATCGCAAACAGGCGCATTACTGGTTACTGACGCTGGCCGTCGCCCTGCCTGGTGGCATGTTGTTGAACGTGTTGCTCAAGTACACCTTTCAACGCACCCGCCCTGCGTTTGATAATCCGCTCCTGACATTGACGACCTACAGTTTTCCCAGCGGACATACGGCGGCAGCGACCTTGTTTTACGGTACGCTGGCGGCGTATCTGATTTGCAGCACGCGGGTCTGGAGCGCAAGAACCATGATCGTGCTGGTCGCGGTTCTTGCCGTGGTACTGGTGGGCTTTAGCCGGATGTATCTGGGCGTGCACTTCCTGAGCGATGTACTTGCTGCGGTCGCTGCAAGTTCTACCTGGCTGGTGATTTGCATTACCGCCAGTTCGACCTTGCGCCGCCACCGCACCGAGGCCGTACCATGCTGATGGATGATGTAATGCCTTCCTTGCCGGCTGCGCAGCAACTGTTGATTCCGCTGGTGGTGATCATCAACGCCAGCGCCGGCTCTGGTTACGATGCGCAATGGGTGCAGTCATTTGGCAGCCGGTTTCAGGTTCACGGCTTCGAGCCGGTTGTGACGCTTGCCAAAGACGGTAGCGCAATGATTGCTGCGGCCCGGCAGGCTGTGGCCGATGGGGTGAAAATCGTGGTCGCCGGCGGTGGCGACGGCACTATCAACGCCGTCGCCTCGGTTCTGGTGGGCACAACGACCGTGTTCGGCGTGCTGCCGCTGGGTACGCTCAATCACTTTGCCAAAGATTTACGCATTCCATTGCAACTCGATGAGGCAATCGCCAACCTCGCGCTCGGTGTGCATCGTCAGATCGATGTCGGCGAGGTCAATGCAAAAATTTTTCTCAATAATTCAAGTCTGGGGCTGTATCCCGATATTGTGCGTGACCGCGAGAAGCAACAGCGCCGGCTGGGGCGCGGTAAATGGCTGGCCTTTGGCTGGGCGGTGCTGGCGGCACTGCACCGTTATCCCTTTCTTAGTGTCCGCCTGCACCTGAATACCGGACGGCATGCCCGGCGTACGCCCTTCGTTTTTATCGGCAATAATGAATATACGATGCAGGGTTTTAATATCGGTGAGCGCACGCGGCTTGACGGCGGTACCCTGAGCCTGTACGTGGCGCAGCGGCCCGGCCGGCTTGGCCTGTTACGCCTGGCCTTGCATGCCCTGACCGGAAGGCTGGCGCAAGCGAAGGATTTCGATGTGCTGCTGGCGCCGGAGCTCCAGGTCGAGACGCGTCACAAGCGCCTGCGTGTGGCCACCGACGGCGAAGTCACCATCATGACCACACCCTTGCGTTACCGGATTCGCCCGGCGGCACTCACCGTCATCGTTCCTGTCGCAGCCAATAGCGCAGGCAATCCATCGGCCCTGGCTGATGTGGTCTTGAAAGGATAGCCATGCGTACCATCATCCATTTGTCTGATCTTCACTTCGGCCGCATCGACCAGACCCTGATCGCGCCGCTGATCGAGCAGGTTCTACAACTTGCGCCCGATCTGGTGGTAGTCTCGGGCGACCTGACCCAGCGCGCCACGAGCGGACAGTTCAAGGCGGCGCGCGCCTTTCTCGACCGCTTGCCGCAGCCGCAGCTGGTGGTGCCGGGCAACCATGATATTTCTCTGCACAACTTGTTCAGCCGCTTCGTCCTGCCACTTGGCAAGTACCGCAAATTCGTGACACCTGAACTCGAACCGGTCTTTGCCGATGATGAAATCGCCGTACTCGGGATCAATACCGTGCGTTCGCTGACATTCAAGGATGGTCGTATCAACCGCGAGCAGATCGCCCGCTTGCGCAGCCGCTTGTCTGACCTCGGTACCGAGCGCACCAAGATCATCGTGACGCACCATCCGTTTGACTTACCCGAGCATTTTCACGAAAGGCGCCTGGTTGACCGGGCCCCGCTGGCGATGGCGATGTTTGCCGAATGCGGTGTCGATTTGCTGCTGGCAGGGCATTATCATTCCAGCTATGCCACCAGTAGCTCCGGACGCTACAAGACAGCCGGCTACGCGGCGCTGGTGGTGCAGGCCGGTACTGCCACCTCAACCCGCGGGCGTGGCGAGACCAATTCGTTTAACGTGATCCGCGTAGAGCCCGGGCGCATTGCGGTCCAGCGCTATGGCTGGGAGAGCGCCAGCGCCTCATTCCAGCCAGCTGGCAGTGAAACCTTCGACCGCCACGCCGCGATCTGGACCAGTGTTACAGCCAATATCCCAGGATTCGTGCCGTCCATTCCTTGACACGGTCAGCGACGGGACGGTTAGCCCATTGTTCGGGTGTGACCTCAACCGAGCCGCTCAAGTCTTCCTTGAAGGCCGACTCCATTTCAGCGCCGAACGAATCGCCCACGACGACGACATTGAGTTCGCTGTTGTGCATGAAGCTGCGCATGTCTATATTGGTCGAGCCGACCGTCGACCAGTTGCCATCGATCACCGCAGTCTTGGCATGAAGCACCGCCACCTGCAACTGGTGAATCTTTACGCCACCGTCAAGCAAGCGGTCAAAGAAGGAATGGCCCGCATGGAACACCAGGCCACTGTCGGATACGCCAGGCAAGATGATTTTCACATCAAGCCCGCGCCCGGCTGCACCGGTCAGGGCGTCGACAATCTGCTCATCGGGCACGAAGTAAGCCGAGGTGATGTGGATCGATGTTTTTGCTTCCTGGATCGCCAGCACGTAGGCCTTGTAGATCTGGTATTCGCCACCTGGTTCACTGGCCAGGACCCGCACGATCTTGTCGCCCATAGGCCTGAGCGGCGGAAAATAGGCGCGCTCCGGCAGGTCTCCGGCATCCTGGCTGACCCAGCCCTGGATGAAGACCCACTGCAGCGCGGCGACAGCCGGACCTTCAATCTTCACATGGGTATCGCGCCAGCCTACCTTGTCGTTACTGACAGGACGTGTTTTGGAGCGAAACAGTGAGCTGTTGGAGTAAGTGGCGCTGATATTGACGCCGCCGGTGAACGCCAGCTTGCCATCGACGATCATGATCTTGCGGTGGTCGCGGTTATTGGGCTCCCATTTGCCGGCACGGGTGGCCGGATTGATAGGATTGAACTCGACCAGACGGATACCGGCTTCGCGCATGCGCTCAAAAAAAGCCTTCGGGGTACCGATGGTGCCCACGCTGTCATACAAGATATTGACGTCGATGCCCTGTTTGCGCTTTTCGATCAGGCTATCGGCAAATTTGAGACCGAGCTCATCCTGATCAAAAATATAGGTTTCCAGGTTGATGTGGTCTTTGGCATTGTCGATCGCCTCGATCATTGCCGTCAGCGTTTGCGGTCCGTCAAAGAGCAGCGAGACCTTATTACCGGCAATCAGCGGTACACCGGTGGCAGCTTCTTCCAATGCGGCTTGTGCTTTCAGGTTGATCGTTGACTTGGGCCAGCGTTTGGCCAGCAAAGCTCGCGCCCGGTTCTCCGGAATCGTGCCACGCGGGCCATTCACGGTCGGGCTGGCATTGGGTAGCAGCTGCGCGCTATTGACGGTAGGTAGCGGCGCGCAGGCCCCGAGCATCAGGCAGAGCAAGAGCGGCGGCAGCCACGTCGGCCAACTGGGGACGTTCATTGCATTTCCTTTACATTGAGAGCGGGGTTTGGTACGCGGGCTGATTCTATAACAACTTTTCTGATTGTAATAAAAAATCAAGCAATTCAAATGGGTGCGCAATCCATTACTTCGACCAATGAATGGATTGCCAGAGGGCAGCACTTATGTTTCAAGAAGAAAAAGTTGCACAATTACAAGTGGGAAGAAATCATTTTTTTATGTCATTTACACGCAGGATTTTTTATATCCGGGAGGTAAGGCATTGTCGAAAAATTTTACATTAATATGGTAAATATGATAATAAAAATAGGTAAGTCTCTGTTTTTAAACATATTAAATAATTGGCATAAATAGTGCTTATAGATAGACACTACTTCAGTTTAATGTATTAATATTAATATAATATTATTTCGCAGGTATTTGCGCCAGAGTCAATTTGGTGGTAAAAGGCGCATACATTAATTTTTTTAATTATTATTTTAAAAGACATTATTATGAAAAAAATTCTTTCTGCATTCGCAATCACAGCGGCAATGTGTGCCGGTTCTGCCCACGCTTATGTGAGTACTGAGACCCATCAGTATGGTGTTCCTACTCCAGTACCAACCAATTGGGTGACTACTTTTGTTTTCAACACTTTTGATATGACAGCACTCAAGGTTGGTGAGCGCATTAATTCAATTACCTGGACCATCATCACGAATGTGCTGGCTAACGGTACTCTTAAAAATAAAAGTGAATCCAACACAATAAATCCCATTATGAGTTTGTCAGCAGCTAGCAATCTTTATTTCGGTACTAATAATACTGGGACCTTGTTGGGAACTGCTACAGCTATGAAAAATGAGACCATCACTTTAATGCAAGGACAGACTTACATGATTTCCCAAACGCTGTCGAAAACGACCGCTACCGTTGCCAATTTTGCAGACTTCAGTAAATTTACTTCTGCTGGCGCAGGTAACTTCTCTGTTTTTGCCAATTCTATTGGTTCGACATCACTAGACAGTTCCAGTAACGTTGCTCTGGATGTTAGTACTTATTCAAATATTATTGCCACTGTTGATTATGAAGTGGTACCAGAGCCCGCATCGCTGGCGATGTTGGGCTTGGGTTTGTTTGCGATTGCTGCATTACGCCGTCGCCAGTCCTGATCCGCATTTTGCCTCTGTTGAGGCAGCAAAAAACTCAGCCTGCTGCTCCGGCTGAGTTTTTTTATGTCGACGTTTTCTATGTGGACCTGGCGTCTGTCAGCCGGAGTTTGTCGGAGTTTGTCGGAGTTTGTATTACGCTCACTTTCGGCCACAATCTGCTCAGTTCCCTGCCGGTTCAGCCAGATAGACGCGCGGTTGTTCGACGGGCGGCTCATCGTTTGGTGTCATTACCGGGTCTGGCCAGGGCATCGGCTCTGGCGGTGGCGGGGCGCCTTCCTGGCGCAGGTCGCTGGTGCCGTCCATCACTTCTTCCGGCTCTTTTACCGGTCTTGCCGGTGCAGGGCGACGGCCACCCGGGAATAATGCGCTAGCGTCGACCTTGCCGTTGTCGATCGCCGTCCTGAAAAAATCTCCCACCAGCAGGACGGCGTTGTGGCCACCCTGACCCCAGTAATTGCTGCGCATGGTGACCCGGCTATCGTTGAAGCCGACCCACGCGCCGGCCACCAGATTGGGATGCATGAGGATGAACCAGCCGTCGGCATTATTTTGGGTGGTGCCGGTCTTGCCGGCGAGGTCGCCATTGATGCCGAAGCGGGAGCGGATGCCGGTACCGGTGCCGCGGCTGATGACGCCGCGCATCATGTCGATCAGCGCCACAGCAGAACTTTCCGACATGACGCGTTTTCCTTTTTCAATACCAAATTGCGCGATGGTCTTGCCCTCGCGGTCGGTGATGCGCGTGATGAACACCGGCTTGCGGTATTGCCCGCTGGCGGCGATGCTGGCATAGGCATTGACCATCTCAAGCAAGGTCACCGGGCTGGTGCCAAGCGCCAGTGAGGGAACTTGTGCCAGTTTACTTTGCCGGATACCAAGGTCGCGCGCCAGCGTCGCGATGCGTGGCAGGCCGGTATCTTGCATCACCTGAGCGGTAATCGTGTTCTTCGAGTAGACCAGGCCATCGGCCAGCGTCATCTCCTTGCCGCTGGAGCCGCTCATGTCGGTCGGACGCCAGACGCTGCCGTCGGCAGCCTTGATATCGAGCACGACATCGCGGTAAGGCCGTTCCGGCAACAGGCCTTTTTCCAGTGCGGCGCCATAGACGAAGGGCTTGAAGGTGGAGCCGGGCTGACGCGCAGCCTGTACGACATGGTCAAATTGTTCGCGCTGAAAATCGCGGCTGCCGACCCAGGCCTTGATTTCTCCACTCTCCGGGTCCATTGCCACAAAGCCGCTTTCCAGACGCGACTTGCTCCGGTATAGCTGGGCGATGAACTGGCGGTCTGCCCGTAGTCGCTTGAAGGCGGTGGCGCCGGTTTCGCCATTGGCAACGGCCTTGCGGTAGTCGGGTGACTCGCGTACAAAGGCGTCTGCCAGCGCCCGCCGCGACTGCCAGAAAAAATTAAACGGTACGACCGACTGGCGCAGGCCGGCGTACGTGCCGGTTGAGGTCGAGGTGGAGAGACCAGACTGGCCCCATTCGACGTCGGCAATCGTCTGCAATGCATTGCCCTGGCGCTCGACTGCGCGCAGCGCTGCCTGTTGCAGTGAAAAGTCCAGCGTCGTGTGGACCACCAGGCCATCGAGTTGCAGGTTGTAATCGTTAGCATCGGCCCAGTCGATCAGCCACTTGCGCACATAGGCGGTGAAGTGCGCATCGCTGGCGTTGGTGCTGGAGCTGCGTTCGGCCGGACGCTCGAAGTGCAGGCGCAGGCGGCGTTTGCGCAGTGCCTGAAAACGTCGCTCGTCAATCAGGCCATGCTTGAGCATCTGTCCGAGCACCACATTACGGCGCTGCAATGAGCGTTCCGGATTGTTCACCGGATTGTAGTAGCTGGTACCCTTGAGCATGCCAACGAGTGTGGCGCTTTCAAGGATATCGAGCTTGTCGGCCGGTTTGCTGAAATAGGTATGCGCCGCCATCTCGATACCAAAACTGTTGTAGAGGAAAGGCACGGTATTGAGATAGGCTTCAAGGATCTCGGTCTTGCTGTAGGTGCTCTCGATCTTGAGTGCGGTGATGACTTCCTTGAGCTTGCGGCTGAGGTTGCGCGAGCGCCCGATTTCTTCCGGAAACATATTACGCGCAAGCTGCTGGGTAATGGTCGAGCCGCCTTGCGCGTCACCCTTGAGACTGTAGAAGATGGCGGCGATGGTACGCCTGAAATCGATTCCGTGATGGTCGTAAAAACGATGGTCTTCGGTCGCGATCAGTGCATTGACGACGTGTGGGGAAATGTCGCTGAGCTTGACACGCTCCGGCATACCCTGCTCGAAGCTGGCCAGTTGCCTGCCGTCGGCCGAGAGCAGGACGGTCGCCTGCGCGGCACGCACCTGCCTGAGATCGCGGATGCCGGGCGTGAGCGGGATGAGTATCAGTACATAAGCCAGCAGCAAACCGAGCAACACTGCGCCGCTCCACAGGGTCGCCAGCATAAAACGCTGCAAGGGAGGGCGGCCCATCAGCTGGGTCCGCCGGGCCGAGCAGAAGGCAAGCGTCACAGTCGATGCCGTGCGCCATCCATGTTTTATCTGCAGGGTCAGCCGTTCGGTTACGCTACGCTTGTCGTCCACCATAAATAATCCGTCAAAAGTTCGTTGATTGCAGATGGCGAGTATAGCCGACGGTGCGCCAAATACCGAGCCGAAAAACCGGCAGACCCTGGCGCATGATCTGGCTGGCCTCATTACAGAGAATGTACAGGGAATACGTACAGATTGAGTAGTGTCGTCTTGCCGGGACCGGGTGTCTGTTTTTCGTAATGCCATTATCCGCATGCAGCGACACCGGAATGCACGCGTTGCCGGTCATCCGGGCCAGCGAGTGGCGTTAAAATAAGAGGCTGCTTTAATCAACATCAATTAACATCAATGTGTTTCAATAAATTTCAATAAATTCAATAAATTTCAAGAGATCTCAATAGATCTCAATAAGCAGACGATTACCTCAAGGAGTCCTGTCATGACCGTATCTGAACTACTCAAGGCGCGTATCTCGGTACGCGCGTTTCTCGACCAGTCGCTGGCGGTTTCAGTAGTACATGCCTTGCTCGATGAGGCGCGCTGGGCGCCCTCGGGTGGCAATCTGCAGCCCTGGAAAGTCATCGCTGTTGCGGGTGCCGCGAGGGATGCTGTCAGTCGCCTCGCCATTGAGACCCTGGCAGAGAATCCTGCCGGCGAGGCTGGCGCGCGTCCGGTGTATCCGGCCAGTCTGGGTGAGCCTTACCGGACGCGCCGGTACAAGATCGGTGAAGACATGTACGCACTCCTAGGCATCCCGCGCGAAGACCGGCCTGCCCGCCTGCAATGGGTGGCGCGCAATTATCAATTTTTTGGTGCACCGGTAGGCTTGTTTTTCGTCATCGATCGTGCCATGGGGCATGGCCAATACGCCCATCTGGGCATGTTCATGCAATCACTCGCGCTCGCCGCCCACGAACGTGGTCTTGCCACCTGCATGCAGGAATCCTGGGGGATGGTGCGCGAAAGCCTGCACACCCATTTCACGTTATCCCCTAACGAAACAGTGTATTGCGGCATGGCGCTCGGTTACGCAGATCCTGCCGCTGCAGTAAATACCTTGCGTTCTGATCGTGCGACAGTCGAGGAATTTGCCATTTTTCAGGGGTTTGAATAACCGGGTTAATCTTAACATTTTATTACTGGCTACCGCTCGTTTGCTCAGTCAGCTTGAGGGAATAAAAAAATTGGTAACCCGGGCATATATCAAGAATGGAAGAAATGTTACTTGTCTTGAGGTGTTTATTGGAGAATACTAGCGACACAGATGGGCAACTTCTCTTTCCGTCCTAATCCTAAGCTTCTCATTTACTCACTAGGTTTTTCAAATAAAGGAAGTCACCATGTTGAACCGTCGTCGTTTTATCACTCTCATCCCCGTTGCCGCTATAGGTATCCTCGGAGCCACTAGCGCCCAGGCCCAGGAAAAGCTGTCCGAAACCGATCCGACCGGGCAGGCGCTCGGTTACAAGGAAGATGCCACCAAGGTAGATGTGAAGAAATTTGCAGCCTATAAAGCGGGCAATAACTGTGCCGGTTGTGCGCTTTATTCCGGTAAGGCCGGTGCCGTCAACGGTCCGTGCAGCGCCTTCGGCGGTAAGCTGGTCACGGCAAAAGGCTGGTGTTCAGCTTATGCCAAAAAGGCCTGATAGCGTTTTAGCGAGGCCAGCTTTGCCTCACTAATACTGCCATTTACTGCCATTTTGTCGTTAATGGTAAAAAAAGCCGGCTGGGTTCAGCCGGCTTTTTTGTTTGATTGCTGCCGGTTTTCTTCCGCTCAGCTGGAATTTTGCAGGTGAAATATAATTCGGGTGTTCATCTTCTCCATCGGTCTGCTGAAAGAACCATCATGCGTCAAAACCCTATAATCTCGCTGCTCAAACGGTTGCAATATCTATTTCGCCTTGAGCTGGCGGGCTTTGCCGCTTTGTTGATCGTCTTTACAGCGGGTGCCGCTGAACCGGGTTCACCGGCTGCAGGCCCTGGTTGGGCAGCGCTGCAAGAGGGCAGTGTCATCCTTTTCCGCCACGCCATTGCGCCTGGCGGGGGTGATCCTGATGGTATGAAAATCGGCGATTGCAGCACCCAGCGTAATCTCGATGAAGCTGGTCGCACCCAAGCCCGGCGCATCGGTGAGCAATTTCGCAGTCACGGTATCGTCGTGGGAGCCGTTCTCAGTTCGCAATGGTGCCGTGCCCATGAGACCGCAGAATTAGCCTTTACCGGCATGGTGCGCGACGATGCAAACTTCAATTCCTTTTTTAATGACAGTTCGGGTGAAGCTGCGCAGACGGCCGGGGCGCTGCGTACCTTGAGCCAGTGGCGTGGTCCGGGTGTACTGGTCGTGATCACCCATCAGGTCAATATTACCGCGCTGACTGGTATCTTTCCAGCTTCAGGCGAAGGCGTGATCGTGCGGCCACAAGGTACCAAAATAACTGTGCTCGGGCGCCTGAAGCCATAACAGGCTGGATCCAGGTAGCGTCTTTCCGGATAGTATTTGCCGGTGTGGCAAGTGAATTTTTAATGCTCCTGATTGAGCCACTCTTCAAAAAACTCGACACATACCCGCACCTTTGCCGACCCGGATAAGCGGGAGGAATACACAGCCCAGACATCTGCGTCCTGCTGATATTCTGGCAGCACCCGCACCAGGCTAGCGTTTTTCAGGCTGGGCCCGACATCCCAGACCGAGCGCAAGATGATGCCATGCCCGTCGATGGCCCATTCATGCACCACTTCGCCGTTATTGGTCGAGAGCGCACCCTTGACCCTGACCGTTTCCTTGCCTTGCGGGCCGGTCAGCTTCCAGCCTATTGCATCCTGGTCGCGCTCGCGAATGACAATGCATTGATGCTGTACCAGCTCACTCAAAACCTTCGGTTCACCATGCTGTTTCAGGTAGGACGGTGCGGCGCACAGGATACGGGCATTGCGCGCAATCCGTCTGGCGATCAGGTCCGGCTCGTGCACTTCCCCGATGCGAATATCCAGATCGAAACCCTCGCCCACCAGGTCAACGCGCCGGTCAACCAGTTCCAGCTGGATTTCCAGAAACGGATAACGCCGCGCCAGCGCCGAGATGGCTGGTGCCAGGCGGTTGCGGCCAAAACCGGAACTGGTGCAAATGCGCAGCCGGCCGCGCGGCGACAGCTTGGCGACCGATACCGCCTCGCTCATCTGGTCGACATCCTCCAGTATGCGCCGGGCCCACTGATGGACGATGTCACCACTTTCGGTGGTGCTGACACTGCGCGTGGTCCGGTGCAGCAGGCGTACATCGAGTGCCGCCTCAAGTAGTGCGATGCGCTTGCTGACCAGCGCCTTGGACACCCCGAGTTCCTGTGCCGAGGCGACAAAACTGCGTTTTCGCACAACGGTGCAAAACAGGCGCAGATCTTCCAGCAAGGGTTTATTGTTCACGATTCGTAGCCTTTTTCTTTACATTCATGCTGATTGTATTTTGATTGTATTTTATATCGCAGGCATTATGATGGGCGCAGGGATTAAATGGATGCCCTGACTATCGACTTTTGAAAGAGCGCCTGATGAAAATACATAAAATTGCCGTCATCGCCGGTGATGGCATTGGTAACGAAGTCATGCCGGAGGGCTTGCGTGCTGTGGAAGCGGCGGCGCGTCAATTCGACCTTAATCTGTCATTTATCACCATGCCGTGGGCTAACTGCGATTATTACCTGAAACATGGACAAATGATGCCCTCCGACTGGTTCGAGCAACTTAAGGGCTTCGATGCGATTTATTTTGGCGCTGTCGGCTGTCCGGAAAAGGTGCCGGACCATATTTCATTGTGGGGCTCGCTGATTAAGTTTCGCCGTGATTTTGATGAGTACGTGAACCTGCGGCCAGTACGTCTCATGCCCGGCGTGCCCTGTCCGCTGGCCAACAAGAAGCCGGGCGATATCGATTTTTATGTGGTGCGGGAAAATACCGAAGGTGAGTATTCGTCCGTAGGCGGGCGTATGTACGAGGGGACCGAGCGCGAGGTCGTTTTGCAAGAAGCGGTATTTTCGCGTCATGGCACTGACCGTATCCTGAAATACGCCTTTGACCTGGCGCAGAGCCGGCCCAAGAAACACCTGACCTCCGCGACCAAATCGAATGGAATCGCCATCAGCATGCCGTATTGGGATGAGCGGGTCGAAGCCATGGCGCCAGCGTATGCCGATGTGCGCTGGGACAAATACCACATCGATATCCTGTGCGCGCGTTTTGTGCTTAGTCCCGAGCGTTTTGATGTTGTCGTCGCCTCCAACCTGTTCGGCGATATCCTGTCCGACCTGGGTCCTGCATGCACCGGTACGATCGCCATTGCGCCATCGGCAAATTTGAATCCTGAACGCAAATTTCCATCTCTGTTTGAACCAGTGCACGGTTCGGCACCGGATATTTACGGCCAGAATATCGCCAACCCGATCGGGATGATCTGGTCTGGTGCCATGATGCTGGAATTCCTCGGTAACGGTGATGCGCGATATACCGCCGCGCATGATGCCATCGTGCATGCGATTGAAACCGTGTTGCTGCAAGGCCCGGTCACGCCCGACCTGGGTGGAAAAGGTAGTACAGCGGATGTGGGTGCGGCTATTGCCTCGGTCATAGCGTCAAGTTCCGCATCAAACAAATAAAAAATTTTTTAAACGCTGGTGTGGAGTATTGCCTGCGTGTTTTCCGGCCAAGACAGCGGACGAAAGCAGCGCTTTCATTTACCTCCGGCACCGGCAGTTAGCATGCGAGCGAGCCAGATGCCAAATTATTCAGCGACGCTTTGGTGCAAGTGTGATCCCCGCTCCTCATTGGCTGTAATCTCTTTCATCTGAAAGGCCACTGCCGCATCATTATGCGTGCAGTGGCCTTGGTGCTGATAAGACATAAGAGAAAACTGTTTTCCCTGACGCTACCCGCTCAGGAAATGGTAGTGCTTACTTCGGTGGGGCAACCACGGTCTCGTCGGTTTTACCCTCGTTACCTGCAGCGCCGGTTGTACCGCTAGTGCTCTCCATACCACTTGCACCAGTAGTGTTTTCCATGCCTGTCGCACCGGTAGCGCTGGTTTCATTTGCTGGACTTGGGGTTGCAACCGGATTCTCCATTGGATCGACGGCTGTTGGGGTGTCGGGCTGACATGCGGTCAGGCCGAGTGTGGCAACGAGTGCCAATAAGAGAATAGATGATTTCATAATGAGCCTTTTGATTGAATTGAGAAAAATATTTCCTGTTCAAGACGAGGCCTCGAAGAGGCGTTTGTTCAAGTTGGTGTCGTTGGTGGCCGCTGGTGCCTGGCAGATGGCCTGACTATTTGGGAGCGGAGGCAATGGATCACCGGTTGGAACAAGGCGAATGATGCCGCCATTTATCCATGCTGACCGTTCGCTGCCGAACATAGGAAAAGCCCTTTTTTATCGTTGTTGACCTGCTTTCCGATGACTTTGATGAGGGCATTTAGCCAGGATGAAACATGAAAAATCGCTCTGTCAAATATGTTTTCTGGTCTGTTTTCTGGTCTGTTTGCAGGTCTGCTCAAATGGCAAAACCTGATGTCCTGCCATCTCTATGGATGCAGATCATTGGCATCTGATTCGCTATGCATTTTCTGAAAATTTTGCGCTGGAGGTAGACCGGTTACGAGCCTGCTGGCTTCAATCGACAACGCAATCAGCACAATGATGGGGCGCTGCAGCCGCCCGCGTTTTCAGCTCGGCACTGGCTGGCCGCTTCACATGACGGCCGAAAGACTATTTGGATGCACAGGCATCATCAGTGTGGTTCCTGATAGTTGCCAACAGAGTCATCAGCCGGATCCCGGCTTGTGCCTGCACCCCGGATATGGTGGCATGAAGTCATCCGCAAATACTCCCGCCATCATCCCTTTGAGAACTTTTCCCCTGAATTTACTTGAAGTCACTCCTGACAACGTCTTTGTCTTTTAGCGTCCACATTATTTTTACGTTTACTTACATGTTCTTACATTCAAACAGAATATTTTACATTTTTAAAAAAAATTGAAATAAATAAGTTACAACAATTCATTATTTAAGTATTTGATTTTATTGAATTAAATAAATATAAAAGAGATTTTTACTTATTTTATTGTAGGGGTAGCCTTACAAAAATATCCGCTATCAGTTACGTGCAAATTTGAAGTTATAGTACATACTTTTAACATGAAAAATAAAAAATATAAATTGTCAATTAGTATAATTAAATGAATATTACTATATCAATAGCTAAAGCAGCATCGTCTAAATCTTATGGAAAACTGAGTGTTCCAGAAAATATCATGCGTAAACGTTACATCGGCTCGCGTGGCGGTTTTACGCTCGTTGAGGTGATGATCGTACTGAGCATTGTGGGCATTCTGGCTTCCATTGCCGTGCCATCGTTTATGCAGATGATCCGTTCGACCAACATATCGGGCGGTGTCAATACCCTTATGTCCGACCTGCGTTATGCCCGCAGTGAATCCATCCGGCGCGGTGGTGGCGTGGTCATGTGTCGTAGTGACGATCCTGAGGCAACGGTTCCTGCCTGTGGTAGTGGCTCAGGTTCGTCTGGCAATGGCTGGGTGACTGGATGGATTATTTTTCATGACCTCAACAACAATGCGAACATGGACGCTGACGAGACCGTACTTCGGGTGCAGTCACCTCTTGCCACGATCAATGCCATCAGCGACGGCAACGACCTCTCCAGTAAATTTCGTTTTACGGCAACCGGCCGCCTGCGCGATTCAAGCTCTGCCGCAACCCTGCGTTTCGGCGCTGACCCTGAGTTTGCCAGCGCGGCCCAGCGCACTGTCTGTGTCAGTTCCGGCGGACGTGCCAGATCTGCCGGCGATGGTAGTGCATTGTGCGCAAGTGATCCGTCATGAAGCCGCCGCCAGTACAGCGCAAGGCCGCGCATAAAATAAAGCGAAAGACAGCACATCATCGGCAGGCCGGTTCCTCGTTAATCGAGGGGCTCGTTGCCATGCTGTTACTCTCGTTTGGCATGCTCTCACTGGGTGTCATGCTTTCTTATGCCGTTCAGATGCCCAAGTTGTCGGGCTACCGCGCGATGGCAGCCAATCTTGCGGCAAGTCATATCGAACGTATTCGTGCCAACCCGGAAGGGTTCAGTAATGGTGGTTATGATAAACCCAGCACTTACGATAATTCCAGCGCGATTTTGACTGTCGACGGCGCGGATATCTGCGTCTATCCGACCTGTGATTTTGCTTCACTGGCCACCATGGACTTCGAGCAGGCGAAGGTGGCGGTGCGTACCCAGCTGCCTGCCGGGGGCATTTTCATGCTGCGCGATAGCGATAGCGGCATCATCAGCACCACTTACGGTAACTTGTGGGTGGTGTGGGAAGAGCCCGATACCCATGCCGCGCTGGATCCCTCCTCGTCCGACAATTGTCCGGTCGAGGTGACGCAGGCGTATACCGATCCGAGGTCGCGCTGCCTGTATGTCAGGTTCAAGATATGACGCGCCACGACACCACTCCCTTGCGCCATGACGGCGCTGGTTTTTCCCTCATTGAGCTGATGGTCTCGCTGGCGC
>CANIFC010000004.1 GCA_947466695.1 Oxalobacteraceae bacterium | reverse complement strand
TCATGCCTGCAGCAAGGCAGTGCAAGCGATCTTCCTCCATGGCATTTGCGGTAATGGCAATGACGGGTAATTCAGCCAAACCTGGCATAACACGCAGGATACGACTTGCCTCCAGTCCACCCATCAGGGGCATTTGCATATCGAGCAGGATACAGTCCACCTTTTCTCGGGTAAGCAGGTCAATCGCCCGCTGACCGTTGTCGGCCACCAGGACCGAGATATTGACCGCTTCAAGTAGTTCGGTAGCAATCTGCTGATTAAACAGATTATCTTCCACTACCAGCGCACGAATTACTCCACGGCTTTCAGTCAGTCGCAGCAAGTGACTTTTTGTACTCATCATATCGAGGGCATCATCGACGGTTGGTACAATGCCGCTCGCCTGTTCCAGATGAGCGCTGAACCAGAAGGTGCTACCTCGCCCGAGTGTACTTAATGCACCGACTTCACCCCCCATTAAATTAGCCAGTTGCTTGCTGATGGCCAGCCCGAGTCCAGTACCACCATATTTTCTGGTCGTCGAGCTGTCAGCCTGCTCAAAGGACAGAAATAGTTTGTCCTGCTGTGCTTGACTCATGCCAATACCGGTATCTTCCACCTCAAAGCGAACCATCCACCCTTGTGGTGTGTTGTTGAGCTGACGCACGAAGATGGTGATCTCACCCTCGTCCGTAAACTTAAGGGCGTTGTTGGTATAGTTAATCAAAATCTGGCTCAGGCGGTGTGAATCGCCATGCATGTGACGGGGCAGTTGCGGATCAATATGGAAACTGAGTCTTAAGTCGCGTCCGGTCATCTTGCTGTTCGTGATACTGGCGATGTTCTTAAGTAGTTGATCGAGGGAGAAATCAACCGCTTCCAGCGTCATTTTCCCGGCCTCAATTTTTGAAAAATCGAGAACATCGTTCACAATGTGGAGTAAATGTTGGCCTGAAAGCTGAATTTTTTCCAGATAGTCGCGCTGTTTGGGGTCACTGACCGTCGCGAGAGCCAGATAAGTCATCCCCAGTACACCATTCATTGGGGTTCGAATTTCGTGGCTCATATTGGCGAAGAATTTACTTTTAGCCTGATTGGCCGCTTCAGCCAACTGGCGTGCTGCCGCCAGTTCTACCGTACGGCTAGTCACCAGATCCTCCAGATGATGGCGGTGTAAATCAAGCTCCTCACCAAGACGTTTCTTGACAGTAATATCTTCCTGCACGGAGACATAATGTGAAATGCTGCCATCAGGCTGGCGTAAGGGCGTGACTATTGCATAGACAGTTAAATCACTCCCGTCTTTATTGGTATT
The DNA here is from genome assembly GCA_947466695.1 of Oxalobacteraceae bacterium. Lineage (GTDB taxonomy): Bacteria > Pseudomonadota > Gammaproteobacteria > Burkholderiales > Burkholderiaceae_D > Undibacterium. Next base: position 45,843 of record CANIFC010000004.1, on the reverse strand, counting down.
GTGCAATTCACCCTTCCAGCTCTTACCTAGCTGGACGGCCTGAAGCATCGATGAAATTTGCGCGGGAGAGGTCTTGTCAGAAACGAGAATGTACGGATTTTTCCCTATAATTTCATGACATGTGTAGCCAGTTGTCTGACAGAACGCCTCGTTGACATATTCAATTTTTCCATTGATATCCGTGATGATGATGTTCTCTGGACTTTGCTCTACGGCGAGTGAAAGTTTATGTAACTGGCGCTCCGCATTTTTTCTTTCCGTGATGTCTTGAATCTGATAAATATAGTGTGCCGGCAAACCATCAATATCTCTCACGAGAGAAACGTTCAGCTGCGCCTGAACCTGGTTGCCGTTTTTATGAAGGTAGCATTTTTCGGTCTGATACGTGTCTTGTGCGTCTGCTCTGCTGTTGCTTTGCTCCGCTTCAGTGTGACGCGGGCTGCTCGCGTTATGCGTGCAGGTGATTTCCTCAAAGCTTGCCGGGAACAGGTCCGATTCAGTCCAGCCCAGCATCGTTTTCAAGGCCGGATTCACTTTAAGAAAGTGTCCATCGAGGGCCACCAAAGCGACGCCGATCGAAGAGGCCCTGAATGACTGGGCCAACTGTGATTCGCGTTCACGTAGCATCACTTCTGCACGTTTTCGTTCCGTGATATCGCGTGCGACAGAGACGGTTGCCTGTTCTCCATCAAAAACGATCTGTGTTCCTTGCGACTCGACGTCAATCACGTTACCGTTGAGTTTCAGGTATTTTAATTCCATCATTGGCACGCAGCCACCATGCTCGGCGACATGACGGTTTCTCATTGTTACCCGGGCATGGGAGTCGGGATGGACCAGATCAAGCAGCGCTTTCCCAACCAGTTCCTGAACCGACGAGGCGCCAAACATCGTGATGGCAGCTGGATTGGCGTATAGCAGTTTCCCATCACGATGCACACTGATCGCCTCTGGTAACCATTCCACCATGTTGCGGTAACGCTGCTCGCTCTCACTCACTGCCGCTGCCGCTTGCTTACGCTCGGTAATGTCCTGAACGATTCCCGTTAGCCGGATAATTTTTCCGCTCGCATCCCTGATCTTGTTGCCAGGCGTTGCCGATATGATCCTGACGTTCGCATCGGGCAAAATCAGGCGATATTCGATTGGAACTGAAGGATCCTGATCCTCGACTATTTTCTTGCGTGCAGCAAACACCTTTGCCTGATCGTCCGGATGTACCGTTTGAATGATCATTTGCTCAAAATTTCCGTCAAAATCAGTGGGATGGCGTTGCCAGATACGCTGCATTTCGCTTGACCATGACACCAGGTTATTTTGCCTGTCCCAGGTCCAGTGCCCCAGGTGAGCAATTTGCTCCGCTTCACGCAGATTGAGTTCACTGACATGAAGTTGTGCCTGAGACCGGTGCTTGTATAGCGCCATCTCAATGGCGATACGCAGTTCCTGGTCAGAAAACGGTTTAATGACATAGCCGAAAGCGTCCGCTTGTTTCGCACACTCCAGAATCTCATCGGAGTGCTTTGCCGTCAGAAATATGACGGGTATGGAAAATTGAGTATGGATCTCAAGTGCTGCGGTGATGCCATTCATGTCGCCAGCCAATTCGATATCCATGAGAACCAGATCTGGCCGAAGCGCACGAGCCAGGTCAATGGCGTCTTCTCCGCGCGTCGTGTGTGCCAGGCAGTGAAATTGTAACAGTTCGAGTTTTAGCTGGAGGTGGCGGGCGAGCATGTCATCGTCTTCAACGACGAGTATTCTCGGTTTGATCTCAGGTAGCGGCATCGACTGTTCCTCAACGCAAAAAGTAAGATTGCTGTGAAATTACCTGTCGGGTTGACTTTGAGTTTCAGGCGAATCGACTAGAAAAAACAAGAGCATTAATCCGGATATCAGTGGCAGGATTTAAAAAAAAGTGATTTCACTAGCGTTACCAGTGTTACCAGTGTTACCAGAGTTACGGGCATTTTTGTCATTGGTGTCACCGTGACCACGAAATTCGTCGCTCATGGTGTAGGTTGCCTGTAAGTCTTCAATCCACTGTTCTGTGCTGGGGAATTCTTCTTCGTCGATTTGCGTGACGGTTTGCTGTAACTTGTTGATATCGGTGTTGACGACGTCAAGAATCTGACTGATACGATCCTGAAATTGCAATGTGACTAACAGATTTTCTACATCCCGGCGAATGATGTTGCCGTGATGGCGCATCTGTTCTGCCGAGTCACCCATGGCCTCAACGTGGGACAGCACATCGCGGACGACGGCACCGGAGACTTCAAGAACTTTTTTGTCTTGAATCGTCGCCCGGTCAGCTGCGACCAGTGCGACCTTCATGACCGATGAGATCTGATTGACACGCTCACCGATGCGCTTGCCGGTTTCGGCCGACATATGTGACAATTTTCGCACTTCGTCTGCTACCACAGCAAATCCACGGCCTTGCTGACCAACCCTGGCAGCCTCAATGGCCGCATTAAGTGCCAGTAAATTAGTCTGGGCGGCAATCTGACCGACGTCATAGGCCATGCTTTGCATATCGGCAGTAGAGGCGGCCAGATCGCGAATGCTGGTGAGCAGTTCGTCTTTGCTGGCGATCATTTTAGCGAGCGACTCAATGACCGGAGACAACTCTTTCTTGCACAGTTGCAGAAGCGTAATCGTTGAATCAGATACCCTGGCTGTATCGGTGTTGCTGACACCACCGAAACCTGCCTGATCAAATTCACCGACCATCGACGAAAAACTGGTGATGAGCTGCTCCGCTGCGTCTTCAGTCTGTTGCTTGACCGAGCTGATATGCCCGCTCCACAGCGGCAAAATACACGTCAACAGGTCTGCCACTTCATATGCCAACGCGGCTTGTGCCGTCAGGTTCTCGTCTTGCTGTTCTAACTGGCTCTGAATAGTGCGGCTGACATGAAGTTGCCAGACTAAAAAGCCTAGTGCAATCATTATTATAAGAAAGGCAATGACCGTGGTGACCGTGAGGTTTTCAATAAGCAAATAGCCGGCGCCACCGCTTGCTATCGTCAATACAGTAAGAAAATCACCATTTTTTCGAAGCCAGACATTACGCATAATTGCCGATCATAAATACAATGCCGCAGGAAATTTAAAAAATTGACAGGTTCTGCTGAAATGATGTCTGGCGTTTGGCAAGCGCAGATTGCGAAGCTCACTTCTATTTTTTTAATTTTCGTATTGTAGTCATATTTTAAGAGCTTTTGGCCTTTTAAAAAAACAAAAAAAGCGCTGTTTCAAGAATCAAAAAATTTCGGGACAGACGTTTCTGGAGGTGATTTTGCAGCGTCGGCGGGAAGCTTAATGGAAGCACATGGGATACCGATATGTAGTTGAAAAAAATTAATTTTGTTGTTTAAGAAATTATTTTCAAGGCATCATGAATTTTTGCAATAGGATATTGATGATTAAGGACAATCCTTTGGATATAATAAGGATAACCCTATAAATAGAATGATTTTTAGCCAAGGTATTTTCAGCTATTTATTGTTTATTTCACTAGTATTGCGTTTCCTTATGTTTTTACGTTTACTTTTGTTATTGGCATTTGTCCAAAGTGCCGCCTCTCTGGCTTGCGCTACGGAGGTCTTGCGCGTGCTGACCTGGACTGGTTACGCTGACAGAGATCTGGTCACTGAATTTGAAAAGCAATATTCGGTTCGGGTTGAAGTGACGTTTGTCAGCTCAGATGATGCGCTCAGGGAAAAAATTAGCGCCAAAAGTGGTGCTGATTTCGATGTTTTCGCCGCCAACACGGCAGAAATACAGTATTACATTGGACAAGGGCTGGTAATGCCTCTGCGACTTTCCAATATTCCCAACACCACACTTCAGTTGCCCCGGTTTCGTGACACGTCTGCCATACCTGGCATTACCAAGTCGGGGAAGGTCTATGCCATTCCTTATGCCTACTCAGAGATGGGTTTGATTTACGACCGTAAACAATTTTTACAGGCACCTGTTTCGCTTAGCGCCTTGTGGGACCCGAAATACCGGGGCCGGGTTTTGATGTTCAAGGGCGGCAGTCATAATTTTTCAATTGCGTCGCTGGAAATGGGCGGCAAGCCTTTTCAGATCGAGGGAAAAAATTTTAAAGAGGTGATACAGCGTCTCATTGCCTTACGTCGCAATGTATTGAGCTTTTATACCTTGCCGGAAGAGTCGGTCGAATTGTTCCACCGGCATGGCATTGCACTGATGTTTGCCAACTATGGCAGGCAGCAATGGAAGCTGCTGAGTGATTCCGGGGCCGATGTCGGCTACCTGATTCCTCAGGAAGGTACGCTGGCATGGCTCGATTGCTGGGCGATCACGAAGAACACAAAAAATCAGCGCCTGGCGGAAAATTGGATCAACTATATGCTGGATAAAAAAGTGAGTGGTGAACTCAGTCGCCGTCAGGGCTTGTCAAATACGGTGGATGCCGACATTGTCAGCAATGCGTCGGACAAAATCATCTGGCTGGAACCGGTGGAAGATGATGAGCGGCGGGCGGCGCTTTGGGCGCGTATTATTTCCGGCGATGTGCCGGAGAAATTCTAAACCATGCGACAACGGTTTTCCCATAGCATTGGTTTTAGCTTAGGTTTGCTGCTCGCCTGTTTTGGTCTGGTGGCGATGGGTATCGTTGGGTATACCTCGTATGCCAGCAGCCGCGACACTTTATTGAAAGCGGCGCAACGTGATTTACTGACCGCTACCCAGGTCCTTGGACGTAATTTTCAGACGGGTGTCAATGATATTTCCGCCGACAGCCTGTTTCTGGCGAGTCTTTCCGGTTCCTTATCGATACTTCAGGATGCAGCTGGCGCTGAAGAAAAAAAAGAACAGCTGGCGGAAATGTTGACGAAAATGCTGGCGGTGCATCCTGAATATGTACAAATTCGCTTGATTGGTGCCGCTCATCATGCACTGGAAAAAGTCCGGGTGGACCGGGATGGGGATACCTTGTTACGGGTGCAGGAACAAAATTTACAAGAAAAATCCCATTATCCCTATGTATTTGAGACCTTGCATCTTGAGCGGGGACAAGTGTATTTATCCGACATCACGCTCAACCACGAGCAAGGTGCGCATTCCGGTCTGGGCAAGCCGACTGTCCGGGTCGCTTCACCTGTGGTGTCCGGCAATGGAACCGTATTGGGCCTGATCGTCATCAATTTTGATCTGAACCTGCTATTTGAGCGTTTAAAAAGTGATTTACCCGGGTCGTATCAACTTTACCTGAGTAATCACTGGGGTGATTTTCTGATTCATCCCAGCGCAACGGAAACCTTCGGCTTTGATCTGGGACGCAGAATTTTCATTCAGGAATCGTTTCCGCCGGTCAGTGTACTGATCAAGGGGCCCACCTCCAATTCCGTTACCAACATTGAAGAAAAAACGTCGTCGCGCGAGGGACTCGTGACCGCATTTATCCGTTTGCCTTTCGGTGGCCCGGTCAAGATGAATTTTGTGGTTCTTGGCCTGTCTCAGCCACTGGATAATATCTTGCTGGAAACGGATGAGCTGGGAAAAAATACCCTAAAGATGATCCTGGCATTCGGTGCACTGGCGGTAGGCTTGGCAGCATTGGTTTCGCGTGCGGTAACCGGGCCGCTCAGACAGATGGTCGACGCAGTGAGCTTGTTTTCCAAAGAGCATGTGGTCAGTAAATTGCCATTAGGGCGTCGCGATGAAATTGGTCTGCTGGCACACAGCCTCAATGAGATGCAGGTAACGATCGTGACGACGATGAGTGAATTGCAGCAAAGCCGGCAAACCCTCAGGCACCTGTCGCAACACGATTCCCTGACCACTTTGCCAAACCGGGTACTGTTTGATGACCGGCTCAGGCAGGCGCTCACACAGGCCCAGCGCGAACGTACCCGTATGGCTTTATTATTCGTCGATTTAGATAAATTCAAGATGATCAACGATACCCATGGCCACCATACAGGCGACCTGTTACTGCAGACTGCCGCTACGCGGATGGTGGCGTGCGTACGTAGCGCCGATACGGTAGGGCGCCTGAGTGGTGATGAATTTGTTGTTTTGCTGCCCCATGTTGATATGTATGCCGATGCCATGGTGGTAGCCGAAAAAATCTGTCATGCATTGGCACTGCCATTTGATCTTGATGGGCGCAGCTTGCTGGTGTCAGCGAGTATCGGGGTGGCCGTATATCCCGATCACGGAGAAAACGCACTGAGCCTGACCAAGAGCGCCGATGCCGCCATGTATCGTGCCAAGCAGGCCGGCGGTCATCGCGCTGAAATTTTTTCCTGACTGGAAAATCAGTCCGGCATGCATCTACAGACACTTGCCGGTTGAGGAAGACGGTTAGCCCAAGCTGTACCAAACTCTTACATCGCGAACTTACCAGTTCACTCGATAAAATTCGCTCTTCCTGATCGCCAGAAAATGGCTAGCGATTGGTCAGTGACACTCCGCCAATGACCAGCAGCCCGCCCACGATCATGGATGTCAAGACCGGCTCGCCCAGGAACAGGGCGCCAAAGCCAATCCCGAACACCGGTACCAGATTGTTGAATACGGCAGTGCGCGCCGGACCGATTTTTTTCACGCCCTCGTAATACCAGACAAAACCGATGACGGTGCCAAAGATGCCAAGATAGGCGATGGAGGCCAGTACCGGCAGTGTCAGATGGCTGGTCTCAAGCTGAGGCATCTGCGCAGCGGCGCCGATGCTGAGTAACAGCAAACCCCATAAGGACGCGTAGGTGGTGGCGGCGATGGGAGACAATCCCTTCAGGGCATGGCGGCCAAGTATGGTGTAGGCGGCCCACGCGCAGATGCCGCAGAACATGAACAGTTCGCCGCTGCCGATTGATGTCGAGATATCCTTTGCCGCACCGGCCAGGTCACCACGGGTAATGACGATGGCGGCGCCGGCAAAGGCGATCGCAATCCCAAGCCACTTGCTGATACCCAGTTTTTCTCCAAACAGCATACCCAAAGCGAGTGCAGTGACGATGGGGTTAAGTGCGACGAACAAGGCGCTGCGGCCGGCAGGCATGCGTTCCAGCGCAGCAAAAAAACAGATGTTGTAGAGAAAAATACCCGTGGCGCCGAGGCCGAAGGTCGCATGTATCTGCTGGCGGTTCAGTTTGGGTAGTCCACCTTCCATACGCCAGGCCAGTAGCAGCAATAAGACGGAAGCGACCAGAAAGCGGCCGGCAGCGGCAATCATATGGGGAATTTCGTTAGCCACAATGTGGCCGGCGATAAATGTGCCACCCCAGAACAGCGCAACGAAAATCAGTTTGAGGTAAGTGGTAAAAGAAGCTTGAGTGTGCATGGTGGTTGATATTGTGGCAGTACGGATCGTGGATAGTGAGGGTGTGAAGCTGTGAAGCTGGCAATGGCTGCTGAGCGGTTAGCGTTCAGTCAGCATGAGCTTGGCTGCCAGCGCAATGAAAACGGTTCCGGCGACGCGGTTCATGATCAGTTGCGCTCTTTCAGAACGTTCAAGCCACTGGCCGAGCGCGCCAGCGAGTAAGGCCACGCAGCCAAACACCAGCAAGGTGGCAAACATGAACACGGCGCCCAGTTCGATGATCTGCAGAGGCAGCGAGCCGCGCTGCGGATTGGCAAACTGGGGTAAAAAAGCCAGAAAGAAAATCGAGACTTTAGGATTGGTGACATTCATCACAATGCCGCGCCGGTAGAATTGCCAGCCATCCAGACTACTGGCCTGACCCAGCGCAAGCTTGCCTGGAGCTGCACGTAAAGCCTGCCAGGCGAGATACAAGAGATACACCGCACCGGTTATTTTCAGCAGCGTAAATGCCAGCGCCGAAGCTTGAAAAATAGCGGCCACACCCAAGGCAACCGCTGCCGTATGGACCAGTAAGCCGGTGCATAAACCCAGGGTGACGATGATCCCCGCGAGGCGTCCGCGCAAGGCCGATTGGGTCAGGACAAAAATATTGTCGGGCCCCGGTGAAATACCCAGCAACAGGGCGACACCAAAAAAGCTCAGTAAGGTTTCGTGAGAGATCATTCGCGTTAGGTTACCTGAAGTTAACACTGGAATTGACCGGCAATCTTGCGGTCAGCGTCAATCGTTGACACCAGCGCGCTTTTTGTAGAAAGCGTTTGCCGGTGCCAGCGATGTTTACCGCCGCAGCCTCCAGATTGTTGAAATACGCTTCGCGTATTTATGCCGCTACAATTTTCTTTAGTGCGATTTATTGGACGACAAAGCGCAGCACGCCATCTTCACCCTGCTCACGCCGCAGTACACCGTCAAACCAGAGTTTGTGCAGATGCGCCAGTGCTTCGCCCAAGGCAAAGGTAAGCTGGTGCGCATCGAGCGGCCGCGGAAACATGATCGGTACGATGTCGGTCGCAGAGAGCGGTACGGCACAGGCCGTAACCACTTCAGCGAGTCGTTCGGTGTGATGATCATTGAGCTGGGTGATCCGGGTATGCAGACCGATAAAAGGTTTTCCGTGGGATGGCAGGATGAAAACCTCTGCTGGCAGCGAGAGCAATTTGTCGAGCGAATCAAGATATTGCTGCACCGGATTGGCTTCGGGCTCGACGGCAAACACCGAGACGTTGGTGGAGATGCGCGGTAACACCATATCTCCGGAAATGAGCAGGTTGAGTTCGGCGCAATAGAGCGCGGCGTGTTCCGGAGAATGGCCAAAGCCGGTGATGACATGCCAGTCATGCGCGCCGATACGGATTGCGTCGCCTTCTTGCATGCGCCGGTAGGAGCTGGGCATGGCGGGAACCAGTTTGGCGTAATACGTCTTGCGTTCGGCAATTTTTTCCTGCATCTCGCTTGAAACGAGGCCGTGTTTCTTAAAGTGCGGATACATCGCCGAGCCGTCCACACCTGGCAGGCTGGCTGACATCATGCGGGCAAACGCGTATTCGCCGGCCGTCATCCACAGCGGGGCCTTCCAACGTGAGCACAACCAATCGGCCAGGCCGACATGGTCGGGATGGCAATGGGTGGCGATGACGCGCACGATGGGCAGGCCACGCAGGCCGTTCGGGCTGCTGTTGTCGCCAAATAATATTTCCCAGGCGTCTCTGGTGGCATCACTGGAAATGCCGCAGTCAATCGCCGTCCAGCCGCGTACCAGACCGGTATCTGTTTGGTAGTTGTCTTCAATGAGCCATAAATTAATATGGTTAAGGGCAAATGGCAGCCCCATTCTGATCCAGAGTACGCCCGGAGCGATTTCTATGGCTTTACCTGACTCTGGCAGTGTTTCACCGAGGGGATAATCAAGTTGCATTTCTAGCATGTTCATTGTGTCTACTCTCTTTATTGTTATTTCTTCATTGTGACTTAATCACAATTGTTACCGCAAGCCCCTCCGGTAAGGCGACTCAGCCGGATGATCTGGCCGTGCCGCCCCAAACTGGTGGTGTTGTCTAGTTTACTTTCTATTGATGATTATTGTGGCGTTCTGCTTGCAGAATGTCCTACAATGCGATTCATCATCATGTGACGTTAACGTAAACTGCGGTTTATATCAGATTGTAATAAAAAAATCGACATCCTGTATTTTTAAACACCATGGCTACCTATACCATTACTGAACTCGCAAGAGAATTCGACATTACCCCTCGTGCGATCCGTTTCTATGAAGACCAGGGTCTGATCAGTCCCACCCGTGAGGGTCCGAGCGGACGTAACCGGGTCTACACTGCCCGCGAACGCACGCACCTGAAACTGACCTTGCGTGGCAAGCGCCTTGGCTTGAGCCTGTCGGACATCAAGAGCCTGGTCGACATGTACGACTCGCCCAAAGATACCGCCCTGCAGCTGCAAAGTTTTTTGCTGGTGCTGGCAAGGCACAGGGCTGCGCTTGAGGTGCAGCAAGAAGATATCGAGATCATGCTGGCCGAAATTAGTGCCCATGAAGAAGAAAGCAAGCGCTTGCTGATTCTGACGGATCCGGAGAACCCAAAATAAACTGGACTGACAGCATAGTATTTCTAAAAAATGTGCTGAGTTCTTAATTGACGTTTACGTTAACGTCAATTAAGGGTACTATTTTATTTTTATGGGCATTAAGCGGATATTTTTTTGTCCTGTTCGCTTCTTGCGCAAAATCTGCGGAGCGTCTTTTTATAGACTGAACTTCGACACAGGGAATACTGATGAGCAATGAAAAAAATGTCGCAACGCTTGATCACACGCTGGCGCTGCTCCTGCTGGAAAGCTTCAACGCCCAAGGGGTGCTGCATGCATGGAATGCCCGCCTGACCGGCATGGCACCGGGCACCTGTGAAATCAGCTTGCCCATGAGCCCCTTGGTAACGCAGCAGCACGGCTATTTTCACGGTGGTGTCATTGGTACCATGGCCGATGCTGCCGGGGGTTACGCCGCCAATACACAGCTGATGCCAGTGAGTGAGTGCTTATCTGCAGAATACAAGATTAACTTTGTCGCGCCCGCTATCGGCGACACCCTGATCGCGCGTGGCAAGGTACTCAAGGCTGGCAAGACGCTGGTGGTGAGTAGTGCCGAAGTCTTTGTCGTGAATCAGGGTAAGGAAAAATTGTGCGCCATCATGCAGCAAACGCTGTTTGTGATTCCCAAAGGCTCGCCCGAAAAGCTGCCAGCCTGAATATTTGCGCTGGCAGCGGAACCGGCTCTAACCTGATCCGTCATGCAATACGCTGTTGCTTTACATTAAAAATAAAAATTTTAACTAACTTTATGAGCGAGGATGACATGTTGCATTTACCCGGTTTGACCTTTGACCATGGCGAAGATATCGCTGCCCTGCGCGAAGCCGTACAGCAATTCGCTGAAGCTGAAATTGCACCGCGCGCCTCTGATATTGACCGCAACGACCAGTTCCCGATGGACCTCTGGCGCAAGATGGGCGATCTGGGTGTGCACGGCATGACCGTAACGGAAGAATATGGTGGCACCAGCATGGGATATCTGGCGCACATTGTGGCAATGGAAGAGATCTCGCGCGCGTCGGCTTCCGTCGGCTTGTCGTATGGTGCGCATTCCAACCTGTGCGTGAACCAGATCAACCGTAACGGAAATGCGGCGCAAAAAGCCAAATATTTACCAAAACTGATTAGCGGTGAGTTTATCGGTGCGTTGGCGATGTCGGAGCCTAACGCTGGCTCCGACGTTGTCAGCATGAAACTGCGGGCCGACCTCAAGGGTGACCGCTGGGTGCTGAACGGTACCAAGATGTGGATTACCAATGGCCCCGATGCCGATGTATTGGTGGTCTACGCCAAGACCGATCTGGATGCCGGATCGCGTGGCATGACGGCATTCCTGATTGAAAAGGATTTCAAGGGCTTCAGCGTTGCGCAAAAGCTCGACAAGCTTGGCATGCGCGGTTCACATACCGGTGAACTGGTGTTCCAGGATTGTGAAGTACCGGCTGAAAACATCCTCGGCGGCCTTGGCCAGGGGGTGAACGTGCTGATGTCCGGTCTCGATTTTGAACGTGCCGTGCTGTCGGGCGGACCGTTGGGAATCATGCAGGCCTGTATGGATGTCGTGGTGCCGTATGTGCACGACCGTAAGCAGTTTGGCCAGGCTATCGGTGAATTTCAGCTGATGCAAGGTAAGCTGGCCGACATGTATTCCACCATGATGGCCTGCAAGGCCTATGTGTATGCAGTAGGCCAGGCGTGTGACAGGGCAAAAAATCCGGCGGCATTGCGGTCCTTGCGAAAAGACGCGGCCGGGGCGATCTTGTACTCTGCTGAAAAAGCGACATGGATGGCGGGCGAAGCGATTCAGGCGCTGGGCGGCAATGGCTACATCAATGACTATCCGGTCGGCCGTTTATGGCGCGACGCCAAGTTGTATGAGATCGGTGCCGGTACCAGCGAAATTCGCCGTATGCTCATCGGCCGTGAGTTATTTGCCGAAACCAAATAAGGCTCATGCCATGGTCCGCACGACCGGATTGCGGATTGCGGCTTGCTGTAATCCTGTCATGCGATTGCCGGCATGATGTAGCGGGGGTATAAAAACATCCCGCTGCCGCTTTCACGCTGACCCGGTTGGTGATGCGAGATGAACTGGTTTCAGGCTGTCAGGCTTTTGCGAGTGTTGCCAAAAAATGTGGCATTCATCGACACCATGACCATGACTTTGCCGAATCACTTTTGGCTTCCAATCCGACGAATCAACGCTTAACTTTTATATTGCCGGTATGACGCCACTTCATCTACATACGCCGCTCCTGCAGCACCGTGCCTTGTCCAGCCAGTTGGGCAAGCGCGTCTGGCTGAAAATGGAAAGCAGCCAGCCAGCCGGTTCCTTCAAGTTGCGCGGTATTGGCCTGATGTGCCAGCGTGCGCTAGCGCAAGGGGCGACACACCTGGTTTGTCCCTCGGGTGGCAATGCCGGTTTTGCCGCCGCTTTTGCCGGTGCCGCGCTGGGTGTGACCACGACGATACTGGTGCCGCATACGACGCATGAGAGTGTGCGTAAGGAAATTCGTGCGATTGGCGCGACGGTGATTGTGACGGGTGAGGTGTGGGACGAGACCAATCAGGCGGCGCTGCAGATCTGCACGCAGCCAGGTACGGTCTATATTCCGCCCTTTGATCATCCCGATATCTGGGACGGTAACGCCAGCGTCATCGACGAAGTGGCGCATGACAGCTTTGATGTCGTCATCTGTTCGGTCGGTGGTGGTGGCCTGCTCAGCGGGATCGCTCTCGGCTTGCAACGCAATGGCTTGTCGCATATCCCGATTATTGCAGTTGAAACCGAGGGTGCTGCCTCCCTGCACGCGGCGATACAAGCCGGTGAGCTGGTGACACTACCTGCAATTACCTCGGTGGCCACCACACTGGGTGCGCGCCGGGTGGCGCAACAGGCACTGGACTGGACGCGCAGGCACGATATCGGCAGCGTCACGGTGACGGATGCGCAGGCACTCGATGCCTGCGTACGTTTCGCCAGCGACATGCGCACGCTGGTGGAACCGGCATGCGGAGCGGCACTGGCAGTGGCCTACCAAAATTTGCCGGAACTGGCCCGGTTCCAGCAACCATTGATTATTGTCTGCGGTGGAATTTCGGTCGATTTGCAAAAAATACAGGCTTGGGGTAAGTTATAAGTGCGTAGCAGCCCACCAATAACCGACCAATAACCCTTGATCCGCCGAGCCAGCCATGAACCAAGTCGCCTTTCCCAAACTCTTGTCGTCCCAGATCGCTTTCGACATTGCGCGCAGCATTCTTGATGGCTTCGACAAGCACTACCGCTTGTTCCGCAGTTCCAGCCAGGGTGCGAAACGTGATTTTGAGCGTGGCGACTGGAATACCGCGCAGCAATCGGCGCGCGAACGCATTGGTTTTTATGATGCGCGCGTCAAGGAGTGCGTGCAGATCATGGAAGACGAATACCATCAGGAAGACCTGAGCGATGAAGTCTGGCGCGAGGTCAAGTTGCATTACATGGGCTTATTGATCAATCACTTTCAGCCTGAACTGGCGGAAACTTTTTTCAATACTGTCTGTACCAAGCTGCTGCACAGGAATTATTTTCATAATGATTTCATCTTTGTCCGGCCGTCCACCTCAACCGAATATATTGAGGCAGAAGATACCCCACCGACTTACCGCGTGTATTACCCGGCCAAAGACGGCCTCAATTTCACCCTCAAGCGGATCGTCACCAATTTCCAGCTCAATGCCCGCTTTGCCGATCTCAAGCGCGATATTGGCTATGTCGAGCAACGCCTGCGGGTTATTTTCGGTAGCGCTACGCTAGAGCCAAATCATCAGATTCAGGTGCTGGCCAGCTTGTTCTACCGCAATAAATCTGCCTATATCATCGGCAAGGGCATCAACGGCAACCGGGAGTATCCGTTCGTCGTGCCGGTCATGCATAACCGCAAGGGTGAACTGGTGCTCGACACCGTGCTCTTTGACACGATGCAGATCACGGTACTGTTTTCTTTCACGCGCGCCTATTTCATGGTCGACATGGAAGTCCCGTCCGCCTATGTCCAGTTCATCCGCAGCATTCTGCCGAAAAAACCGCGCAGCGAAATTTACACCATGCTGGGTTTGCAAAAACATGGCAAGAATTTGTTTTACCGCGATTTCCTGCATCATCTCAAGTATTCGTCCGACGTCATTGATGCAGCGCCCGGTATCCGCGGCCTGGTTATGCTGGTCTTTGCGCTGCCCTCGTTTCCGTATGTGTTCAAGCTGATCAAGGATTTTTTTCCGCCGCCGAAAGAGACAACCAAGGCGATCATCAAGGAAAAATATTTGCTGGTAAAAAACCACGATCGCGTCGGTCGCATGGCTGATACCCTGGAATACTCGGATGTCGCCTTTCCGCGCCGGCGTTTTTCCGAAGCCTTGCTGGCCGAGATCAGGAAACATGCGCCCTCGCTGCTGGAAGTGACGGATCACGAGGTCATCATCAAGCACCTCTACATCGAGCGTCGCATGGTGCCGCTTAATCTCTGGCTGACCCAGGCAGAAAAAAATGGTGATGATGCGGCGATGGACCACGGTATTTTTGAGTATGGCAACGCCATTAAAGAGCTGGTCGGGGCGAATATTTTTCCGGGTGACATGCTGTATAAAAACTTTGGCGTGACGCGTCATGGCCGGGTCGTCTTTTATGATTACGATGAAATTGAATACGTCACGGACTGTAATTTCCGCACCATTCCCTTGCCGCGTAATGAAGAGGACGAGATGGCTGCCGAGCCCTGGTATCCGGTCGGAAAATACGACGTATTCCCCGAGCAGTTCGGTACTTTTTTGTTGGGCAATGTCAAGGTGCGCAAGTATTTCCTGCAGCATCATGCAGATCTGCTGACCGCTGAGTACTGGCAGACGCGCAAGCAACGGATTCTCGACGGACAGGTCGACGATGTGTTCCCCTATCCGCAGGAAATCCGTTTCTGTCATCAGCTCACACCGGAAGCAACGATGGTCAAGACAGAAATTTCGTTCGAGGTTGAAGAGTAGATCAAAACTGGAAATAACACCGGCATAAGCCAGCAAGAGCAAACATCAATAATTCAGCAAGTCAGCAAGTCAGCAAATTAGCAATTCAGAAAAGAATCAAATCAGTAAAAATGAGCATATCAGGAAGCAACACCAAGCATAAAGCAGTGCAATGCACTTGAGGTTGCACTGTTCCCGTCGCAGTCAATGCAAGATAAATTTTGGAGATGAACAATGAATGATCCTATCGTTATCGTCGGTGCCGCCCGTACCCCAATGGGCGCTTTTCAAGGTGATTTTTCCAGTGTGACCGCCGTTCAGTTAGGCGCAGTCGCCATCAAGGCGGCAGTGGCCCGCGCCGGCGTCAAGCCTGAGCTGGTAGAAGAAGTCCTGTTTGGTAATTGCCTGATGGCCGGTCAGGGGCAGGCACCGGCTCGCCAGGCGACGCTTGGTGCGGGTTTGCCCGTCTCGACCGGTGCCGTCACTTTATCCAAGATGTGCGGTTCCGCCATGAAGGCAACCATGCTCGCGTTTGATGCCATTACTGCCGGCAGCAATGACATCATGGTGACCGGCGGGATGGAGTCGATGACCAACGCACCTTACCTGATCCCGAAAGCACGCGGTGGCTACCGTATCGGCCACGGCCAGATTTTTGATCACATGATGCTCGACGGCCTGGAAGACGCTTACCTGAAAGATGAAAAAGGCGGCGGTCGCTCGATGGGCACTTTCGCGGAAGATTGCGCGGCCAAGTATGGCTTCACCCGTGAAGAGCAGGATGCATTCGCCATCACTTCCGTCAAGCGTGCGCAAGCGGCGACTGCGGATGGCTCGTTTGCCTGGGAAATGGCGCCGGTTACTGTTTCCGGACGTGGCGGTGATGTGATCATCGACAAGGATGAAGGCCCGTTGAAAGCCCGGCTCGACAAGATTCCGGCGTTAAAGCCGGCGTTTAAAAAAGACGGCACCATCACCGCTGCCTCTTCTTCCTCCATCAACGATGGCGCTTCTGCACTGGTGCTGATGCGGGAATCAAAAGCGAAAGAGCTGGGGCTGACCGTGATCGCCAAAATCATCGGTCACGCCACGCACGCGCAGGAACCGGGCTGGTTCACTACCGCCCCGATCGGTGCCATCAACAAGCTGTATAAAAAAATCGGCTGGACCACCAGCGAAGTTGACCTGTTCGAAATCAACGAAGCCTTTGCTGTCGTGCCGATGGCGGCGATGAAAGAGCTTGGCATCAGCCACGACAAGCTCAACGTTCACGGCGGTGCCTGCGCGATGGGTCATCCTATCGGTTCGTCCGGTGCCCGCATCATCATCACCCTGATCGGTGCCTTGAAAAAGCACGGCAAGAAACGCGGTATTGCCTCGCTGTGCATTGGTGGTGGTGAGGGTACTGCGATTGCGATTGAAATGGCGTAAGTCTCTGTGCGCTTCATCAAGGTGATTTCCGGACGCATCGTTGCATGACAAAGCGCATTGGCAAAACGCAGTTTTTAAAACGTACGTAGTACAGCGTTTTGCGACTTGCGCCCCGTGTCTTTATCCAGTATCTGGTTATCCGACAGGTGAAGCGCAATTTCAAGCCTTGAAAATTGCGTTATTACATTTCTATCGATTTTGAAAGTGAACGACATGTCCACAGCGTTGATTATCGGTGCCTCACGCGGCATTGGCCAGGAATTGGCAAAACACTATCTGGCAGACGGCTGGCGCGTTATCGCTACTGCACGCAAGGCTGAAGATCTGGCCAGCCTGCTGGCCGCCGGCTGTGAGGTCCTGCCGCTTGACATCACGCAGGCAGCGGACTGCGCCCAGTTTGGCCTGAAACTGAAAGATGAAAAAATACACGTCGCGATATTGAATGCCGGCCTCTATGGCCCGCAAACCGATGCGCTCGTTGCACCGGACGGCAAGGCGTTTGATGACGTCATGCACGTCAATGTGCTGGGCGCCATGCGCTTGCTGCCGGTAGTGTTGCCGCTGGTTGATCAGGCCGGTGGCAAACTGGCGGTGATCTCCTCGATCATGGCCTCTATCGGCGAGCGCTCCAACTCGGCTGGCTGGTTGTATCGCGCCAGCAAGGCTGCCCTTAATTCTGTGCTGAAAGACGTCTCCCTGTCGGCGCGCGAGGCGGTCTGCGTGGCACTGCATCCGGGTTGGGTCAAAACCGCGATGGGTGGTGCCGGTGCCGCACTGGAAGTGGCCGATAGTGCCAGTGCAATCCGGCGCACCATTGCCGGCCTGGAAGCATCCGATAACGGCGCCTTCATCAATACGGAAGACGGTTCCCGCCTCGGCTGGTAAGCCTTTTCATTTTCATTTATTTACCTGAGAACGCCATGCTACTGACTCCAGAACACGAAATGATCCGCGACGCCATGCGCAGCTTTGCCCGCGAAAAGCTGGTTCCCAACGCCGCCCGCTGGGACAAGGAGCACCATTTTCCCGCTGCCGAACTCAAGGAGCTGGCGCAGATGGGTGCCTATGGTGTGGCCGTGCCGGAACAATATGGTGGCGCCGGCATGGATTACCTGTCGCTGGCGCTGGTGCTGGAAGAAGTGGCGGCCGGCGATGGCGGTACCTCGACCGTGATTTCGGTCAATAACTGTCCGGTATGCAGCATCGCCATGATGTATGCCAATGAGGCACAGAAAAAGCAATGGCTGGTACCGCTGGCTCAGGGCGAGATGCTGGGCGCATTTTGTCTGACTGAACCGCACGCTGGTAGTGACGCCTCTGAACTACGCACAACGGCCCGGCGCGACGGCGATTCTTATGTGCTAAATGGCGTCAAACAATTCATCACCAGTGGCAAGCACGCCGATGTCGCCATCGTCATGGCGGTGACCGATAAGGCAGCCGGCAAGAGGGGCATCAGCGCGTTCTGGGTTGCCACCGGCACCCCAGGCTATATTGTCGCCAGCCTTGAGCAAAAGATGGGACAGCATTCATCGGATACTGCCCAGATCGTCTTTGAAAACTGCCGCATTCCGGCAGAAAACCTGATTGGTGAAGAAGGCCAGGGTTACAAGATTGCCTTGTCCGGCCTGGAAGGCGGCCGTATCGGGATTGCTTCGCAGGCGTTGGGTATGGCTCGTGCGGCATTCGAGTCGGCGCTGGCGTATTCCAAAGACCGTAGCAGCTTTGGCAAGGCTATTTTTGAACATCAGTCAGTGCAGTTCAAGCTCGCTGACATGGCAACCCAGATTGAGGCTGCGCGCCAGCTGATCTGGCATGCCGCGAGTATGAAAGATGCCGGCAAGCCTTGCCTGAAAGAGGCGGCGATGGCGAAACTGTTTGCCTCCGAGATGGCGGAAAAAGTCTGTTCCGACGCCATTCAGGTCTACGGCGGCTACGGCTATGTCAGTGATTTTCCGGTCGAACGAATTTATCGTGATGTCCGCGTGTGCCAGATCTATGAAGGCACGTCGGACATCCAGAAAATCCTGATCGGACGGGCCCTGGCCTGAGCGGGCAAATATAGCGACATCTGCGCACTGGCTGATGTCAGCTTGCAGGTAATTATCAACATCCCGGAGACGAAAAATGAAAAAAGGTTACAGGCAACTGGTGGACGAAGCGAGCGCACAGATCAAGACGTACAGTGTGGCCGAAGCGCAGCAAAAACTGGCGGATCCGGGAGTGCAATTCATCGATGTGCGCGACGTGCGCGAACTCGAGCGCGAAGGTGTCATTCCGGGTGCCTTTCACGCCCCGCGCGGCATGATTGAATTCTGGATCGATCCCGATTCACCGTATTTCAAGCCAGTATTTGGTGAGCAAAAGGAATTTATCCTGTTTTGCGCTGCCGGCTGGCGCAGTGCGCTCACGACCAAGACCGTACAGGATATGGGGCTGGACAATGTCGCGCATATCGAAGGTGGTTTTGGCGCCTGGAAAGACGCTGGCGGGCCGGTCGCTCTCAAGGAAAGCAAGCACAAGGCATGACGCAGCCATGCCCCTGCGGCTCAGGTAAAAGCTTTGGTGACTGCTGTGGTCCTTTTCTTGCTGGTACCGCGATAGCGCCCGACGCTGAGGCACTGATGCGTTCGCGTTATTGCGCCTATTCCCTCAACGACGAGGCCTACCTGCGTGCGACCTGGGATGAGCGCACCCTGCCTGATGAGCAACTGGTGCACGAGGATCCTACCCAGTGGATGGGTCTGGAAATCAAGCGCTTCATTCCGGCCGGCGAGAGTGCCACGGTCGAATTTGTGGCGCGTTACAAAATTGGCGGACGCGCGCATCGCCTGCATGAAATCAGCCGTTTTGTTCGTTATGGCGGAAAATGGTTTTATGTTGATGGCAGCTTTCCAAAAGATGACGCGCAAGCGGCAAACAAATCAAGAATCAAAATGAGAAACAGCAAATGACCACACTCGATTCCAAACTCAATATCCGCTCTGAAGACTTCAAGGCCAATGCCATTGCGATGCAACGCGTGGTCGATGATTTGAAAGAAAAGGTCGCCAAGATCGCCCTCGGTGGCGGTGTTGCTGCACGCGAAAAGCATCTGGCGCGCGGAAAGTTGCTGCCACGTGACCGGGTGCAAACCCTGCTTGACGCCGGTACGCCGTTCCTGGAATTTTCGCAACTGGCCGCCTACGACATGTACAAGGAAAAAAGCGGGCTCGATGCCGCGCCGTCGGCGGGTGTGATTACCGGTATTGGCCGTGTTGCCGGCCAGGAATGCATGATTGTCTGTAACGACGCGACGGTCAAGGGCGGCACGTATTACCCGCTGACGGTCAAAAAGCATCTGCGGGCACAGGAAATTGCCGAACAAAATAATTTACCCTGCATTTATCTGGTCGATAGCGGTGGTGCCAATTTACCCAATCAGGAAGATGTTTTCCCTGACCGTGATCATTTTGGCCGTATCTTTTTTAATCAGGCCACGATGTCGGCCAAGGGTATCCCGCAAATTGCCGTCGTGATGGGTTCTTGCACGGCCGGTGGCGCGTATGTGCCGGCCATGAGTGACGAGTCGATCATCGTTAAAAATCAGGGCACGATCTTTTTAGGCGGCCCGCCGCTGGTGAAGGCGGCAACCGGTGAAGTGGTGACCGCAGAAGACCTCGGTGGCGGCGATGTGCATACGCGCTTGTCCGGCGTCGTCGATCATCTGGCAAACAATGACACCCATGCCTTGTTGCTGGCGCGCACTATCGTCTCGCACCTGAACCGGCAAACACCGCAGACCGTGGTGCGCAAAGAAATTGAAGAGCCAAAATTTGCTGCGCAAGAGTTGTACGGCGTCATTCCGGTCGATACGCGTAAGCCCTTTGACGTGCGCGAAGTCATTGCGCGGATTATCGATGGTAGTCATTTTGATGAATTCAAGGCGCGTTACGGCACCACCCTGGTATGCGGTTTTGCGCATATCCATGGAATGCCAGTTGGTATCATCGCCAATAACGGCATCCTGTTTTCCGAATCGGCACTGAAAGGTACGCACTTCATCGAGCTGTGCTGCCAGCGCAAGATTCCACTGATTTTCCTGCAAAATATTACCGGCTTCATGGTCGGGCGCAAATACGAAAACGAAGGTATCGCGCGCAATGGCGCCAAGATGGTCACTGCCGTCGCCACCGCCAATGTGCCGAAATTTACCGTCATTATCGGCGGCAGTTTTGGCGCCGGTAATTACGGTATGTGCGGACGCGCTTTTTCGCCACGGTTTCTATGGATGTGGCCCAATGCACGCATCTCCGTCATGGGTGGGGAGCAGGCTGCCAGTGTGCTGGCGACAGTGCGGCGCGACGGGATTGAAGGCAAGGGCGGCAGCTGGACTGCCGAAGAGGAAGACGCCTTCAAGCAACCGATCAAGGACCAGTATGAACATCAGGGCCATCCGTATTACGCCTCGGCCCGGTTGTGGGACGATGGTGTGATTGATCCGGCCGATACCCGCATGGTATTGGGACTGGGATTATCAGCGGCCTTGAATGCACCGATACCGGATGTGAAGTTTGGTCTTTTCAGAATGTAAGGGAATACCGCCATGACGAACATTACCTATCAGACGCTTGAGCTGCATCGCGAAGATGCGCTGGCCACCATTACGCTTAATCGCCCCGGGGTGCGCAACGCGTTCAACGAAACCATGATCGCCGAACTGACGCAGGCTTTCCATGGGGTCGGGGCCGATCCCAGTATCCGTGCGGTCGTACTGGCAGCTAATGGCATCGCATTTTGTGCCGGAGCCGACCTGAACTGGATGAAAAAAATGGCGGCTTATACCCATGCGGAAAATCTCGCGGATGCAGCGCAGCTGGCCGAGATGCTGCATACCATTTATACCTGCCCCAAGCCGGTGGTTGCCAAGGTACAAGGTGATTGCTACGCCGGCGGCATGGGGCTGGTTGCTGCCTGCGACATCGTGGTGGCGCTTGATTCGGCCAATTTTTGCCTCAGTGAAGTCCGGTTGGGCCTGATTCCTGCGACCATCTCGCCGTATGTCATCAAGGCGATGGGCGAAAGCGCTGCCCGCCGTTACTTCCTGACGGCAGAACGGTTTACTGCGGCTGATGGCCATCGTTTTGGGCTGGTGCACGAAGTGGCGGCACGCGATACGCTCACGCTCAAGGTCGCCGAACTGGTCAAGGCCCTGCTCGGTAACAGCCCGGCGGCTGTAGCGCAAGCAAAAATACTGGTGCGTGAGGTCGGTGGCAAAGAGATAGACGAGCGCTTGATTGCGGCGACGGTTGAAGGGATCGCCGGGATCCGCGCCTCGGCGGAAGGACGTGAAGGTGTGCGTGCCTTTTTGGACAAGCGTAAGCCGTCCTGGTTAATGTAGGACGACCAACTCAGCTCGTGGCATCGGACGGCGGATTGCCCTGTGTATAATTTGTCCGGTGACGTACCTGAAGTTTGCGTGCCAACCGGCGCTGCTGGTTAGCCTTGAATGGCTGGAAATGGCTGGCAAGAGCCGGACGGCGAGATGATAGAAAGCGTGAATGCACGCTGCAAGCTGAGACAACAGTGAAATTCACACAAAATGACCGAAAAATTCGCCTGCATAGGCGTAATTGAATTGAATTAACGAGTAAGGCTAAATGAGTAAGGCAAACAGAGTTGGAGTGGAATTGAATAGAACAACAGATTGGGTTGCGCGTAGCCTGCAGAGCGTCTGGCATCCGTGCACGCAGATGCAGCATCACGCTGGTGCTGACGCCGTCCCGCTGATTCCGGTCAGTCATGGTCGTGGCGCCTGGCTGTTTGATACCGAAGGCAAACGCTACCTTGATGGTATCAGTTCGTGGTGGGTGAACCTGTTTGGTCATGCCAATCCGCGTATTAACGCCGCCTTGAAAGACCAGCTCGATAAACTCGAGCATGCGATGCTCGCCGGCTTTACCCATGAGCCGGTAATCCGCCTGTCGGAAAAATTGTCGAGCCTGACCGGTGGTGTGCTGGGTCACTGTTTTTACGCTTCCGATGGTGCCTCGGCGACCGAGATATCCCTGAAGATGAGTTTTCACTTCTGGCGTAATAGCGGCCAACCTGAGAAGCAGGAATTCATTTGTCTGAAAGGCAGTTATCACGGCGAAACCATCGGTGCGCTGGCGGTGACCGACGTCGCCTTGTTTCGCGATGCCTATGGTCCTTTGCTCAATCACGCGCATGTCGTGGCGTCACCCGATGCCCGTCAGGCGCTGAGAGGCGAAAGTGCGGCGGACGTGGCGCGCCATGCTGCCGCCGACCTGGAAAGCTGCCTGCAGGAGCGTGCCGGTAAAATCGCTGCCGTCATCATTGAACCGCTGGTGCAATGCGCCACCGGCATGGCGATGCATGACCCCGAATACCTGCGTCTGGTACGTGCGTTGTGCGACAAATACCAGGTGCATCTGATCGCAGATGAAATCGCCGTCGGTTGCGGCCGTACCGGCACTTTTTTTGCCTGTGAAAGTGCCGCAATCTGGCCCGATTTTGTCTGTCTCTCGAAAGGCATCAGCGGCGGTTACCTGCCGCTGTCACTGGTCATGACACGTGACGAAATTTATCAGGGCTTTTACGATACGGACGTGCGCCGCGGGTTTCTGCACTCGCATTCTTACACCGGCAATCCGCTGGCGTGCCGGGCTGCCCTGGCGACGCTGGAGATCTTCGAATCCGACGATGTGTTGATACAGAACCGGCTCAAGGCGGCCAGCATCACAAAGGCGCTGCAGCCGCTGGCACAGCATGAACAAGTCAGGAATTTTCGCCAGCAGGGCATGATCTGGGCCTTTGATGCCGTGGTCGATGACGCTGCCGCCAGTCATTTTTCACGCCAGTTTTTCACTACTGCCCTGAAGCACGAATTACTGCTGCGCCCGATCGGCAACACCGTGTACCTGATGCCACCGTACATTTTGAATGATAAGGAAATCAGCGATCTCGGCAAATCGACGCTGTCGGTCTTCAATCAGGTTATTGCCGGCATGAGTGTCACGACCACCGGGATCACTGCATGATTTTGCTCAAACAACTTGAAGTGCAGCTTGAGGCGCTCAACACCGCTAGCCTGCGCCGCCGTCGCCGTACAGCTGATAGCGCCTGCGTGCCGCGCGTGACGGTCGACGGCAATCCGGTGCTGGCATTTTGCAGCAATGATTATCTTGGCCTGGCTGCGCATCCCCAAATTATCGCCGCTTTGCAGCAAGGTGCCCAGCTCTATGGCGCCGGCAGCGGTGCGTCACACCTCATCAGTGGCCATAGCCGCGCCCATGCACTCCTTGAGGAAAGGCTGGC
This sequence comes from Oxalobacteraceae bacterium, assembly GCA_947466695.1. Classification (GTDB taxonomy): domain Bacteria; phylum Pseudomonadota; class Gammaproteobacteria; order Burkholderiales; family Burkholderiaceae_D; genus Undibacterium. The sequence continues at coordinate 22,133 of CANIFC010000004.1, read as the reverse complement.
AGAGTTCATGTCGCCGCATCTGGAGTCGGCACGGGCGCTGTATTTTTGTACCGGTTACATGGCAAATCTGGCGATCCTGAGTGGCCTTGCCGCAGTATCGAGCGCAAAAACGGTCATTTTTTCAGAAAGCCTGAATCACGCGTCGCTGATCGATGGCGCCAGACTCTCACGTGCGCAGGTACAGGTCTATCCGCACGGTGATGTGCTGGCGCTCAAGGGTATGCTCGAAGCCAGCACTGCCGCCACCAAAATAGTGGTGACCGACAGTGTCTTTAGCATGGACGGCAATCTGGCGCCGCTGCCGGCATTGCTGGCCCTGAGTGAAAAGCACGATGCCTGGCTCGTGGTTGACGACGCGCATGGTTTTGGCGCGTTGGGTGAAGAGGGGCGCGGTGTGCTGGAACATTTCAATCTGCGTTCGCCCAACCTGATCTATATGGGAACGCTGGGCAAGGCTGCAGGGGTAGGTGGCGCATTCGTCGCGGCGCATGCGACGGTCATCGACTGGCTGTTGCAAAAATCGCGCCCGTACATCTATACTACCGCCGCACCGCCAGCGCTGGCGCATGCCTTGCTGACCAGCCTCGATATCATTCAGGGCGAAGAGGGACGAGCCCGGCGCGCCCATTTGCACAATCTGATCGCGCAGTTGCGCGCTGACCTGCATCTGACGCGCTGGAGCCTGATGCCCTCCATGACGGCGATCCAACCCGTCCTCGTCGGTGATAACGCCACCGCCATGCGTGCTGCCGCCAGCCTGTATGAACAAGGGCTGTGGGTGCCGGCGATCCGTCCGCCCACGGTACCCGATGGCACCGCCCGGCTGCGTATTACGCTTTCTGCGGCGCATAGCGCTGATGATGTGGCCTGCCTGCTCGACGCACTCAATACACTGGAGTCTGACTGATGTCCATCGCTGCGAAGGCCCTGCGGCCACATGATTATTTCGTCACCGGTACCGACACCGAGATTGGCAAGACCCTGGTCAGCTCTGCATTGTTGCTCGCGCTGGCCAAAACAGGCTTGCGCAGTGCCGGCATGAAACCGGTTGCCGCCGGCGCCTCGCTGGTTGATGGCGTCTGGCACAATGAAGACGTGGACGCCCTGCTGGCAGCTTCCAGCGTGCACTGCGATACTGCGCTGGTGGCACCGTACCTGATGCAGGCTGCGGCCGCGCCGCATATCGTGGCGGCACTTGAAAACGTGACGATTTCGGCCGCGCACATTTTGGCCTGTTACCGCAAGTTGACGCAACAGGCTGACGCCGTGATCGTTGAAGGTGTCGGTGGTTTCTGTGTGCCGCTGACCGATAATTTTAATACGGCAGATATGGCGCAACAGCTGAGCCTGCCGGTGATACTGGTAGTCGGCATGCGTCTGGGCTGCATCAACCATGCCCTGCTGACCGCTGAGGCGATTGCCGCCCGTGGCCTGACACTGGCTGGCTGGGTCGCCAACACTGTTGATGAACATATGCTCTACCCGGAGGATAATCTGGCGGCATTGCAGCAGCGCCTTGCTGCGCCGTTGCTGGGTTACATCCCCCGCCTGACACACACCACGCAAACGCTCCGCGCGCACGCCGCCGCCGGGTGTTTGAATTTGAATTTATTGCAGCACCAACCGTTTTGAAGTTAAGGAAAATCATGCAAACAAACGCATCTCCGCTCACATTCCAGACGCCCGTTGCCCCGATTGAGGCTGAAACCTGGCCGGTCGACGACGTACTGGCCTTATTTGATTTACCTTTCAATGACCTGATGTTCAAGGCACAGCAAACTCACCGTGACTGTTTTCCGGATGGTGATGTGGAACTGGCAACCTTGCTCTCGATCAAGACCGGTGGTTGCGAAGAAGACTGCAGTTATTGTCCGCAAGCAGCGCGCTATGACACCGGGGTGGAAGCGAAAAAAATGCTCGACGTGCGCGAAGTGCTCGATGCGGCCAAGGCAGCGCGTGAAAGTGGTGCGACCCGTTTCTGCATGGGGGCGGCATGGCGTTCGCCCAAGGACCGCGATATCGAAAAAATTGAAATCATGGTGCGTGAAGTCAAGGCCATGGGGCTGGAAACCTGTGCCACTTTGGGTATGCTGAAAGAAGAGCAGGCGCTGCGCCTGAAAGACGCCGGGCTCGATTATTACAACCATAATCTCGATACCGCACCAGAATTTTATAGCAACGTCATTTCGACCCGTGATTATCAGGACCGGCTCGATACCCTCGGTCATGTCCGTAACGCCGGGCTGAAAGTCTGTTGCGGTGGTATCGTCGGTATGGGCGAATCGCGCCGTCAGCGTGCCGGTCTGATCGCTCAGCTGGCCAATCTTAATCCTTACCCTGAATCGGTACCGGTGAATCACCTGGTACAGGTCGAGGGTACGCCTTTACACGGCATTGATCCGCTTGATCCGCTGGAATTTGTCCGTACCATTGCCGTCGCACGCATTACGATGCCAAAGGCGCGGGTACGTCTTTCGGCCGGACGGCGCCAGATGGGCGAAGCGGTACAGGCGATGTGTTTTCTGGCTGGTGCCAATTCCATTTTTTATGGCGATAAATTGCTCACGACCGGTAATCCCGATGCCGAAGAAGATCGTGTTCTGCTGGCTAAACTGGGACTCAAGACCCGTGGCAAAGTCGAGGCTGGCGGCTGTAAGTAGGCACTGCGCCAGATCCCTATGCCTTTTTAGCACCCGGATCTGGCACATGCCGTCAATACACAGAAATTATCCTGTTGAGTAAAATAATTGTATCTAGTAACTAACGGTAGTCATCGCTATTCAAGAACGTATTTCCGGCAGCATACAGCGCGCCGGGTAAGTGATTTTTCTTAGAAAGACCGATCCATGTTCACCAAAATCCTGATCGCCAACCGTGGCGAAATCGCCTGCCGTGTTGCCGCTACCGCCCGCCGTATGGGGATTAAAACAGTGGCCGTCTATTCGGAAGCCGATGCCAATGCCAAGCATGTTGCGGTCTGTGATGAAGCGGTATTGATCGGTCCGGCTCCGGCCAAAGAGAGTTATCTGCTGGGTGACAAGATTATTGACGTGGCGCTGGCGACCGGCGCGCAAGCGATCCATCCCGGCTATGGTTTCTTGTCGGAAAACAGTGATTTTGCTGATGCCTGCGCCAAGGCCGGGCTGGTCTTTATCGGTCCGCCCGCCTCAGCGATCCGCGCCATGGGCAGTAAGTCCGCGGCAAAAACGCTCATGGAAAAAGCCAAAGTGCCCTTGGTGCCGGGCTACCATGGCGAAAATCAGGATGCCGATTTCCTGCAAAACGAGGCCGACCGTATCGGTTATCCGGTCTTGCTCAAGGCTAGCGCCGGCGGTGGCGGCAAGGGTATGCGCGTGATTGAACACAGCGTCGATTTCAAGGCGGCGCTGGCGTCCTGCAAGCGTGAGGCGATCAGCTCTTTTGGTGATGACAAGGTGCTGGCGGAAAAATATCTGCAGCGTCCGCGACATATCGAGATTCAGGTATTTGCCGACAGTTATGGCGACTGCGTGTATCTGTTCGAGCGCGACTGTTCGGTACAGCGCCGGCACCAGAAAGTATTGGAAGAGGCACCTGCGCCCGGTATGCCGTCAGAGCGCCGCGCCGCCATGGGCGAAGCGGCAGTGGCGGCGGCTAAGGCAGTTGGCTATGTAGGTGCCGGCACGGTCGAGTTCATCGCCAATCAGGATGGTTCGTTCTATTTTATGGAAATGAATACCCGCCTGCAGGTTGAGCATCCGGTGACTGAAATGATCACTGGTACTGATCTGGTCGAGTGGCAATTACGTGTCGCTGCCGGTGAAAAACTGCCGTTGCAGCAGTCCGAACTGAAGATTCACGGTCACGCCATCGAGGCGCGGGTGTATGCGGAAAATCCGGAAAAAGGTTTCCTGCCATCCATCGGTACGCTGCGCCATGCGCGCACCCCGGATGCCGTCAATTTTGAACTGGGCGGTGCGCTTGATCCGGCCGCTTTCCGTATCGACAGTGGCGTGCGCGAAGGCGACACCATCTCGCCATTTTACGATCCGATGATCGCCAAGATGATTGTCTGGGGCAGGGACAGGAAAGAGGCGCTGGCACGCATGGCGCAAGCGCTGTCCGAATACCAGATCGTCGGCCTGTCATCGAATATCGCGTTCTTGAAGCGACTGATCGAGAGCCAGGCGTTTTCCAGTGCCGAGCTTGATACCGGCCTGATTGAACGCAATCAGGCTGAACTGTTTCCTGTGCCACTGCCGGCGTCGCTGGCGGTCGTGTCGCTGGCCACCGCTGCCTTGTTGTGCTCGGAACGCGCTGTCGTCACAGACGGCAAGATGGATCCGTGGCAAGACAGCCAGGGCTGGCGCATGAATAGCGTATTGCAGCGCGCACTGCAATTTGACGAAGAAACCCATACGCATCAGGTTGAGGTCAGCTATCTGCCTGACAGCTGGTTGCTGCAGACTGCGGCAGGCAGCGTGATCGTGCATGTCGATGCGATCGCCCACAACGACATTGTGCTAAAAATTGGCGGACAAACGGTCAAGGGTACGGTCGTGCGGGACGGTGAGCATTTCCATGTATTTAGTCATGGCGTACACACTGACTTGCATTACAAGGATGCGCTGGCGCATGCCGGCGAAGCCGAAGCTGAAACTGGCCGCCTGACCGCACCGATGCCGGGCAAGATCGTCGCTGTTATGGTCGCGTCAGGTCAGGAAGTCAAAAAGGGCGAGCCGCTGGTCATCATGGAAGCGATGAAAATGGAGCACACCATAGCCGCACCGCATGATGGCGTCGTCGATGAAGTGCTGTACGCAGTCGGTGACCAGGTGACTGAAGGCGCACCTTTGCTGGCCTTCAAGCAAGAGGTAAAGCAAGATTAAAGCAAGAGTGATTCAAGTGTAATTGAGCGCTTCCTCCGGGCGATGCTTGCTGAAGGAAGCGAGCGTAAAATTTTACTGTCGGGATATCATGTCAACAATTATTTTTCACGCCACCGGCGGTAATCCGGAGCAATGGTTGCAAAGTCTGAAGCAGGTTTTGCCGAACGATACACTCCGTGTCTGGCAAGCGGGTGACATTGCCGCTGCCGATTACGCCATCGTCTGGAAACCGCCGGCAGAGATGCTGGCCGGACGCACCGGTTTAAAAGGTATTTTCAATCTCGGTGCCGGCGTCGATGCCATCTTGCAACTGGGCGACGCTTTGCCCGCCTCGGTTCCGGTGATCCGGCTCGATGATGCCGGCATGGGAATACAGATGGCGGAATATGTCAGCCATGCGGTATTACGTTACTTCCGCCAGCTTGATCGTTACGACACCCAGCGGCAGGCACAGCAATGGCGTTTTCTCAAGCCATTCCAAAAGCAGGAATTTAGTGTTGGCGTATTGGGATTGGGCGTGCTGGGGCAGCGCATTATTGACGCGGTTGCGCATTTCGGTTTTCCGCTACACGGTTGGAGCCGTACACAAAAAGATCTGACCGGCGTCACTTGTCATTCTGGTGCGGCCGGGCTCGATACTTTCTTGCGGGCCTCGCGTGTGCTGGTCTGCATCCTGCCACTGACCGGCGAGACGCAGGGTATTCTCAAACGCGAGAATCTGCAGAAATTGCCACAGGGCGCGTATGTCATCAACGTCGCCCGTGGTGCGCATATGATTGAAGATGATTTGCTGGCGCTGATTCAGGACGAGCATATTGCCGGCGCGACGCTCGATGTTTTTGAGCAGGAACCGCTGCCCGCCGGACATCCGTTCTGGAGCGAGCCGCGGATCAGCATTACGCCGCATATTTCGGCACTGACGATGCGCGACGAAAGCGCCCGGCAGATTGCTGGCAAGATACATTCACTGGAACAAGGCCATGCCATCAGCGGCATCGTTGATCCATCAAGAGGATATTGACATGAGCAGCCAATTACCGCAGCAAGTGAAGATCGTCGAAGTCGGCCCGCGTGACGGCCTGCAAAATGAAAAAGAGACGATCCCGGCAGACATCAAGATCGCCTTGGTCGATCGCCTGAGCAAGGCCGGTTTCGCCAACATCGAGGCAGCGTCTTTTGTCTCGCCCAAATGGGTGCCGCAAATGGCGACCTCAAGCGAAGTCATGGCCGGCATCACGCGCAAACCCGGCGTGATCTATTCGGTGCTGACACCGAACATGCAAGGTTTTGAGGCAGCACTGGCGGCCGGGGCCGATGAAGTGGTGATCTTCAGCTCTGCCTCGGAAGCCTTCTCGCAGAAAAACATTAACTGCTCCATTGCCGAATCGATCGTGCGTTTTCAGGAAGTCGCAGCGGCCGCCAAGCGCAACAACATTCGCCTGCGCGGCAGTATCAGTTGCGCCTTTGGATGCCCGTATCAAGGCGAGGTTGATCCCGCCAGCGTATCTGATGTCGTGAAGCGTCTGCGCGATCTGGGCTGCGATGAGATCGATATTGCCGACACCATCGGCGTCGGTACCGCACGCCAGGTACAGCATGTGATGCAACTGGTGGCGCAAGATTTTGCGATCGAGCGCCTGTCGGGACATTTTCACGACACTTACGGTCAGGCGCTGGCGAATATTTATGCCAGCCTGGAGGTGGGAATCTCGATTTTCCATTCGTCCGTCGCCGGCCTCGGGGGCTGTCCGTACGCCAAAGGCGCAACCGGCAATGTGGCGACCGAAGATGTACTGTTCCTGATGCAGGGCCTGGGCATCAAGACCGGAATTGACTTGATGGCGGTGGTGGACGCCGGCCAGTTCATTTCTACCCATCTGGGACGCAAGGCAGTCAGTCGGGCAGGAAATGCGATTGCGGCGAAACGGCTGGGATAGGTTGTTGCAGAAGGTTTTTTCTTGCCCTGATGTTTTTTTTCACAGCATAATGTACGGCTTCTCCTGGCATCGTAAAGATGCCTCTTTTAGTTTTCTTAGATTGTATTTTGTATCAGAAATTTTTTGATGAAGCTAGCTAGTGTTACCCAAGGCAAAAATAATAACTTTAACGTGATACGCATACTCGCCGCTTTTGCAGTGTTGTTTGGCCATAGTTTTGCCTTGCTGAAGCAGCCGGAGCCCTTATCGCAAGTTCTTGGAATGAGTCTGGGTTCCATTGCGGTCGACCTGTTTTTTATTGCCAGCGGTTTTCTGGTTACCGGTAGCTTGCTGCAACGGCAAAGCTTGCGTGAGTATCTGCTGGCACGTGTCTTACGAATTTATCCTGCTTTGTTCATGGTCGTGTTACTGACTGTCTTTGTGCTCGGTGCGTTTTTTACCAGTCTGCCTTTGACTTCCTATTACAGTGATTCCCAAATTTATTTTTATTTGAAAAAATGCATGACGCTGATTACCGGTGTCGTATATTACCTACCGGGTGTCTTTGAGACTAATCCATATAAGGGCGCGGTGAACGGCTCACTCTGGACCATGTTCCATGAACTGAAAATGTACATTTTTCTGGCGATATTTTGGGCGCTGTGCGGCTTAACAAAGAAAAATAACATTCAAGTTTTTCGCGGCGTAATCGTTGTAAGTGCGATCGTGGCAGGTGTTTTAGTGCTTGTATATCGGTTTTGCAATTGGGAGGAGAGCCAGTCAAATAGACTGTTTTTTCTATTTTTCTCAGGTGCGGCTTATGCGGTACTGAAGGAAAGAGTCTACCTTTCATCGCGCCTTTTCTGGGCTCTTTGTCTTGTATTGGTCACCTCGGCATTGATTCACAAGCAGGTATTTTTTCTTGTGTACCAACTAAGTATCGCTTATATTTTGTTTTATCTCGCCTATATTCCTGCAGGTGTGATTAGAAAATATAACGCTGTCGGGGATTATTCTTATGGGGTGTACATCTATGCCTTTCCTGTGCAGCAGTCAGTGATCGCCTTGATCCCCGGTATTTCGGTATTCGCTTTAACGGCTCTTTCCGCTTCGGTGACTTTATTGTTGGCTGTTTTGTCCTGGCATCTTATCGAGCGGCGCGCACTTGATTTAAAAAAGTTTTTTGTTAAAAAGGCTCAACTTGAACCAAGGTTGGTTAATTGCCCTTTACCTCCGAGCTGAGGAACTGCTGCATACGCAGGGGTTCTGCAGACACCCTGCTCGCTTGTGATATTGTTGCCCGGAGATGATCAAAGCTCCTAGATATTGGTGTAAATCATTTTTAAAATTTTGCGGGTTTCGTATCTAAAGCGATAAAACACAGATTCTTTTCCGGTGTAAATATACTGCGTTTATAATCAGCAGAACGTTTTATACGGAGATAAAAACATGATGGAAACTGAACTGTCGTCGTCGATCCGCACATTGTCGTATATTGAAAATGAAGACCATCCGGTGTTTGGCACCTTGGTTGAGCAAATTTTACATTTACTCAATTCGCGCCTGAGCTTCAGTGATATTTTGATGCATCAGAACAGCCCTATCATGTTGCGCCAGCCCAAGGGTCTGGTGGCCGTTTCTGATTCGCCCATTACCAAGGAAGAGCTCGAAGAGTTCTTTGAAGTGATCGAGCCCAATTGGCTGGATCGCATTCAGGACCGCGCCTTTGACCGCTCGATTGATCTTAACACGGCGCGCATCCGTGCCAACTGTTTTACCTTTCAGGGCAAGAAGCGGCTCGGTTGCGTGATCCGGCGTTTCCCCAAAGAACCGCTGGCGCTTGATCAGCTCGGTTTGCGTCAGTGTGAACAGGATTTCGCCAAGCTCACGAGCGGGCTGGTGCTGATCATCGGCGATACCTGCCAGGGTAAGTCGACGACCATCGCTTCCATGATCGATCAGATCAACAAAACCCGCTCGGGGCATATCATTACGATTGAAGACCCGGTCGAGACGCTGATTCCGCAACGCCAGTGCATCATCACGCAGCGCGAAGTCGGTTTTGACGGTGATGTCGAGAGCTATTATCTTGGCGCTCTTGATGCCCTGCGTGAACGGCCCGATGTGATCGTCATTGGCGAGATCCGCGACGCCCAGACGGCGCAGGAAGCGCTGGCGCTGGCTGAATCAGGGCCGCTGGTACTGGCGTCGCTGCATGCGCGTTCCACTGAACTTGGCTTGCAAAAAATGCTGCGCCTGCTGGGTAATGGCGAACCGCAGGCACAAGCGCTGGCGCAGGCCTTGCGCGGTGTCTTGTGCCAGGCCTTATTGCCCTCGCTTGACGGCGAGCGTTATTATCTGGCCACGGAATGCCTGACATCCAACCCGGATGTGGTTCGCATGATCGAGACCAATGGTATCGCCGGTATTCGCTCATTATTTGATGGCGCCAACGGCAAGCTCAGCGAGGGTTGCCATTCCATGAACGCTGTACTGAAGCAGTTACTGCAGGAGAAAAAAATCAGTGTCGATGACGCGCGCAACGCGACCACTGACCGTCTCGGTTTCCTTGATGGCAGACTGGCCTGAAGCAAATTGATCCACAGTAAATCGCACTGGATTCGGACTGCCGGTTGAACGTCGGCTGTTTTGGGTTTTACAGCCCGGCCTAAAGTCTCGTCGAGGCCACTAGTCCCGATAAAAACCGTCATGCCCGCTATTCGAACGGTAGCGGCAGCGGCAATCACAACAGATTACTCACTCTAACCACACTACCAGGAGAGCATCATGGCAATGGACGTTATTGATTATCAAATTTTTGGCGCCGATATCCAATTTGTCGAGATCGAACTCGATCCTGATGAAGCGGTCGTCGGTGAGGCGGGTGCCATGTTTTACATGGAAGAGGACATACAGATGGACACGATCTTTGGCGATGGTTCCGCCGCCCAGAGCGGTTTGCTCGGCAAACTGATGGGCGCAGGCAAACGTCTGGTGACGGGTGAATCGCTGTTTACCACCGTGTTCATGAACGGCGGCAAGCTCAAGCGCAAGCTCGCTTTTGGCGCCGCGTATCCGGGCAAGATTATCCCGGTGCACTTGAACGAGGTGGGCGGCACGCTGTTATGCCAGAAGGATGCTTTCCTGTGCGCCGCAAAAGGTGTTTCGCTGGGGATTGCGTTTCAGAAAAGACTCGGTGCCGGCTTTTTTGGCGGTGAAGGATTTATCCTGCAAAAACTCGAAGGGGACGGTCTGGTTTTCATTCATGCCGGTGGCGCCATCATCGAAAAAACCTTACAGGCTGGCCAGACCTTGCGGGTTGATACCGGTTGTATTGTGGCATTCGAAAAAAAGGTCGATTTTGATGTCAAGTTTGTCGGCGGTATCCGGACGGCTTTGTTTGGCGGTGAGGGATTATTTTTTACCACGCTGACCGGACCGGGAAAAATCTGGCTGCAGTCCTTGCCGCTGGCACGCCTGGCGAACCGGATTGTGGGCGCCGCCAAGCTCGGTGGCGGGAAGGGCGGCGAGCAAACTTCGCGCTTCAACGCGACGGAAAATACCTGATTCGCTTGAAAAAGCCAGCGGAAAATTCTCTCCCGGAAAGGCCCTCCGGTAATCCATGATCCATGATCCATGATTCAGGATATCGCTGGCCATCGCATCATGTAGTAACCCATGATTACCTGCCGTTGATAAAACAGGACAACAATAGGGCTCCAGTGATTAAAACAAATGGGAGATATCATGGCAGGCAAGAAAATATTGATGTTGGTCGGTGATTTTGTGGAAGATTACGAGGCGATGGTGCCTTTTCAGACGCTGCTTGCTGTTGGTCACGACGTGCATACGGTTTGCCCGGACAAGAAAGCGGGTGACTTTGTCGCAACCGCCATCCATGATTTTGAAGGGCAGCAAACCTATACCGAAAAGCCCGGCCATCGTTTCGGTATCACCCACGATTTCGCCAGCATTGACGCTGCCAGCTATGACGGCCTGGTCATTCCCGGCGGCCGCGCGCCGGAATATCTGCGCCTCAATCCGCAGGTCATCGCGCTGGTGCAGCATTTTCACAAGGCGAAAAAACCGATAGCTGCAGTCTGTCACGGCGCGCAAATACTCGCTGCGGCCAAGGTACTGGAAGGCGTGCGCTGCTCGGCCTATCCAGCCTGCCGTCCTGAAGTGGAACTGGCGGGTGGCCACTTTGCCGATATCGCCGTTACCGATGCCGTCACAGACGGTCACTTTGTGACCGCACCGGCATGGCCTTCGCACCCGGCCTGGATGGCGCAATACCTGGCACTGCTGGGAACAAAAATCATCTTGTAGCGCGTACATGTCAACGACCTTGAAGGTATAATCAACATCAGAAAGACAGGTTTTATCTTGTCTTCTGATACGATAATTTCCTCTGGGAGTTTCTATGTGCGATATTTTTGTAAAAGCGGACCCTGGCAACTACGAGACCAAGGCGCATTCCATCCGTTTGCATGGCGTTGTCACGTCGATCCGGCTGGAAAAACTATTCTGGCAAGTACTGCAGGAAATTGCTGCGCGCGATGGCATGAATACCAATCAGCTCATCAGTAAACTCTCCGATGAGCTCATCGCCTACCGGGGTGAGATCGATAATTTTTCCTCTTTTCTACGCGTCTGTTGCTTGCGCTACTTGTCCCTGATGCTCGATGGCGGTATCGCCTTGGACAAGAGCTTGCCGCTGGCCGGCGCGCCGCAGGCATCCCATGGTGCGACGCGCTACCTGCTCTAATTTGTCTTTTATTTGCATCAATCTCGCGCGTCTCTGTGGCTGATTCTGGCACCGGATCGGACGTAAACAGGGCTTTCCTGCGTGTATCCGGATGCCATGATACAGTCGGAGCATGTCATAAATTGAGTCTTGCCGTTTGTGTATTGCCATCGGCACAGGTTCGGTAGCGGGAAATTTCCCTTATTTGCCTTCGTTGTCGCGTCTTTCGGGCGCGCTGAAACAAGTCATGAAACAGAAACCAATTGTGCGGGAGTGTTATGGATAGCGTTAATCTTGAAGTACTGAAAGCGTGCGAGGCCTGGGTGGACGCCGGGCTGCGTTGCGAGCTGGTCACCGTGATCAAGACCTGGGGCTCAAGCCCCCGGCCGGAAGGTGCCATGCTGGCCATTTGTGAAAACGGTAGCGTGGTCGGGTCGGTCTCTGGCGGCTGTATTGAGGACGATCTGATTGAACGGGCGCGCAACGAGGGCTTGACCCGCAGCAAACCTGAAATTCTGACCTACGGCATTACCGCCGATGAGGCACACCGTTTTGGACTGCCTTGCGGCGGCACCATCGAGCTGGCGATTGAACCGGTGGACAAGAACAGCTGCATCAGTGAATTATTACAAAGGCTGGCGCTGCACGAGTTGATCGCGCGGCGACTGGATCTGGTTACCGGTGCAGTGAGTCTTGATACTGCCAGCAGCACGATGATGATGCAGGTCTCAAAAACCGCCATGACGACCATCTTTGGCCCGCGCTGGCGTTTGCTCATCATCGGCGCCGGACAATTGTCGCGCTTTCTGGCGCAGATCGCGCTGGGCATGGATTACCACGTGACCGTGTGTGACCCGCGCGAAGAATATCGTATCGGCTGGCAGGTAGAGGGCGTTGAAGTCATTCATGCGATGCCGGACGATCTGGTTATCGAGATGAAACTCGATAGCCATAGCGCCGTCATTGCCTTGACGCATGATCCCAAGCTGGATGATCTGGCGCTGATGGAAGCGCTGCGTTCCGAGGCATTTTATGTCGGCGCAATCGGTTCACGCTCCAACAATGCCAAGCGGCGTGAACGCCTGCTGGAGTTTGACCTGAACCACGAGCAGATCAGCCGTCTGCATGGTCCGATCGGGGTGTATATCGGCAGCAAGACGCCGGCCGAAATTGCCATCTCAATTCTGGCTGAAATGACGGCGGTCAAGAATGGCATTCCGCTGCTACCGGAGGCGCGTATCGAAAACGCCAAACTGGCAGAGGCGGAAAATCATCCAGACGCCTTGTGCATTCACTGATCAGCTAATCCAGCCAGCCTTTCATTCTTTAGTCGTTAATTTAGTCGTTTAGTTACCCAGTCACTTCATCATTCAACCATCAACCAATCAAGGCTGGCCATGAGCATAGAAAAACTGGATCATTATTCTATCCGCACTGCGCAGGTTCAACGCGCGATCAATTTTTATGGACAGGCGCTGGGATTTGCCACCGGTCCGCGACCACCTTTTCCATTTTCTGGCGCATGGCTGTATGCCACGGTACCAGAGGGCCAAATCACCGGCGGTGCCGTGGTGCATCTGGTCGCGGTTGATCCCGCCAATCCAGCGGGTTTAGGTGATTATTTGGGTGACAAGGCAGGCCCTGCCGGGAGTGATTCCGGGACTGGTGCGCTCGACCATATCGCTTTTGCGGCATCCGATATCGCCGAAACCTATGCCCGCCTGGAGCAGCATCAGATTGCCTTCAGGCAGCGCAAGGTACCGAGTATGGAGCTGCATCAAATTTTTATTGAAGATCCCGATGGCGTCACGATCGAGCTCAATTACGCCCGGCCCGACGACATTGCTGCCGCCGAAGCGAGCGCCGTGTCGGCATCGAACGGCAGACGGCCGGCGCCAAGCTTGAACATCGGATCATGGCGCAAGGTATTGGAATCGTTGCCATCTTCGTAGCCGCAGCCGATCTGGTAGATGCGCTGGGTCAGCAGGTCGAGCTGGGAATGCGTGATGTAGCTGGCGTGGCGGGTATCAAGCACGGCGGCATTGAGGCGCTCGGTCAGTCCGATCTGACGATCAATGCCGCGCAATAGCAAAGGTCCGAGATCGGACGACAAGCCGCCGCCGGCAAAATCTGCGCGAATGGTATGGCCTGGAATGGCGGCAAATCTGAGCTGTTCTGGGTTAGAATTCATGTCGGGCAAGGTGCGGTTCGTGTTGATGGGTGTGTTTCTCGATAACTCACATTTTATCAATCACTTACGGGATTCTTGCCCTTTTTTATGCAAAACTCAGGCTAAGTCACGTCTATTTTTCTAACCATGGCTGGCACAAAATTCGACAAAAATTGAGTGGTAGTTCTTGAGAATAAAATTCACGGAGAAATTCATTTCGCGGGATTTTTGACCCAGGCGGCGATCAGGTCAGCAACTTCCTTTTCCATTCCTATGAAGCCGTGATAATGCAGTGCCTGGCAAGGATTGCCGGATGGGCCCGATCCGCCATCAAGCAATACCGTCTTTTTGATTGGGGCGTTTTTCATGCTGTCCGCCATGTTCTTGGCTTCATACGGTGTGCAAATTTTGCAGGCATCGCGCTGATGATGGACGACAAGTACCGGCACGGTGATTTTATCCAGCTCTTGGGTCGGAACTGCGCCCTTAACCGCAGAAGAGGTCACGGACGAGGTAAGCACAATTCCCGCAATGTTTGGGCCGCCATTTTTGATGGCAGCAGCGGTAACCGAAATGGTCCCCATGCTGGTTCCAATAAGCCAGATCGGAGCGGCGCTTTTTATCTTGATCGCGTGGAAAATCGCCTGATTATCCTGGTCGTGGTTTTCCCCTGTACGGACAAAGCCATCAAGATCCGGTACGTCGCTTGCACGACCAACCAGAACGACGTTAAAAGGGTGGGCGGCAAATATTCTGGCAGAACGGATCAGAAAATTTTGGCTGCCAGGCCAACCGTTCTCACCGATTTTGCCATAACCACCACCACCGCCGGAATACAGCACAACGGTTGCGACGGCATCTTTTTTCCAGACAGCATACATCGGAACAATGACGCCGCGGGTAGCAACTTCTACAACCGTTCCAAGCGGGATTTCATCAGCAAGACCAGCCTTTACTTCCTGAGCCACAGCCGGCGATCCGCCACTGGCCAGGGCAAATAAAGTGATCACGACCCAACGGTATAGTGGACTTGACATGGTTATTCTCACGGAAAAAAGTGATGCGTTTGATCGGGCTCATCCTTGATACCAACGCGGGAGTCCAAAGCCGATGACAGTTCTGATATTCTGACATTTTGCACGACTTTAGTCGTAAGAACTGTGCATGCGGCGGTAGTAGTTTTGTTGTTTTTAAGAGATATATTTTATCCAAGCATAACCGAGCTCCGTCCGTTAGCAGTGCTCTGTATCAAAATTTTGGTAGCTATCCGTTCTGGCATTTCTTGTCAGCGCTGAATCATGCCGACTTTTTTATCCAAGGCTTGTAAAAAATTGAAAAAAATTAAAAAAATTGAGGGGAAGTTCCATCATGCAAATATTTTTTTGTGAATATATGAATGTTAGAACTTCCCCCATTTCAGAACTTTAACCATATCTAAAAAAAGTCATCGGCAAATTAAAAGGATGCGCCGGACGTATTGAGAAACTCAAGTTCCTCCGGAGTGGATTTTCGGCCCAACAGGGTATTGCGATGTGGAAAACGGCCAAAGCGATCGATGATCTCCTTGTGTTTTCTTTCGAAATCCAAACCGCTGTCTAAGCCTGGAGTATCAAAAAGTGTCATTGCCACTGCGTGTATTGCCGGTGACTCGCTGTGCATAAATGGCATGTATAAAAACGAGCGTTCTTGTACGTCCAGTTCCCTGTCTGCCTGGACTGCGACCGCAGTTTGCGCTAATGCCAAGGCCAATGGGTCGCAGGTGAAGGCTGTTGCCAGTTCCCGGTAAATGTTACGTGAAAACTGGTCCAGTACCAAGATTTCGGCTAATCGACCACGGGCGGTCTCACGCCAGGCAAATAGTTCGCAATCAGCAGCCGATTTGTGCACGGCCCCGAACCTTCGGGTAATCAACTGGTCAAGTTCAGGCGATTTCCCCCACCATTGTTTTGGAGTGATCTCTTGAAACCAGAATGACAGGATTGCGTCCGGGTTACACAGCATGATGTTCGTTCCATTGCGCCAGAGTTTCGGCTGCGAAATTGGCATATGAGCGAGGTTGTCTGCCGAGGATGTGCGTCATTTTCTCTACGTCGCTTGTGGTGCCAATCATTCCGTCCGATACGAAGCGGTCGAGCATCAATCGCATATCCATAGCCAGCCAGTTTGGCGCATGTTGCGCAAGCTGCTGTTCAAATGGCGCGGTCTCACTGCCGGTATATGTCACAGGTTTATTGAGAAGTTTGGACCATATGCCCGCGATACCGGCACCTGTCAATGCCTCGGGTCCGACCACATTGATGACCTCACGGGGTAATGCCTGGGGCGCACGCTCGCGCTGCAGCAGGGCAAATGCGGCAATCTCGGCAATATCACGCGCGTCGACCATCGATACGCCTTTGTCGCCGATAGGGAACGGATAAAGACCCGGCCCGAGAAGCGCATCCTTAAAAAACAGCGCATCGTTTTGCATAAAGCAGTTTGGCCGCAAAATAGTGGCAGGAATATCGAACTGTTCGATCATCCTCTCGACTGTATATTTCGCCGTGAAGTGCGGAACATTGGTGAACGCTTCCCCGTTAAAAACAGAGAGGTAGACGACACGCTCGATGCCGGCCTCCCGCGCGAGCGTCAGCGTCAGCAGCGCCTGGGTCAGTTCCTGGGGTGAGACGGCGTTGAGCAGGAAGAGCGAGCTCACTCCAGTCAGTGCCTTGCGCATGGATTCCACGTCGAGCATGTCTCCAGTTACCGCAATGACGCCGCTGGGGAAATTCGCTTTGTGTGAGTCGCGGGTCAGGGCATGAACCGAAACGTCCTTATCTGAAAGTTGCCTCAGCAAGTGAGAACCAACTGTGCCAGTGCCGCCGGTGACGAGAATTGTCATGAAAGAATCCTTGTTAAAAGTGAGCGCCGTCATCGGCGAAGTAGATTACCTTCCTATTATTAGGTATTGAAAAAAACGACACAAGACTCTAGTATGAGACGTAACGTCTCGAAAATGGAACGATTGTGAATCTTGATGACTTATCCGACTTTGTCCTCGTAGCCTCGAACGGTGGCTTTGCGCAGGCCAGTCGTACGAGCGGCAGACCAAAAGCGAGCTTGTCGCGCAAAGTGATGGAGCTTGAGGCAAGCTTGGGAGTACGCCTGTTTGAGCGCGGCGCAAGGGCGGTTCACTTAACGGAGGAAGGGGAGTTGCTTTTCTCGCGCACGGCCGGGCCACTCACTGAAATCGCTGCGGTGGCAGACACATTGCGCGATGGACGCGCGCAACCCCGTGGGCGGTTGCGGGTCAATGTGCCAACGCTATTTGGACAAATGTTGATGGGACAACTCGCTGCCAAATTCAGCATGGCTTACCCCGAGGTAACGCTTGAAGTGACGATGGATGATCGCGCTGTGGATCTGGTGAGCGAAGGCTATGACCTTGTCATACGGATCAACCCGGAGCCAGACTCGGAGCTTGTGGGGCGCTGCTTTGTCCGCGACCAGCTTTTATTGGTTGCCGCGCCATCATTTATTGGTCATCGAAATATCCTTGGGTCGCCTGACCAGAAGCCCGTTCCTGTGGTTGTCAGGAACTCGGTCCGGAACAAATCCGTCTGGCAAATCTCCGGGCCTCCCGATCTCGAAATTCAAACTCAACCGGTCCTTGAACTTCCTGCGCTCACAATGATCCGCGACGCAGTGCTTACCGGAATCGGCGCGGCCAAGCTTCCCCGGCTACTTGTGGCGGAAGACTTGGCAGCGGGGAGGCTTGTGTGTTGGGGAACTTTAACAGATCAGCCATCTGAGCTCTGGGTTCTCCATGCGTCGCGGCGCTTTGCAAGCGCGAAGGTCAAGGCGTTCATGGAGTTTCTTAAAACTGCCTTTCCAGATGAGTGGATTTAATTGGCTTCAACATTCGCCTGTGTCCTTACACAGATGGACTTAGGGACTTGGCAGTCGCAATTACGTCTGTATCTGACGTGACCTGCGCCAGGATCGCCAACATCAGCTCAATCTTGCTTCCGGCAATATCGAGCTCGCACTTTCTTTCCCCTGATGACCGTTTTCCGGCATTTCGCGCCTGATGGCGGTGCATTTTTTCTGTTTTGTTCTTGTTGTCAGTTTCATGGAAGCTGATCGTGCTATTTTTGCAGATTGATATTGACGTTTACGTTAACGTCATATAACTTGGTTACTCACATTGAGACTTTGCCGGATAGCGCTTCGCCCGGTAAAACCAGATCAGGAAAAATCCGACCCCGTTGAGGAAGACATGACCGACTTGTCCGTAGCCCAAAAGCTGACCGAATACAAACCCGCCAACAAGGTGCGCTTCATTACAGCCGCTTCTCTGTTTGACGGCCATGACGCCTCGATTAATATCATGCGCCGCATCCTGATGGCCAATGGTGCCGAGGTGATCCATCTCGGGCACAACCGTTCGGTGGAAGAAATCGTCACTGCCGCGTTGCAGGAAGATGCGCAGGGGATCGCCATTTCCAGCTATCAGGGCGGGCATGTTGAGTATTTCAAATACATGATCGACCTGCTGCGGCAACGTGGCGGCGAGCACATCAAGGTCTATGGTGGCGGTGGCGGCGTGATCGTGCCGGAAGAGATTGCCGAGTTGCATGCCTACGGTGTCAGCCGTATTTTTAGTCCGGAAGACGGCCAGCGGCTGGGCCTGGTCGGGATGATCCTGTCGATGATCCAGGCCTGCGATATCGATCTTTCCGGTTTCGCTCCGGCGAATCTGAAAAGCCTGCAAGAGCCGGAGATGGTTGCCCGGCATCGTCCGCTATCGCAGTTGATTACAGCGCTGGAAAACCAGAAGGTCGCGCCGGCCTTATTGAAGTCGCTGCACCTGGCGGCAGATGTATGCAAGATACCGGTGCTGGGCATTACCGGAACCGGCGGCGCGGGCAAGTCGTCGCTGACCGATGAGCTGATCCGGCGCATACGTCTGGACCAGAACGACCAGCTCAATATTGCGCTCATTTCGATCGATCCATCACGTCGTAAATCGGGCGGTGCCTTGCTCGGTGACCGGATTCGCATGAATGCGATCAACCCGTGGAAGGGGCCGCTCAAGGTTTTCATGCGCTCGCTGGCCACGCGCGAGGCGGGCTCGGAAATTTCGCAAGCCCTGCCGGACGTGATCGCCGCCTGCAAGGTAGCCGGGTTTGACCTGGTGATCGTCGAGACCTCCGGTATCGGCCAGGGTGATGCCGCCATCGTGCCGCATGTCGATTTGTCGATGTACGTGATGACGCCAGAGTTTGGCGCGCCGTCGCAACTGGAAAAAATCGACATGCTCGATTTTGCCGATTTCATCGCCATCAACAAATTTGACCGTAAAGGCTCGCTCGACGCCTTGCGCGATGTCGCCAAGCAGTATCAGCGCAACCGCGAACTGTGGAGCCAGAAGTCTGAGGACATGCCGGTCTACGGCACGCAAGCGTCGCGCTTCAATGATGATGGTGTCACTGCCTTGTATCAGGGCATATTGCCGGCACTGGCTGAACATGGCCTGGCGCTGGTACCAAGCAAGCTTGGCATCGTCAAGAGTAAATTTTCCAGCGGTAAAAACGTCATTGTGCCACCGGCGCGCAGCCGCTATCTGGCGGAAATTGCCGACACCATCCGCCACTATCACAAGCGTACCGGCAAGCAGGTCATACTGGCGCGTGAGCGGCAGCAGCTGCAGGAAACCCGCCGTATGCTGGCCAAAGCCAACACCGGCAGCGGACCCGGTGAACTATTTGCCAGCCTCGATCAGCTCATCGCCCAGCGCGATAATCATCTCGACGCCGAAGCCAAAAAACTGGTCGCCATGTGGCCCGATATGCAGACGGCTTATGCTGGTGACGAATACGTGGTCAGGATCCGCGACAAGGAAATCCGTACGCAGCTCACCCAACTCACCATGTCCGGCACCAAGATCCGCAAGGTCGCCTTGCCGCGCTTCGTCGATCATGGCGAAATTTTGCGCTGGCTGATGCTGGAAAATGTCCCGGGCTCGTTTCCGTTCACTGCCGGTGTGTTTGCCTTCAAGCGCGAAGGTGAAGACCCGACCCGTATGTTTGCCGGCGAGGGTGATCCGTTCCGCACCAATAAGCGTTTCAAGCTGGTCTCGCAAGGCATGCCCGCCAAGCGTCTCTCGACCGCTTTTGACTCGGTCACCTTGTATGGCGCTGATCCGGCGCTGCGGCCAGACATCTACGGCAAGGTCGGTAATTCCGGCGTTTCCGTGGCGACGCTGGAAGATATGAAAGTGCTCTACGACGGCTTTGAATTATGCGATCCGGCGACCTCGGTCTCGATGACCATCAACGGCCCGGCACCGACCATCCTGGCGTTCTTCATGAACACCGCCATTGATCAGCAGATGGATAAGTTTGTCGCCGATAACAAGCGTGAGCCGACCATTGACGAAGCGGCCAAGATCAAAGCCTGGGTGCTGATGAACGTGCGCGGGACCGTACAGGCCGATATCCTGAAAGAAGACCAGGGACAAAATACCTGTATTTTCTCAACCGAGTTTTCGCTCAAGGTCATGGGTGACATTCAGGAATATTTTGTGCATCACCAAGTGCGCAATTTCTACTCGGTCTCGATCTCTGGCTACCATATTGCCGAAGCTGGCGCCAACCCGATTTCGCAACTGGCCTTTACGCTCTCCAATGGCTTCACCTTTGTCGAAGCCTATCTGGCGCGTGGCATGCATATCGACGATTTCGCCGCCAACCTGTCCTTTTTCTTCAGTAACGGCATGGACCCTGAATACACGGTGCTGGGCCGGGTGGCGCGGCGTATCTGGGCCATTGCCATGCGGGATAAATATGGTGCCAATGACCGTAGCCAGAAGCTCAAATACCATATCCAGACCAGCGGGCGCAGTTTGCACGCGCAAGAGATCGACTTCAACGATATCCGCACCACGCTGCAGGCCTTGATCGCCATCTACGATAACTGCAACAGCCTGCACACCAACGCCTACGATGAAGCCATCACGACGCCGACGGACGAATCCGTGCGCCGTGCGCTGGCGATCCAGCTCATCATCAACCGTGAATGGGGTCTGGCGAAAAATGAAAATCCGATCCAGGGCAGCTTTATCATTGAAGAGTTGACCGAGCTTTTGGAAGAGGCCGTGATGCAGGAATTTGAGCGCATCGCCGAACGCGGCGGCGTGCTCGGTGCCATGGAAACCGGCTACCAGCGCGGCAAGATTCAAGAAGAGTCGATGCACTACGAGCACATGAAGCATGATGGCAGCCTGCCTATCATCGGCGTCAATACCTTCCGCAATCCCAAGCAGGGCGAGGTAGCGCAAAAAATTGAGCTGGCGCGTTCCACCGAGGCGGAAAAACAATCGCAACTAAGCCGTCTGGCTGACTTCCACAGCCGTCACGCCGAGGCCGCACCACTGGCCCTGGCAGCGCTGCAGGAAGCGGCTATCAACGATGAAAACGTGTTCGCCAAACTGATGGATGCGGCACGTGTCTGTTCGCTGGGTCAGATTACGACGGCGCTGTTTGAGGTGGGCGGACAGTACCGGCGCAATATGTAAGCCGGGAGCGGTTCGCTTCACAAAAAGTCCACGCCTATCTTGAATTGATCCGATAGCACTGGCTTGCCGCACAATTTGCGCCAACAAGGACCGGTTTCTGCATTGCACAGAAGCCGGTTTTTTTGCGTTTACCTCTCTCTTCCAAGCTCAAGGCGCACATCTTCGCCACCCTGGACGTTTGCTTAAAGAGCCTTCGCCGTAACATGACGAAGGACATGGAGCCAGGCTCTGTGAGTTGCCTGTTTTCAATGCGAGATTAAAAGCCTTGATGAGAGCCAGGGCAAAAAAGTACCGTCACGGATAAGCAAGAAGGGTAAGCAAAAATTGCCGAGCATTTCAGCCGGGGCTAAATACTTGAAAAGGCTGGCTCATAAAATCACTCATAAAATCACTCATAAAATCAATATTATGCTGTTTCCCCTGATTAAAAATTAATTTATTGACATTTTAACAAAATGTTTTATAGTACGAATATTGTAAAAAAACATAATTTTTTTATTAATTTTTTTATGAATTTTTAGGTTTTGGAAAGCAATCGGTTTTATTTTTTTATCTCTGAGTGATTTATCTTTTGATATGGCGTCATATCAAAAAGTTGTCACTTAATGACGATCCGCTGCTTTATTGCAGCGTAATAGATACCGGCAAGCCGTCCCGACCGGACGCCTGCGCAAATTTTTTGCCAGCGTTATTCATGAGTATTTATTTTAGCCCGGAGTCATGATGCAAAATTATCTCAAAAAAACAGTCAGGAACACCTTTTTTTGTCGCCGCTGTGAGTTGTGCGATGTTTGGCTGTGTCAAGCATGCCAGTACCACTCCTGCAGTCGCTGAAGTGAAGATACTGGAAAAAGTCACGGTACCTTTGAGAGCG
>CANIFC010000003.1 GCA_947466695.1 Oxalobacteraceae bacterium | reverse complement strand
GGGCGTAAATCTGGTATCGTTCTTCTTGGGATAGATGTGTGTAGATCATTTCGGGCAACTTTGACTGGGAGGTCTGGGAGTTCGGATGCTACCGCATCTTCCCACCCCATCCAATTAATCTTCTGTTGCACTTCGAATTTGAACTCGCGCAATGTAAAATAGATGATTATTTAAAAATAGTTTTTTCATTTATTTTTTACTTTTTTTAACCTATAGCGCCGCCATGAATTCTATTGATGCCGTAAAAAAAATCCTGATCGAAACACTCCATCTTGGAGCGCAAGGACTCGATCTTGGCCCTGATTCCCCGCTGCTTGGAAGTATCGCTGAACTCGACTCGATGGCGGTCGTCAGCGTCCTGACCAGGCTGGAAGATCATTTTGGTTTTACTATCGATGATGACGAGATCAGTGGCCAGATTTTTAGCACGCTTGGCAGTCTCAGCCGTTTCGTTGACAGCAAACTCGCCTGATGTCCGCAGTGGTGACGCCACCGGTTGAAGCCTTTTTTTTGGCTACCGGCGACGGACAACGTTATTGCCTGTATTACCCGGCAGCCAGTGGTTCTGTGTGTCAGCATGCCGTTGTTTTTGTTCCGCCATTTGGCGATGAAATGAACAAATCGCGCCGGATGCTGGCTCTGCAAGCGCAAGCGCTGGCCCGCAGTGGCGTCGCCGTGCTCAGCATGGACTTGTACGGGTGTGGGGACAGCGATGGAGAATTACGCGATGCCAGCTGGGATGGCTGGAAAGCTGACCTTGCCGTGGCCTGTGACTGGTTGTCTGCGCGTACCAATGTGCCGGTCAGTTTGCTGGCACTGCGTCTCGGTGCACTGCTCGCCCTTGATTTTTTGGCGGATCAAACTGATCCGGTTGGTCCGCTCCGTCTGCTTTCCCCAATTAAACAGCTTGTGTTGTGGCAACCGGTCATGAATGGTGCGCAGTTCCTGAATCAATTTTTTCGATTGCGTCTGGCCAGTGATATGCTCAGCGGTAAAGTGGCAGCGGGCGGCGCAACCGCAGCTCTCCGTCAATCACTCCAAGGTGGTGAAACGCTAGAAATCGCGGGCTATGAAATTTCGTCACAGCTGGCGTTGCCGCTGGACTTGCTCGATGCCGGCATGTTCACACCTTTACCGTGTCCGGTGCACTGGTTTGAAATTCTGCCCGGTGCTGGCGCGGATCTTGGTGCAGCTAAAATGAAGATTGCACAACAATGGACGCGGGATGCCGTTGAGCTGCATCTCTCCCTGCTGGCTGGCCCCCCATTTTGGGATGCACAGGAAATCAGTATCTGCCCTGAGCTTCTGGTACGCACGGTGCAATTGTTCGAGTCATTCGAGCTGGAGCCGGGATGACGTATCAGGAAAAAGCCCTGTCATTTCGCTGCCAGGACGCCACCTTGCACGCAGTCCTGAGCCTGCCTTTGCAGCCATCTGAGCGTGGCGTGCTGTTTATTGTCGGCGGTCCGCAATACCGGGCCGGCAGCCATCGCCAGTTCACGCTGCTTGCGCGGCAATTCGCTGCGCATGGGATCGCAGTCATGCGCTTTGATTATCGCGGCATGGGTGACAGTGAAGGCGAGCAACGCGACTTCAATGGCATCGACGACGATATTCGCGCTGCCATCACTTGTTTTTTTAAGCAAGTAACTACACTGCGCGAAGTCGTGCTCTGGGGCTTGTGTGATGGTGCATCAGCGGCGCTATTGTATGCTCACCAGGACAGCCGGGTATGCGGATTGGTACTGGTGAATCCCTGGGTGAGGACTGACGTAAGTATCGCCAAGACCTATCTGCGGCACTATTATCTGCAACGTCTGTTCAAGCCTGAGTTATGGCGCAAGCTCGGCACAGGACGTTTTAATCCGGCCGATTCAGCACTATCGTTTATGCGGCAGATCCGCCAGTTGACGCCATTCAGGCAAGAGCCCGGTATCAGCCTGAGCGTAATGACGTATCCCGGCAGTACGCTCAGCCTGCCCGAAAAAATGCGCCAGGGTTTCTCCTTGTTTCAAGGCCGGATACTTTTTATCTTATGCAGCGACGACCTGACGGCGCAAGAATTTTCTGATCTGGCAGGTGGCTCCGGCGCATGGAAAAAGCTGATGTCACGCAGACAGGTGACGCGTCATGATCTGGCGTTGGCCAATCACACCTTTTCCCAACGCACGTGGCGTGAACAGATAGGCCGCTGGACGCTGGACTGGCTCAAGGCCTGATAAGTTTTGCCAAGACCGTTTCCATTCAAAAATGACGATTTAAATACCATTTTTATCACAGCCTCCTTTCTCAGGCTCAGGCTCAGATATAATGAAGCATGATAAATAATAGTTTCCTTGCACAGACACCTCAGGAATAGCTGTTTTTATCCAGGGCTTATCGATTCCCTGATCGATGCCGTCATTCACATCATCGTCTTATTCATCATCCATTTTAGTGACCGCTCATTGAACTCTTATTGCCATGATAAAAAAATCTCCTATTGCATTAACCGCCCTGTTTCTCGCGCTTGGTTCAGCGCCCTTAGCCCTGCTACCCGCTCAGGCGCAGGCACAAACGGCTGCTCCGGCAGCCACTGCAGTACCGGCCCCGACAGTACGTAAAGAAATGGGTAAGCCGTTTACCGATGTTGAAACCTCCATCAAGGAAAAGAATTTTCCTGCGGCGCTGGAAAAAATCAAGGTGCTCGATGCGTTTGAAAACAAGACACCTTACGAGTTGTTTGCCATAGACCGTATGCGCGCCGTGATTGCCTCAAGCACCAGTGACAACGCCATGCTCGCAGCCGCTTTTGACAGCATGATCAAGACCGATTTTCTGACCACGGCAGAAAAGCTCAAATACACCGAAGGTATGGCCGGTACTTTTTATAATGAGAAAAAGTACGATCTGGCGAAACAATGGACCGTGCGTTATCTTGCACTCGACAACAGCAGTGTCCCGATGCATGACCTGCTGGCGCGCATCATGTACCTGCAAGAGGATTTCACCGGAGCCATTAAAGAGCTCAATGCGCAATTGCAAGCCGATGATCTGGCGAACCGGGTGCCAAGTCACGACAAACTGCATCTCCTGATCAGCTGTTATTTAAAATTAAAAGATACCGCCGGTTACACCACAGTGCTTGAGCGCATGGTGACGCACTATCCGAAAAAAGAATACTGGGCCGATCTGCTTTACCGCTTGCCCAACAAGGCCGGCTTTGCGGAACGCCTGCGTCTCGACTGGTATCGCCTGATGCTCGCAACCGGCAGCCTGGAAGAAGGGCCGCAATATGTTGAGATGACTGAATTATCATTGCTGGCGGGTCTGCCGGTAGAGGCAAAAAAAGTGATGGATGCCGGTTATGAAGCCAATATGCTCGGCACCGGTAAAGACGCGGCGAGACATAAACAGCTGCGCGACAAGGTCAATAAGCAAGCCACCGATGATGCCAAAACACTCGATGCCGGCGAAGCTGCCGCCAGGTCGGCAAAGACCGGTGTGGGCATGGTTAATATGGGTTACAACCTGGTGATCAATGCGCAAGCCGATAAAGGGATCACCCTGATTGAGCAAGGTATTGCCAAAGGTGGTCTGAAGGCGCTGGACGAAGCCAGGCTGCATTTAGGCATGGCCTATCTGCAGGCAGGAAATAAAATCAAGGCAGCAGAAACCTTCAAGACCATACAAGGCACTGATGGCGCTGCCGATCTGGGCCGTTTGTGGTTGCTGGTGAAGTAAGCAGATAAGGTCAGAAAAAACGTCAGAAAAAACGTCAGAAAAAAGAGGCGCTGCAGTTCACACTGCAACGCCTCTTTTTTTATTGCCTACTATTTACAGCCTGTTTTTTCTCTCGCCATCGTTACAGCAGGAGTACGCCTGGGTTCGCTTAAAAGTGGACAAAATTCGAGGGATCAGGCGTGAACTTACGGCTGATTACTTTCTTTACGACGGGCTTGTTTGCGGTCGTTTTCCTGGTCACAGGACTGGCTGAGGTCTGCACCGTAAAGAATGCCATCAGGTCCTGCAGCTGTCCGGCCTGGCCGCTCATCTCTTCTGCGGTTGCCGCCAGTTCTTCGGACGCGCTGGCGTTTTGCTGGGTGATCTGGTTGAGCTGACCCATGGCCGAATTAATCTGGCCGACACCGACTGATTGCTCGGTTGACGCAGCCGATATCTCCTGCACCAGGTCCGAGGTCTTGCTGATGGCTGGAACGATTTCATTGAGCAGTTTGCCGGCAACTTCGGCTTTTTCGACGCTGCCGCTCGCGAGTTCACCGATCTCCTGAGCCGCGATCTGGCTGCGTTCGGCCAGTTTGCGCACTTCGGCAGCGACCACTGCGAAACCCTTGCCGTGTTCGCCGGCACGCGCCGCTTCGATTGCTGCATTGAGCGCGAGCAGATTGGTCTGGTAGGCGATCTCATCGATGATGCCGATTTTGCTGGCGATGATTTTCATCGCCGCAACGGTGTCTTTCACCGCCTGGCCACCCTCACCGGCCTGTTTAGCCGCTTGTGATGCCATGCCTTCAGTGACCTTGGCGTTATCGGTATTTTGGTTGATGGAGGCGCTCATTTCCTCGATTGAGGCCGAGGTCTGTTCGACGCTGGCAGCCTGCTCGGAAGTCGCTTGTGAGATTGATTGTGCTGTGGCGGAGATCTCTTCGGAAGCGCTCGACAGAGAGTCGGCTGAACCGCGCACCTCGCCGATGATGCCGGAGAGTTTGGCAATGGTATTGTTGACCGCTTCTTTAAAGTCGTCGAGCTGGCCCTTGTAGTCACCTTCTACCGTCAGGGTCAGATTACCTTTTTCCATTTCCATCAGTACCGCAACGACTTCGTTCAAAGGTACGGCAATGCCTTCGACAATCTGATTGGTACCGCTGACCAGTGCATGCCAGCTATGTTGAAACAGGTCGGCATTGGCACGTTTGTCGAGCTCGCCATTGGCGACGCCCTTAATGAGAAGGTCGGTTTGCGCCAACAGGTTGTTCATCACCACCACTAGTGTATTGAGATTGTTTTTGATGATGCCGTATTCGCCCTTGTAGTCCGCTGTGATTGAGGGTGGAATGATGCCTTTGGCGATCTGGTCCACAAAAGTTGAGGTCATTTTTAGTGGCTCTGCGATATTGCCGATGGTGTCATTGACGCCGCTCACCAGCTCGTTCCAGCCGCCCTGATATTTTTTTGCGTCCGTACGAATGGTGAGTTCGCCGTCGGCTGCTGCCTTCACGACGATTGCCGTATCGCTCAGGACGCCTTTGAGTGTTGTGACGAGATTTTTCATGGCATTGAGCAGCTGACCGGTTTCATCTTTAGACGTGACGTTGATCTGTGCCGTCAGGTCTCCTGCGGCCAGTTGGTTCGCCACTCCCACGGCGACGCTCAAGGGTGTCGTAATGCTGCGCGTGACCCAGAAACCGATTGCGGCGCAGATAATGATCGCCGCCATGATGAGACCGATAGTCAGCATCAGGGTCGTATGATATTGCGCGTTGGCCTGGTCAAAGACTTCTTTGGATACGCGCAGTTGCAATTCGATGAGTTCATCGATCTTGCCGCCGATAGGATCGATGCTCACATATAAGGGCCCGTTGAATTGACTCAGTTGTCCCTGGATATTTCCCTCTTTTCCTTGTAAGACGGAGATGAGTTTTGCAATATCGCGGTTGGCCGGTTCAAACAGCTGTTCGGCTTCACGCGCCAGTTTGGTCTCTTCTGTAGTGAGTGTCGTGGCCGTGTAGGCGGTCCACTCTTTCTTGATTTGCTCATTGGCATGCTCGATACCTTTGAGCGCTACTTCGGCATGCATGACCCCAGCGTTCGTTTTGTTAACGGCATCGATAATATTGACGGCATAAGCGCTCCCTATGACGTTGAGGCCCTTGAGCGGGACTACCCGGTCAAGATAAATGGTTTCCAGTCCGGCGATGGTGGTTTTAAGACTCGATATTCCAACGATGCCGATGAGGGCAAGCAGGATCGTTGCGGCCAGAAAACCCATTCCCAGACGCATACCAATTTTCATATTTGTAAACATAGCGTTCTCTCAAAAAAACTAACAGTCATGAAACCAGTTGTACTGGTTTGAATAAACGGGTGATACTTTTTTGTAAAAAGTGCGTCGTTCAGTTGGTTTAAAAAGTGCGTACCAGTTGGACTACTGCTTAGCTACATCCAGTGAAATCACGGTGAGCAAATCGTTTTTTTCCCTCGTGAGGATAGACAAGTTCTTGATGTTGATGAACCGCAACGAGGATGTATTGATTCTTTCGGTCCGCTCTGTTCTCTACGTGCACTGCGGACCGGCAGTGCACGGCGTACTCGATTAGAAATGGACGAAGCTCGATTCGTTTGACATTATTTTGCGGGCGACCAGTTTTTTACCAACAGGCTTGGTACTGGTTGGTTTTTTGACTGATACTCTATCCGGCGTATCGACCGTGAAGAAAGACATGAGGTCCTGCAGCTGGCCGGCCTGGCCGCTCATCTCTTCTGCGGTTGCAGCCAGTTCTTCGGACGCGCTGGCGTTTTGCTGGGTGATCTGGTTGAGTTGGCCCATGGCCGAATTGATCTGGCCGACACCGACTGATTGCTCGGTCGATGCTGCTGATATTTCTTGCACCAGATCGGAGGTCTTGCTGATGGCTGGAACGATTTCATTGAGCAGTTTGCCGGCAACTTCGGCTTTTTCGACGCTGCCGCTCGCGAGTTCACCGATCTCCTGAGCAGCAATTTGACTGCGTTCGGCCAGTTTGCGCACTTCGGCAGCGACCACGGCAAAGCCCTTGCCGTGTTCGCCGGCACGCGCCGCTTCGATTGCTGCATTGAGCGCGAGCAGATTGGTCTGGTAGGCGATCTCGTCGATGATACCGATTTTGCTGGCGATGATTTTCATCGCCGCAACAGTATCCTTCACCGCCTGGCCACCCTCGCCGGCCTGGCGGGCGGCTTGTGATGCCATGCCTTCGGTGACCTTGGCATTGTCGGTATTTTGGTTGATGGAGGCGCTCATTTCCTCGATCGAGGCTGAGGTCTGCTCGACGCTGGCAGCCTGCTCGGAAGTCGATTGCGAGATGGACTGCGAAGTGGCAGAGATTTCTTCCGAGGCGCTCGACAGTAAGTCGGCAGAACCGCGCACCTCGCCGATGACGCCGGAGAGCTTGGCGATGGTATTGTTGACCGTTTCCTTGAAGTCGTTGAGCTGGCCCTTATAGTCACCTTCTACCGTGAGAGTCAGGTTACCTTTTTCCATTTCCGTGATGACGCTAATGACTTCGTTCAAAGGTAATACAATGCCTTCGACGGCTTGATTGATACCACTCACCAGTTGATTCCAGCCACCCTGAAACAGGTCGGCATTGGCACGCTTATCAAGCTCGCCGTTAGCGACGCCTTTGATCAGGGCATCGGTTTGCATCAGCAGGCTGCTCATCATTTTTACCAGTGTATTGAGATTGTTCTTGATGACGCCGTACTCGCCCTTATAGTCGGTGGTGATGACTGCCGGAATGATCCCCTTGGCAATCTGGTCGACATAGTCCGACGTGACTTTCAATGGTTCGGCGATATTGGTCACAGTGCTGTTGATGCCTGATACCAGACTGTTCCAGCCACCCTTGAACAGGTCTGCGTTGGCACGTTTGGTGAGATCTCCATCCGCAGCCCCTTTGATCAGGATGTCGGTTTGCTCAAGCAGCTCGCCCATGGTTTTTACCAGCGTGTTTAGGTTATTTTTGATCAGGCCGTACTGTCCCTTGTAGTCGGTAGTGATGACTGCCGGAATGATGCCTCTGGCAATCTGGTCGACGTAATCTGAAGTGACTTTCAGTGGTTCTGCAATATTGCTGATGGTGTCATTGACACCGCTTACCAGCATGCGGAAGTCACCCTGATATTTGCTGGCATCGGCCCGTGTATCGAGCTCACCATTGGCGGCCGCCTTGACCAGGTCGTCGGTATCGCTCAGGACGCTTTTCAGCGTTGCTGTCAGGTTTTTCATGGCGTTGAGCAATTGTCCGGCTTCATCGCTGGAGCGGACGTCAAGCTGGGTTGTGAGGTCGCCGGCAGCGAGCTGGTTGGCGACCTTCACTGCCAGCGCCAGCGGACGGGTAATGCTGCGGGTGACTAAAAAGGCCATCGCAGCACCGAGCACGATAGCGGTAATTGCCAGCGCCAGTATCAGGTTGAAGGCATTCTCGTAGCTGCTATTGGCTTCTTCAGTCAGATTACTGTTAACTAACTCTTCGTACGAGATGGCGGCCTGGATTGCCGCCGACCACGTGAGCTGGGCGCTACGGATATCACCGATGATGAGTGCTGCAGCCTCCTCCATCTTGCCAGTTGCGATCAGTTCCATGGCGATGTCAACTTTGGGTTTGGTATTGGCATGTGCTTCATTGATGTCGCGCAGGGTCTTTTTACCAGCCTCCGATTTAACCATAGTCGCCAGCTTGTCACGCAGTTCGCCATATTTGACGCGCGCCCCAAGTATCGCTTCTTTCTCTCTTAAGACTGCCAGAGGAACCTTGCCCAGTATGACCATATTGCGGATAGCCGTGGCGGTAACGTTCATTTCTTCGAGCATGTCGTTGGCCAGAGCAATCTTGACGTTATTTTTGGTAATCACGATATCGAGGTTACTTTTTACGCTGGCCATGCGGGTAACACCAAAAAAGGCAATGACTGAAAGCAGTATTAGTAACAAGCCAAAGCCCAATCCCAAACGCGTACCTATCTTCATATTTGTAAACATGTCGTTCTTTCTGAGTGATCCCTGCCGCAAGTGTGTGTGCGGCGCAGGATAGTGACGTTAATGTGAGTTTTACTGCACTGTGTTGATGTTGTGTGGCCACTAAAATGAGTACTCAAATGAGTCCTGAAATTACTGCTCAATCTTACTTTTTAAACTTACTTTTTAAACTTACTTCTTAATCTCGCTGCTGATCTGGCCTGCCGCATCTGGCGCTATGTCAGTGCCGGAGTTAACCCATCTGGCACAGCTTTTATTTGTCTCGCTCCTCAATGATTTACGCCTCCTGACCTTCCTCACTATGTCAATTTAAGGTAGCGCCAGCATTAATGGCGCCCGCTGAAATCGCTGCCAAACTGTTCTGCCGTCCACTGGCTGGCGCTGACAGATCGTTGATGTCGAGCACTTGCCGCATGTCCAGGATAATGACGAACTTGCCATTCACCTTGCCCATGCCGCTGATAAAATCAGCGCGGATACTGGCGCCGAAAGACGGTGCCGGTTCGATTTCCTGCGGCAAGATATCCAGTACGGCGTTCACTGCATCGACCATGACGCCCATATCTTGTTGTCCGTGTTCCCCGGCGACTTCGATGATGACGATACAGGTGCGTCGCGTTACCTTCGTGACCGGCTTGCCAAAGCGCGCGCTGAGGTCAATCACCGGCACGACTGCGCCGCGCAGGTTGATGACGCCACGGACAAATCCGGGCACGCGTGGCACGACGGTCAGGTTGCCGTATTCGATGATTTCCTTGATCGCCAGAATTCCCATGGCATAGGTTTCACCGCCCAGCATGAAGGTCAGGTATTGTTGTTGAAGTAATAGACTCTGCTGGTTAGCCTGATTTTGCGACCCCTGTTGGCGTGGCGGGCTTAGTCCCGTTGCTCTTGTTTCGTTCATGGCGTTTTCCTAAAAATGGACGAAGCTCGAATCGGGAGCCATTGTTTTACGGGTAATCAGCTTTTTATTCACTTGCCTGACGCTGGTCGATTTTCCGGCCACCGGGCTCACTGATGTGTCGACTGTAAAGAAAGACATGAGATCCTGCAGCTGTTCGGCCTGACTACTCATCTCTTCAGCGGTTGCCGCCAGCTCTTCCGAAGCGCTGGCGTTTTGCTGGGTGGTCTGATTGAGCTGACCCATCGCCGAGTTAATCTGGCCGACGCCAACTGATTGCTCTGACGATGCCGCGGCAATCTCCTGCACCAGGTCCGAGGTCTTGCTGATCGCAGGAACAATTTCGCTCAGAAGCTTACCTGCGCTTTCGGCTTTTTCGACACTACCGGAAGCAAGTTCACCGATCTCCTGAGCGGCAATTTGACTGCGCTCTGCCAGTTTGCGCACTTCGGCGGCGACCACGGCAAAGCCCTTGCCGTGCTCGCCGGCACGCGCCGCTTCAATTGCTGCATTGAGCGCCAGCAGATTGGTCTGGTAGGCGATCTCGTCGATGATGCCGATCTTGCTGGCGATGATTTTCATCGCCGTCACGGTATCCTTCACTGCCTGACCACCCTCACCAGCTTGTCTGGCTGCTTGCGATGCCATGCCTTCGGTGACCTTGGCGTTATCGGTATTTTGGTTGATGGAAGCGCTCATTTCCTCAATCGAGGCCGAGGTCTGTTCGACGCTGGCGGCCTGCTCTGACGTTGCCTGGGAGATCGATTGTGCGGTGGCGGAAATTTCTTCCGAGGCGCTGGACAAGGCATCGGCTGCTCCGCGTACCTCGCCAATGATGCCGGAGAGTTTGGCAATCGTATTATTGACCGCTTCCTTGAAGTCGTTAAGCTGTCCTTTGTAATTACCTTCGACAGTCGTTGTCAGGTTGCCTTTTTCCATCTCCATCAGTACGGCAACGACTTCACTCAAAGGTACTGCAATACCTTCGACAATCTGGTTGGTACCATTGACCATATTGTAAAAATCGCCCTGGTACTTGCCGGCATCGGCCCGCGCATCTAGCTGGCCGTCAGTAATCGACTTGACCAGTACCGCATTGTCGCTCAGGACATTCTTGATGGTCGCGACCATATTTTTCATCGCGTTGAGTAATTGTCCGGCTTCATCGTTTGAATTGACTTCAATTTGCGCCGTCAGGTCACCGGCCGCCAGCTGGTTGGCCACTTTTACTGCCACTCCGATTGGTTGGGTGATGCTACGGGTAATCCATATGGCGATTCCCACACCTAAAACAAGGGAAGCAATCGCCAGAACCACTATCAGCTTGAAGGCACTGTTATAAGACTTGTTAGCCTCTTCCACCAAGGTTTTGCTATTTGCTTCCTGATATTCAATCATGGCTTCAATGGCGTCAAACAGCTTGAGCTGGGACGTCCGGATATCGCCAACCAATAGAGCCACTGCCGGCTCAAGTTTCCCCGCTTGGATCAATTCCATTGCCATATCGATCTGTGGCTTGGTGGTTGCATAGGCTTCGCTGATATCATGCATTTGTTTTTTGCCACTCTCTGTTTTCACAATGGCTGTCATTTTGTCGCGGAATTCGTCATATTTGATGCGAGCCGCAATTATTCTTTCTTTCTCCTTTTGTGCTGCTTGCAGGTCAGTGCCAAGCAGGGCCATGTTACGTACCGAGCGGGCAATGATGTTCATCTGGGTGAGCATATCGTTGGCATGGGAAATTTTGACATTACTTTCCTTGTCGACTACGTCAAGATCTTCTTTTATATCCGCCATATGCGTGATGCCCATAAAGGCAATCACGGACAAAAAGATCAGTATCAGGCCAAATCCCAAACCCAGACGCATTCCTATTTTCATATTCTTAAACATGTCGTTCTTTCTAATAAAGCAAAATTGTGTGAACCCTGCCATGCGTTGATGGCGCGGTTAGTGAGAGAGAGTGTGGGTATGTAGGAGAGTGTGGGTAGGAGGTAAAGTAAAAGTGATTCTGGTCTGGTGAATAAATTAGCCCGGCAGGTCCGGCTCCACAAAAGAGCCAGCCTTACCGGGCCATACATAAAAAATAGTGTGTTTTTTAAAGGTGTCAGGACGTGGTTGTCGTTGTGCCGGAAACTAAACCGGCCGTACCATTCCCTGCAGTATTGTTCTGGTCAATGATGGAAAGTGCGGACATGTCATTGATATCGAGCACATGCTGAATATGGATGATGATGACGAACTTGCCGTTGACCTTACCCATTCCGCGGATAAAATCGGCGCGGATGTTGGCACCGAACGAGGGTGCCGGTTCAATCTCTTGTGGCGGAATATCGAGTACCGCGTTAACGGCGTCGACCATCACGCCGACATCCTGCTGGCCATGCTCGCCGGACACTTCCGTGATGACAATGCAGGTGCGTCGGGTGACTTTACTGGCTGGCTTGCCAAAGCGCGAACTGAGGTCAATGACCGGCACGACCGCACCACGCAGGTTGATGACCCCGCGTATGAATTCGGGCATGCGCGGCACTTCGGTCAGGTCACCATATTCGATGATTTCCTTGATCGCCAGAATCCCCATGGCATAGGTTTCACCGCCGAGCATAAAGGTCAGGTATTGCTGCTGGTCTTGCTGTCCTGGCGCGGGTGCCGTAGTTAGTTGGTTTGTTTGCGTCATGATACTCATGGCGTTCTCCTCAAAAATGGACGAAACTCGATTCGTTCGGTGTTGTTTTAGGCGTGCCTGATTTCTTTGCCACGACCTTGGAACTGGCCGCGCTCTTGCCTGACGTATTGCCTGAATTGTCGACCGTAAAGAAAGACATCAGATCCTGCAGTTGTCCGGCCTGGCCGCTCATTTCTTCTGCAGTTGCGGCCAGTTCTTCGGACGCGCTGGCATTTTGCTGCGTGATCTGATTAAGCTGACCCATGGCGGCATTAATCTGGCCGACGCCGACCGACTGTTCTGACGATGCAGCGGCAATCTCTTGTACCAAATCGGAGGTCTTGCTGATGGCAGGAACAATCTCGGTCAGCAATTTACCGGCGCTCTCGGCTTTTTCGACACTGCCGGAAGCGAGTTCACCAATTTCCTGGGCGGCCACCTGGCTACGTTCAGCCAGTTTGCGCACTTCTGCCGCCACAACCGCAAAGCCCTTGCCGTGTTCGCCGGCACGGGCCGCTTCAATCGCTGCATTAAGCGCAAGCAAGTTGGTCTGGTAAGCGATCTCGTCGATGATGCCAATCTTGCTGGCGATGCTCTTCATCGCGGCCACTGTTTCCTTCACGGCTTGTCCGCCTTCACTGGCTTGTCTGGTGGCCTGTGAAGCCATGCCTTCGGTGACCTTGGCGTTATCGGTATTTTGGTTGATAGACGAACTCATTTGCTCGATTGAGGCTGAGGTTTCTTCGACACTGGCCGCCTGTTCTGACGTTGCCTGGGAGATCGATTGTGCGGTGGCAGAAATCTCTTCGGATGCGCTCGACAGAGAGTCAGCCGAGCCGCGTACCTCGCCGATAATGCCAGAGAGTTTTTCCATCATGTTTTTCATGGATCGCAGTAACATGCCGGTTTCGTCCCTCGAAGTGACGATGATTGTCGCGGTCAGGTCACCTTCCGCCAGTTTGTTGGCCACGATCACGGCTTCATTGAGTGGGATGGTGATGCTGCGGGTCACCCAGAAAGCGATACCGGCACCAAGTAGCAGGCCAATGGCGCCAACGATGTACATCAGGGTGCGCGCTGCCAGATAAGCCTGGGTCGCCATTTCAGCGTCTTTTTTATTCATAGCTTCCTGCAGATCCAGCATTTCGGTCAGGCTAGCTAACCACTTGAGTTGTACCGGACGAATTTCCTTCACTAGCACCGGAACGGCATCCTGGGTATTGTTGGCCAGTCCCAGTTTTACGACCTTGTCGAACAGCGGAACTATGGCCGCCTCGTGCTCTTTGATCTTCACCACAATCGCCCGGCCCTGGTCGGTATTGACCAGCTTGCTCAAGTGTTCTTCGTTCGCATGGTATTGTTTAAATTGGTCAGCGATGCGCTTGACCTGGGCCTGCATCTCGATGTCGTCATCAAGCAGCACCACATTACGAATGGCAATGAGAACATCAAGAACGCCGCTGCGCATGTCTGAAGCTAACTTGATCTTGACGTTGTTTTCGTTGACCGTGACATCGAGCCGGTCGTTGATTTCCGCCATGCGCGTGACACCCAGCAGAATCACCGTGACTAGCAACAGCAGCACGATGCTAAAACCCAAACCGAGGCGCGTGCCGATTTTCATGTTTTTAAACATTGTATTCTTTCAATTAAAAAATCAAAAAGTCAAAAATCAAAAAGTTAAAAAATAACCGATCCGTGCCATTCCCTGACCCGGATAACGAGGGTGATACTGGTATGTTGAATCAACTTGCCTTGGATAACGCTGACAGACTTATAGCGCCAGCTTGCATTTCTGTATTGGCCGCGACCTGTTTCATCAATCCCGGAATATCAAGAATCAGTGCCACTTCACCGCTACCTAAAATAGTGGATCCGCCGATACCCTGGACGTGCTTAAAAATACTGCCAAGCGGCTTGATGACGGTCTGAAATTCACCCATCAGCTTGTCGACCACCAGACCAAATTTCTGCTCACCATGACGTACGACGACGATGTTTTCCCGCCGCACCGGCTGGCCTTCAATGTCAAAGTGTTCGCGCAGGCGGCAGTACGGCAAGACTTCACCACGCAAATTAATGTAGTGGCGGTCACCGCTGTCGCGGTCTTCGCTACTGAGTTCTATGCACTCCACCACGACATCGAGCGGGATGATGTAGGCGGCGTTACCTACGCCGACCAGAAAACCGTCGATGATGGCCAGCGTCAGTGGCAAGCGTATGCGTACCGTGCTGCCCTGACCCTCAATACTTTCCAGATTGACGGTACCGCGCAAGGCTTCGATATTGCGGCGTACCACGTCCATGCCCACGCCCCGGCCAGAGAGGTCGCTGACGGCATCGGCGGTAGAAAAGCCAGCCTCAAAAATGAGGTTGTGTATTTCCTTGTCGCTCAGGATGGTGCCTTCGCTGATCAGCCCGCGCTCATTAGCTTTTCTGAGGATACGTTCCTTGTTCAGTCCGCCACCGTCGTCCGACACTTCGATCACGACGCTGCCGGCATCGTGGTAGGCATTGAGCCTGAGTGTCCCTTTGGCCGGTTTACCCCTGGCCAGGCGAACCTCGGCTGGTTCAATGCCATGGTCCATCGAATTGCGTACCAGGTGGGTGAGCGGATCGCCGATTTTCTCTACCACGGTCTTATCCAGTTCGGTCTCGGCGCCACTGATGACCAGCTCGATATCCTTACCCAGCGCATTTCCGACATCGCGTACGACGCGCTGAAAACGGCTGAACGTACCGCCGATCTGTACCATGCGCAGGGTCAGCGCAATATCGCGCACCTCTTCCACCAGCCCTGACAGGGTGGCGGTGGCTTCAAGCAATTCGGGCACGCCGGCGCGCTGCGCGACCAGGTTGGCACCGGCGCCGGCAATGATGAGTTCACCGACCAGATTGATCAGCTGGTCAAGCTTGTCGGCGTCGACCCTGATCAGGTTGGTTTCGACACTCTTGCCCTCCTTGACCTGGCGTTGTTTCTCGAGAACGGCAGTCATGACTGGCGGTGGTACCAGTTTGGCGGCAACCAGCACTTCGCCGATCTGGCGTGGACGCCCGGTTGCTTCTGCAGTCTGCAAGGCGAGCGCAGTTTCCAGCTCATACTGTGTCAGGGTGCCGCAGCGGACCAGCATTTCACCTACGCGCAGTTGCTCTCCCGGCATATTGGCAATAAATTGCAGATATTCGGTGATCTTGCTGTGCGGCGGCATGATGCGTATCTGGCAGTCATCGCGCACGAATTCGAAGACACTTTCAATGGTTGCCTTGTCGGCAGTGCTCTTGAAGCTGATTTCGAAACCGAGGTAACAGCTTTCCGGATCCATCTCGGCCGCTGCCGGCATGTGGTCAAACAGGGTCAGGAGATGGTGAATTTCGCCTTGCGTCGCCAGATAGCGGATGAACGACAGCGGATCCATGCCGCTGCGCAGGACATCGGGTCCGAAGCGCAGCGAAATATGCCAGAGATCGGTTTCAACCTCACCGCCGCCTTCGGTGACGGAGGGTATTTCATAGGCCACCGGCATCTTGGTGCCAGTGGCTGATGCGTGCTTATTACCGCCAAGATAGACGTTGAGCTGATCCACCAGCGTCTGGCTGATATTACGCGTGCTGTCGCTCAGGTCAGTACCATCGGCGGCATGGTTAACCAGTTCGTTGACCTGGTCACCCCAGGCCAGCAACAATGCCACCAGTGTCGCGTCGACCCGTAGTTCGCCGCCGCGCACCTTGTCCAGTACGCTTTCGGCTACATGGGTAAAGGCGACAATGTCATCGAGCCCGAACAGGCCCGCCGAGCCCTTGATGGTGTGGGCTGCGCGAAAGATCGCGTTGAGCGTGTCGGCGTCGTCGGGGGCCTGTTCAATTTGCAGTAGCGCCTCTTCCATGTCCTGCAGCAGTTCGCGGCTTTCGGCAATGAAGGTCTGTAATGCGTCGTCGAGATTCATAGGATCTATCCTCTTGAGCGGATGAGTACAGGATCGCCAAAGAAGCTCTCCAGATTGCATAAGGCCAGGATGTCGAGTACGGCGGCGCTATGGTCGGACAGGCTCAGGGTTTTGTCCTGGGCTTTGGCTTCGGTCTTGGTCAGCATCAGCAGCTGTAAGCCGGCCGAATCAATTTCATCCACTCCGGCCATGGACAGTTCCAGCGCGCTGCATTGCGTCAGGGCGGCCATTAACTGCTCTTTGAGTTCCAGCGCCGTGTAAATCGTCATCTCACCCTCAATGGTGCAGCAGCAAGCGCCGCCATCACCCTGTTTCATACTCATTGCCATACGATTCTCCCTAGTGAGTCATTCGCGCACTATTGCTGCTACCGGAACTTTTGTGATTGTTAACGTTGCATTAACGTCATTTTTTTCTTATGGAGCTTTGCCGCCGCTTCAGGGCAGGATGAGCTTTGCCACCGCAGAGAGCATCTGCGCTGGCTGGAATGGCTTGACAATCCAGGCTTTGGCGCCCGCAGCCTGGCCAGCGGTTTTCTTTTCCGCACCAGCTTCGGTAGTGAGCATGATGATGGGAGTAAATTTATAGGCCGCCAGTTTTTTTGCCTCGGCCACAAAGGTGATGCCGTCCATATTGGGCATATTGACGTCGCTGATAATGAGATGAATTTTTTGCCCGTCGAGCTTTTTCAATGCATCCAGGCCGTCGCAGGCTTCAATGACCGCATAACCAGCACCCTTGAGCGCAATGGCGACAACTTGTCGCAGTGAAATGGAGTCATCCACGATCAAAACGGTTTTCATCTTGCTTGTCCTCTTAAACTCTAAAAAAATGTAATTTCTGATTCGCTGGCCAGTGCTGGCGCCGGCGCCGGCGCCGTAGTGCGACCATGCATCGCATGTTGTTCTGGCATGGAGCTTGATTTCTGTAGTGCGTCAATCCAGGCGTTGACATTGATGGGTGTTGGCATCAGGCCTTCGGCCAGGTCTTGTCCGGAGTCGTCCAGTGTCTGGTTGAGCTTATTGATGTCGTTACGGACATGCACCAATACCTGGCTGACCCGGTCCTGAAACTGCAGTGCCACCAGAACCTCGGAAATCTCGTTTTGTATCAGCAAGCTCTCGCTGCGCAGCACTTCGCTTGAGTCGTTCAAGCCGGTCGCGGTAGCGCTGAATTGTTCCAGTACATTGTCAATCACCTGCTCTGAACGGGACGCCATCTGTGCATCCTGTACGGCGTACTGCTGCGACACCTTGAGTGTGTTGACGATTGCGTTGTTCACGGTATCGACCGTATCGGTCATTTTTTTGCCGGTGTCGGCAGAGAGCCGGGCCAGCGTGCGCACTTCGTTGGCCACCACGGCAAAGCCACGACCAACCTCGCCGGCGCGTGCCGCTTCAATGGCGGCGTTGAGGGCGAGCAAATTGGTCTGCTGGGCGATGAGGCCGACGTTGTTGGCCATTTCCTTGAGCTCTTTGGTGAAGCCTGACAAGGCATGCACTTCGTGCAGCAGCGCTTCTTTTTCCGTGAGCGCAGAGCGCAACGAGACGATGATGGAATTGAGCTCGGTCTGGCTGTCATTGAGCAGGTGGACGATGCCTTTGGGCCCGCTTGTGTTGCTGTTGCCAGTCGCGTTTTGCGAGGCGCTTACGGCCGATTCAAGACGCTGGGACAGGTTGGCAAAGCGCAGCGCCAGATCATTGATGGAGTGCTCGGTCTGGCTGCGGGCGATCTCGACCTCGCCGGACCAGAGCGGAAGTACCTCGGCACACAACAGGTCCAGACCATCAATACACTCGGCTCGTACATTTTCCTCAAGA
Organism: Oxalobacteraceae bacterium; assembly: GCA_947466695.1. Classification (GTDB taxonomy): domain Bacteria; phylum Pseudomonadota; class Gammaproteobacteria; order Burkholderiales; family Burkholderiaceae_D; genus Undibacterium. The sequence goes on along the minus strand of CANIFC010000003.1, from coordinate 40,565 downwards.
CGCTGGTGCGATATGCCGGACTGCCACAGGCCCCACCATGCAGCGCCAACAGATACCAGAGCGATCGCTGCGGCAAGGCCAACAGCAAGCGATGTACTTTCGATGAAAGTAAAGATAACAAGTATTGCGGCAATCGCCGGCACGGCTGTAGCAACGGCTACAAATTTTGAACTGAAACTTTGTGACACTGAGTAGCCTCTGAAGTGAATTAATGAACTAATTCTATTGACAATTATTTAGCGCAAGGTATTTTTTTTAGGCAAGTCGCATCGGTAAAGTATCTGGAAAAATTTGTTCCACTTTTTAAAAATTAATTAAATAACTTCGAGTAAATCAGCAATTCTGTTGTTTTACATCAACAACAAGTTCTTTTTTAAGTAAAAGCCCCACTAGACAAATGGTCTGAATAAAAAACTATTCCGTTATTCCAGTTGCTATTCATTATGACGAATGCAGGTAATACATCTTTGCATCTGCATGTTTTATCATTTCTCTGATGATGGCTTCATACTGTGAGTGCCTCTGTACAGGAGCGCCTGCAGCATGCGGAAAAATAATTAAATGCAATTTTTATGTAGCAACAAATATGTAAGAATTGCCCTACAAAAAGTATTTTATTGATCATAGCAAACATATTGCCTTGCGTCACATTATTATTGTTAAGAAATATTGCCGCCATGCAATGCACGGATGATTTCCAGATGAATTTCAGCCAGCGGCAAGACGCGGTCGACTGCGCCCAGTTTGACCGCTTCCTTGGGCATGCCGTAGACCACACAGCTCGCTTCGTCCTGCGCCAGGGTGCGGGCACCCATGTCGTGCAGCTCTTTCATGCCATGCGCGCCATCGTCTCCCATACCGGTCATGATGATGCCGAGTACGTTCTTGCCGGCACACTTGGCGACCGAGCGAAACAGGACATCGACCGAAGGCCGGTGACGGCTCACCAGCGGTCCGTCAATGATGTCGACGTGGTACTGCGCGCCGCTGCGCTTGAGCAGCATGTGGCGCCCGCCCGGGGCGATCAGCGCGCGTCCCGCAATGACGCGGTCACCGGACCTGGCTTCCTTGACCTCGATCTTGCACAGGCTGTTGAGACGGTTGGCAAAAGCCTCGGTGAATTTTTCCGGCATGTGCTGCACGATGACGATACCAGGGCACACCCGTGGCAGTGCCGTCAGGACCATTTCCAGCGCCTGCGTGCCACCGGTTGAAGTGCCGATAGCTACAACCCGGTCAGTCGTCTCGGCCATGGCATGGGAAGACGCCGGCAGCACCGCATCGGCAGTGAGCTTGGGCGCGACCGGTGGCAGGCTGCGCGACGGCACCAGCCGCCTTACATTGGCTTGCGCTGCAGCCTTCACGGCGCCGACCAGATCTTCTGCACTGTCTTGCAAGAATTGCTTGAGCCCGAGTTTAGGCTTGGGAATGATGCTGACAGCACCCGCGGCAAGTGCTTGCATGGTAGTGGCGGCGTTTTTTTCCGTCAGGGTAGAGCAGATTACGACCGGTGTCGGGCGCTCCGCCATGAGTTTTTTCAGGAAAGTAATACCGTCCATACGCGGCATTTCTACGTCAAGCACAATCACATCGGGCCAGCGCGCGCGCATGCGCTCAATGGCAAAGAGCGGGTCTGCCGCGGCACCCATCACCTCGATGCTGGAGTCTTTTTCCAAAATGGCGGTAAGTACCTGACGCACGACAGCGGAATCGTCAACAATCAATACTGTTATACGGGCAGACATATTTTTTGACCTTACAGTGAGCTCTTGATGAGTGCAAAAAGCGGGAGTGGTTCAGGCCAGGTTCTTGGCTTCGCGCTCCGGTCACGATACGGCCGCTTGAGCGGTATCACGGTGCAGGAACCAGCTGGAACAAGATAATTGGTGTGTCGCTGACGGCCATCGCTCTTTTCAGCATCGCGAACAGAAGTACTACAAGGCGACGTTTTATTCACCCGTTCGGTTTTTGGTAAACAGCGGGCTGAACCAGCTTGACGGCATCGGTTACGCCATTGAGTGTTTCTGAATGTCCAACCAGAAAATACCCGCCCGGACGCAGCAGTGGCAGTAAGCGTGATACAACCTGGCGCTTGGTTTCTGCGTCAAAATAGATCATGACGTTACGCAAGAAAATCACATCAAACAGGCCCAATTTAGGCGCTATTTCGGTCAGGTTATGTGGCATGAAGCGCACGCGCTCACGCAGGTTTTTCTCAATGAGCAAGCTGCCGTCATATTCGCCAGTACCTTTGAGGCAATAACGGCTTAAATACGGTTTAGGAATTTCCGGCATGCGCTCCATGGGAAACAAGCCGCTACGCGCGCGGTCCAGAATTCGCGAGCTGATGTCGGAAGCGACCACTTCCCATGGTTCGCTGCCCATCAGTTCGTCAAACAGCATGGCGATGCTGTAAGGCTCTTCGCCGCTGGAGCAGGCCGCGCTCCACACGCGCAAGCCGCGGCCGGCTTGCCGGGACGGAATGACGCGCTGGCGCAAGAAGTCAAAGTGCTTGGGTTCACGAAAAAAATGCGTTTCGTTGGTCGTGAGTGAATCGACGGCAATCTGCAATTCATCCAGGCCTGTTGCCGAGGTAATCATGCGGTAATAGTCACCGTAGCTCGCCAGTTGATGAAACTTGACCCGCTTGGCCAGCCGGCTTGAAATCAAGGGTTTCTTGGCGGCGGACATGCTGATGCCGGCAATGCGATAGATCAGCCCGCAGAACTGCGCAAATTCCTGATCATTGAGCACTGCATCCGTAGCGGGAAAATGTCCACCCCGTAAAATGGCAGTACGCCGCTGTCCTGTTGCTTCAAGCATCATTACCTTCGTTATCCGTGAGTTTTATCTGGAGAGACAAGCACTATCGTCGACACCACTTTCTAGTGAAGATGTAGGGCTTTCCCTACGCCAATTTTTTTGAGTGTGTCATGTTGTGCAGTTGAGTTGGTAAATAATTCAGAATTTTGCTTAAAAGCATGTATTTTCGTTGTTATTTTGTTTAAAAAATGATAAAAAAGAAAGATAGTTTCCATTTTTTTAGCGAAATAGAATCGTTGTTCATATAGTTAATCAGGCGAAAAAAAAGCACCTCCGGAGAGGTGCTTATAAAATCAGCTATGCGCTCTAAGCACAGACTGAGGATACCCGCTATGAAACCGATAAAAATTCAACTCTGCAGATTGACTACTGCAGAATAGGCACTCAAGAAATTACGCGTGATAGGCAGACTCGCCGTGGCTGGAAATATCCAGACCTTCGCGCTCTTCATCTTCCGGAACCCGCAAGCCAACGATCAGGTCGACCAATTTAAAGGCGATGATGGAAACGACGGCCGACCAGAGGATGGTCGTACCGACTGCCGTGGCCTGCACAGTGACCTGACCGATGATCGAGTAAGGATCTGCGGACGCCTTGTTGGTAACGTAGTCCATGATGCCTTGTCCACCCAGTGAAGGGGCGGCAAACACACCAGTCAGCAAGGCACCGAGGATACCGCCGACGCCATGTACACCGAACACGTCGAGGGAATCATCTGCACCGAGCAGGCGCTTGAGGCCATTGACACCCCACAGGCAGACCACACCGGAAAGTAAACCGATGATCAGGGCGCCCATCGGGCCAACGAAACCGCAGGCCGGAGTGATGGCAACCAGACCGGCTACCGCACCGGAAGCGCCACCGAGCATGGAGGGCTTACCTTTGGACATCCATTCGCCAAACACCCAGGAGACAGTTGCTGCAGCAGTTGCCAGCAAGGTATTGATGAAAGCCAGGCCGGCAATATCATTGGCTTCCAGTGCCGAACCTGCATTGAAACCAAACCAGCCTACCCACAACAGGGACGCACCGATCATGGTCATCGTCAATGAGTGTGGTGCCATCGCTTCTTTGCCATAACCAACCCGTTTACCGATCAGGAATGCACCAACCAGACCAGCAACTGCGGCGTTGATATGTACGACGGTGCCACCGGCAAAATCAAGCGCACCTTTTTGGAACAGGAAGCCGGCTTTGGCAGTTTCAGTGACCAGTGTGGCAGCATCTTTGATCGCGTCCGGACCAGTCCAGAACCAGACCATATGAGCGACCGGCAAATAACTGAAGGTGAACCACAAGACGATAAAAAACAGGACGGCGGTAAATTTGGCGCGTTCAGCAAAGGCGCCGATGATCAGGCTACAGGTAATCGCGGCGAAAGTTGCCTGGAAGGCGACGTAGACAAATTCGGGAAGGACAACACCTTTGCTAAACGTCGCTGCAGTCGAGAAACTGCCCTTGACCGGATCCCAGATACCGTTAAGAAAGAGGCGATCGAAGGAACCGATGAATTTACCCCCCTCAGTGAAAGCCAGTGAGTAGCCATAAATACACCACAACACGACAATGACGGCGAAGATCATGAAGACCTGCATCAGGATCGACAGCATATTCTTGGAGCGCACCAGTCCGCCGTAAAACAAGGCCAGGCCAGGGATAGTCATCAGGATAACCAGCATGGTCGACACCATCATCCAGGCGGTATCGCCTTTATTGGGTGCTGGTGCAGCTGCCACCACTTCGGCAGCCGGACTGACTTCAGCCAACGCAGTGGGAACCGCTGGGGGTAATTCTGCGATCGCGGAAGTCGTGGCGGAGCCCGCTGCTGGCATTGATGCCGCAGTGGTTTCGTCTGCGCCGATAGCGGAGGAAGAAAAACCTGCCGACAGCAACAAGACGCTGGCAGCAAGTACGTGTGTAATGAATTTTTTCATGGATTCTCCGTATGCCAATTAAAGAGCGTCGTTGCCGGTTTCGCCGGTACGAATACGTACAACTTGTTCCAGCGCATAGACGAAAATCTTGCCGTCGCCAATCTTGCCAGTGCGGGCGGCAGTTTCTATCGCCTCAATGGCACGGTCAACGATGGCATCATCCACTGCCGCCTCAATTTTTGTCTTGGGCAGGAAATCGACGACATATTCGGCACCACGATAGAGTTCGGTATGTCCTTTTTGACGTCCGAATCCCTTGACTTCCGTGACGGTAATCCCTTGCACGCCGATGGCGGAGAGCGCTTCACGCACTTCGTCGAGTTTGAACGGCTTGATGATTGCAGTAATCATTTTCATAATAAATTCTCGATTTTAGAATGATTTGACAGCAGACAGGACAAGGGCGGTCTTGCCTGTGAACTTGCGGGCCGGTGTGACATACAGCTGCTTGTCCGCATTGGTGCCAATGGCTGCCAGGTTGAAATTTACGCCGAAAAATTCCTTGGTGACGCCCACTTTCCAGTCGTCATAAGAAGAGGCACCATTATTCTTGACCGACTGATGTCCGTAGTGCAGTCCCAGCGTATAGCCCGGTACGACTTCAAAGCTTGCACCGGCATCGATATAACCACTGTTTTTACTGTCGACGAAACCAAACAGATTGGTCACTGAGTGGGAATACTTGAGATAGACCGGACCATAGCCAAGCTGGCCATAGATTTCTGTGGTGTTGGCGTTGGTGACTAAACCGTTCGATGGATACACGTAGGTCAGAACGCCCACGTCATACGAGACATCCTTGACGATCTCGCCTTTTTTACCTGCATACAAATCCCATTCAACGTTGCCGCTACCACCGGCGTCTTTGGTCCATTTGATGCTTGATAACCAGGTGCCGGCATAAAATCCGCTAGGATTGTGTGTGTAGTCGGCGCCACCGAAAACCGCTGGGTCGAGACGGGTTTGTGAAATGCCGCGGAAGCGATAATCGGTGACCGCGCCAACATTAAATGCAAGTTCGTTATCCGGCTTGGCATCTTCTGCATAAGCAAGATTGCCAGTGAAAGTTGCTGCTATCGCGGCACAGAGTAATAGTTTTTTCATTTTGTTTCTCTCTTTTAAATTGCTGGTCAAGTAAAAATTAATTCGGATGTAATCTCTCTTAAGCATGAGTCGTGCCAAGTATTGAATCTGCTGTGCAACAATGGCTATCAAAAAATGTATTTAGCTGGAAAAAGCATGAATTTGATTGATGAAAATCCATCGACCTGCCAGCCTCGATTGCGTTATGATTCACCTCACGCCGCGCGGGCATGTAGTCAATGGCGCTTTTTTATTTCCATCGCCTCTTTGACGCACCGGTTTGACGCAGCACAATTTCATCACTCGGTCGCATTGCACCAATAAAGTGCATTTGCGGCGTCACAAGGACACACCATGAACAAGCAGAATTTTTTTTCCGATGTACAAGCCAAGATTAATCAGGTGTTGGAAAATTCGCCTGCCAAAGATATTGAAAAAAATGTCAAGGCAATGATGAGCCAGGGATTTTCCAAACTTGATCTGGTCACACGCGAAGAATTTGATATTCAGGCGCAAGTTCTGGCTAAAACCCGTGCCAAGCTCGAAGAGCTCGAAGCGCGCGTCGCTTTATTAGAGGTAAAGTAAGACCATTGAAATTAGGTAGTGCCCGACAATAGACCGCCATGTCACTTGCCGTCCTGAAAAGTCGTGCCCTCAGCGGCATGGATGCACCACAAGTCACCGTTGAGGTGCATCTGGCAAACGGCTTGCCTTCTTTTACGATAGTTGGCTTGCCTGAAACGGAAGTGAAGGAATCAAAGGACCGGGTCCGGGCGGCCTTGCAAAATGCGCGCTTTGATTTTCCTGCGCAACGTATTACCGTCAATCTGGCGCCGGCCGATCTGCCCAAGGAATCGGGCCGCTTCGATTTACCCATTGCCTTGGGCATATTGGCGGCGTCCGGCCAGATTCCCGGCGAGACCCTTGATCAGTACGAATTTGCCGGTGAACTTTCCTTGTCGGGCGAGTTAAGACCGATACGCGGTGCCCTGGCGATGACGTTTGCTATTTGCAAGAGCGCCCTCGGCGGGGCAAGTCCAAGGGCGTTTATTTTGCCCAGCGCCAACGCGGACGAGGCTGCGCTGGCAAGTGAGGCTATTATCTTTCCGGCTGATTCACTGTTACAGGTCTGCGCCCATTTTGCCGGCGTTGATGCCGGGGCCAGACTGCGCCAGCATCTGGTTCATGCCGTGCCAGTGGCACGCACTTATCCTGATTTTTCGGAAGTGAAGGGACAGTTGCAGGCAAAACGTGCGCTTGAAGTGGCGGCTGCCGGCGGCCATAGTGTTTTGATGGTTGGCCCGCCGGGAACGGGAAAGTCCATGCTGGCAGTACGCTTTCCGGGAATCTTGCCGACCATGACGGATCAGGAGGCACTCGAATCTGCTGCCGTCCAATCACTGACCAGCGGCTTTTCGGTTGATAAATGGAAACTGCGGCCTTTTCGTTCGCCGCACCACACCGCTTCAGGAGTCGCGTTGGTCGGTGGTGGTGGCACTCCCCGTCCCGGAGAGATTTCGCTGGCGCACCGCGGTGTCCTGTTCCTTGATGAGTTACCCGAATTTGACCGCAAAGTGCTGGAAGTATTGCGTGAGCCGCTGGAGTCGGGGCATATCACCATTTCACGCGCGGCCAGGCAGGCAGACTTTCCGGCCAGGTTTCAATTAATCGCCGCCATGAATCCCTGTCCCTGTGGTTATTATGGACATAGCAATGGCAAATGCCGCTGTACGCCGGATATGGTGCTACGTTATCAAAACAGGATTTCCGGGCCATTTCTTGACCGTATCGACATGCAAATCCAGGTCGGTGAACTGCCGCATGCGGATTTACTCAAACAGGCTGATGGCGAACCGAGTGCCGACATTCAACAGCGCGTAGAGTGCGCCTATACGCGCCAGCTGGAGCGTCAGGGAAAGGCAAATTGTCTTTTATCGACGCTGGAGATTGAACAATATTGCCATCACGATGCCGCTGCCGAGCAGCTATTGCGCGCGGCCATGAGCAAACTGAACTGGTCGGCCCGGGCCTATCACCGCGTACTGAAAGTTGCCCGCTCTATTGCCGACCTGAGCGGTTCAGCCGCAATTCATCCGGCGCATATCGCCGAGGCAATTCAATACCGGCGCGCATTGCGCGAACATTAAGCAAGTTTTTTAAAAAATTTGCTTAACCAGATGTTTTGGTTTCATGTCCCGGTTTCATGTCCCGATTTCACGTTCCTGTTTCACGTTCCGGTTTCATCTATTGATTTTATGTATGAATTTCATAAAACCGGGGCAATGAGCGCGTTTGCGTCCCTGTTCTTGCCTCCGCCTGTTATGCGCTCATTGCCTCAGGGAAAACAGATATGCCTTCCGTCACCAGCTGCTCAGTCCTGTAAGAATTTTTCTGCCAGCCGGACCCAGTAAGTGGCGCCAATCGGTAACAGATCATCATTAAAATCATAGCTTGCGTTATGCAGATTGCAGGGCCCCAGGCCGTGACCCATGCTCCGGTGTTCGCCTTCACCATTACCAAGAAAGACATAGCAGCCCGGCTTTTCTTGCAACATGAAGGCAAAATCCTCGGCACCCATGGTTGGCTCGACATGCGCGTTGACGTTATCGGGTCCGGCGATAGACTGCATCACCTCGACGGCAAACGCCGTTTCCTTGGCATGATTGAGCAGCGGCGGGTAATTGCGCTTGAATTCAAACGTCACCGTGGCGTCGAAGGCCGCCGCAGTATGGCTGGCGATATCGCGCATGCGCCGTTCGACCAGATCGATCATTTCGGTAGTAAAACTCCTGACCGTACCGATCAGGGTGGCTTCGTCCGGGATCACATTGGTCGCACTACCCGAATGAATCTGGGTAATTGACAGTACTGCTGAATCGAGCGGACTGGCGTTGCGGCTGATAATGGTTTGCCAGCTTTGGGCAATCTGGACTGCCACCATGATCGGGTCGATGCTCTTGTGTGGCTGCGCCGCGTGCGCGCCCTTGCCCTTGATCACCACTTCAAATTCATTGGAGGATGCCATCATCGGGCCGGCCGTCACGCCAAAGCTGCCAGCGGCGGCGCCCGGCCAGTTATGCATGCCAAAGACTGCCTGCATCGGGCATTGCACGAACAAGCCGTCGTCCATCATCCGCCTGGCACCACCGCCGCCTTCTTCCGCCGGTTGAAAGATGACATACACGGTGCCGTCAAAATTTCTGTGCTGCGACAGGTAGTGGGCTGCACCGAGCAACATGGCGGTGTGGCCATCATGACCGCAGGCGTGCATCTTTCCGTCATTTTTAGAGGCGTGCGCGAAGGTATTGAATTCCTGCATCGGCAAGGCATCCATATCCGCACGCAGGCCGATCGCTCTCTCGCTATTGCCATTTTTAATGATGCCGACAATGCCGGTTCCTCCGAGGCCACGCAAAATGGGAATACCCCATTCCTGCAGTTTTTCCGCTACCAGGCTCGAGGTGCGGTGTTCTGCGTAACATAGTTCCGGGTAGGCGTGAATGGCGCGGCGAATTTGCTGCAACTCGGCGTGAAACTGGACGATAGGGTCAATTAACTTCATGGCGGTCTCCGTGATGCTGTTATAAGGTCTTGTTTTCCCAGATAGTTTGAGTGTAATGCATTTTGTCAGCGGTATTGGCTGACATGCACCCTTCATCCCGGAGGCTGCGCCTCTGCCAGGGTGTTGCCAACAGGTGCAGGTGCTTTTCAGGCGTGCTCCATGCGCGCTCCATGCGCTTTGCAGTTATCGGGCCAAAAGAGTGTTGAATGCGGCCGCAGTCCTGTCATAGTAATTTCTTATGAGCGATATATAAAAAACCAAATGGGTTTTTATGCTGCGATGCGGTATAGTTCTTCTGTCTCCTCCAACATCTCCTAAGGTTTGGATTTAGCCCGCAGCTTTTTAGCTCGCGGGCATTTTTTTGCATTTCTTTTCTGCTAGGTGAATGAGCGACGCAGCCAAGCCTGTTACCGTTTGCTAGGCCTCTTGATCAAAAGCTTGATCAGCAGATATCTGTTTGAGTAATGACTGATATCTATTAAAAAGTATTGGACAAAATGCTGCGGTGCGATATAGTTCGTTTGTCTCCTCCAACACCTCCTAAGGTTTGGATTTAGCCCGCACACTCTGCGGGCTTTTTTTTGCCTGGCGATCCGCGGCCTGGGGCAGAAAAAAATTGTCAGATGCGGCTGGCATCCTGTTGATCACTCAAGAAATAATTAAATAAAATATAACAAATGGCATATATTCACATTGTATATGTCTGATATATAAATAACAAAGCATACAAAGTTGTCCTGCATCTATATAGTCTGTCTTGTCTCCTCCAATACCCCAAAGGTTTGGATTTCAACCCGCAGCCTTATGCTAGCGGGTTTTTTTTGCCTGAACGCTATCTGCTTGCAGGAAAACGCTTTTCTATGCGAGATCAGTGTGTACTTGTGACGTGCTGATGTGCCTGCCGTAGCGCACACACCGGCAGCGCTGCAGCAGACATACATCCCGGATGCTTACCTGATCAAGCCTTCCGCTTTCATCGCCTCGATCACTGCGGGACGGGCCGCAATGCGGGCGCGTATCGCGAGCAGGTTGGCATAGCCAGAGAGGTCAACGCCGACTAACCTTGACCAGTTGGTGATGTTGAACAGATAGCCATCGGCGACCGTGAACGTGTCACCCATTACATAGGTCTTGCCTGCCAGCTCGCTGTCTGTAAAGGCGAGACGTTCTTGCAGTCGTGCGATGATCGCCGGCTTTAATTCTGCTGGTGTGGCCGGATTAAACAGGGGGGCAAAACCCTTGTGCAATTCGGTACCGATAAAGTGCAGCCACTCTTGCAGCTTGTAGCGCGCAAAACTGCCGTTGGCCGGGGCCAGGTCTTTTTCCGGTACCAGATCAGCGATATATTGGATAATCGCCGCGGTTTCACGCAGCTGGCTACCGTCATCGAGAACCAGCAAAGGCACATAGCCAAGGGGATTGACCAGGTAGTAGTCGCTACCGTCGGGTAACTGATGTGTCTTGGTCGGCGCTGAAATCGCCTCAAAAGCCAAGCCGGCTTCTTTCAGGGCAATATGCGGTGTCAGCGAGCAGGCACCTGCAGAGTAATAGAGCTTCATGGATGGTCCTTTAAACGGGTGGGATAAATCGGTTTTTAGCGCAGCTTTACAACGGGGTGACAGCGTCAGTGAAGCTACCTGGTTTGTGTACTTGGTTAGGCCACGGCAACGCAATGGCAAGCCTTGACCGGTGCGTTATCGTACACGAGCTGTCAAAGCTTTGCCCGCGCTTGCCTGGCACAAGCATTCCTGCCCTGCCACCATCCATGACTTTATTCGCTGTCATCGTCGTCGCTGGCGTCGGCGGCAATATCCTTCTTGCGTTTCTGGTCAACTTGCGCCTGGAGTTTTTCAGCTCCCGCCATGAACTCATCGACGCTATGGTCTTTACTCAGGCGCAAGGCCGGCGTGAATAACTGGCTCATGTAGAACTCATCGGCCAGCCGGCCGTTGCGCTGGTGGTTGACCATCAACACCAGGCCAGAACCGAGTGCTGCCAGGGTGACCATCGTGAACAGCAAACGCCGCCCGCGCGGGTGCTTAATGGTGCTCAGGTGAAAATACAGGGTGGTGACGGCGATCGCGACAAAAATGTGATTGCCATAGCGGGCCAGCAGTTCCAGTGAAAAGGAGAACGCCACGACAGCGCTGAGGAAACTCCAGAGTTCTGCCGCCAGCAGAGCGCTAGCGGCAATAAACAGATGTCGTCCGAAGCGGGCGTGGCCACCAAACAGCCGGTTGGCAAAACCCCAGACGCCGCACCAGAGCATGGCTCCGGCGCAGAGGGGAGCCAAGGCCATCAGGTAGTGTACCGGCGTGAATTTTTCGGTACTCGAGAGCCAGATACCAAAAATGGCCAGCAGGCTGATGACGACCAGTCCGCTGATGGCTGGCGGCCAGCCCTCCCAGCCATAATTGTTATCGTCAAAAATTTCCGGCCCGACTTCAAAATTGACCGGCCGGATGCGGATACTGGTCTGGCCTAACCTGACCACGCTATTGCCTTCAAGGTGCAGGTGATCGTGTCGTTTGCCCTGATATATCAAGCCATTGCGGCTACCCAGATCGCTGATACCTAGCCGGCCTGCCGTATCGAGATCGACCACTGCATGATGCGCAGCGATATGGATATCATCCAGAATGAAATCATTGTCATAGCCGCGTCCCAGCCGGATCGGCAAACTGCTCAGGCCCTGGCGGCGCTCAACCTCGCCGGTACGCGAGAGGACTTCGATAAAGTAGGCAAATTTCATGGCTTGGCCTCCTTATTGATTGAACTGAGAAATGCGCGTGACAGGCGCAAGCCATTGTCGTAAGAGACGCCCTTGGTATCGATACGGCTTTGCAGGCTCATGCTGCTGCTGTTTGTACTGGCCGTGAACAGGGCAAAGTCGTACAGGCCGGTAAATTTACGGTAGGCCTGCACGCACAGGACTGCGCGCAGTGACAGGCTCTGGTTTTTGACAAATTCTTCGGTGCACACCGAACCTGTCAGGCGCGGGTCGCCGCTCACACTGGCGACCTGATTTTTAAAACCGCTGCTGATCAGGTGGGAAAAACGCAAGGCGTCCAGCGTCACGCTGCGCGTAAAGGTATGGCGGATCGCGATATTGCCAGTTTGCAGTTGTGCCGAGATAAAAATCGCCGATTCCATGCGGCAATTCATCTGGTCAACCGCAAAGGTCGCTTCCGGCTTGGTGTTGGAGCGCCCCCAGCAGCGCACCTGGTCCGATTCCCGGACCGGTACGCGATACGGACCGAGCGCCTTGAGTGTCAGTGGCATGCCGAGCAGCTTGCTCACCATCAGGTTTTGATGCGTCATGAGCTGCTGGCCTACCTCCGTGCTGAAATCCTTGGGAGGTTTCTTTTTTTGTGCTTGTTGCAAGGCGACCTGATGAAGCAGTTCCACCACGAACCGTGCCGGCACCAGAAAACTGACCAGTTCACCATCGAGCCGTTTGGAGACATTGACTCCGGCGATCTTACCCTGCGCATTCACATTCGGTCCGCCGCTCATGCCTGAATTGATCGGTCCGGTAAACATGAACTGATCATAAAAAGCCCGGCCGATGATGCCATTGTAAGATCCCTCGGAAATGGCAAAGCCGAGGTCGAGCGGGTTACCCAGCGAGTACAGATACTGTCCCTGGGACAGCGTCGACAGCTGACTGACCTGTTCAGGCACTTTAAAAAATCCGGTTCCCTTGCGGCTCACCCGCACTACCGCCAGATCATGCAGCACGTCGACGGCAAGTAATTCAACCGCCCCTTTCTGGCCATTGGTATCGACAAATTCACCGACATAGACGTCCGGTTCAAGCGCGATCTGCGACATGACATGATAGTTGGTGACCACCAGGTCGCTGGTGCCGATCAGGAAGCCAGATCCGACCGACGCCTGGGTACGGCCATTTTTTAACAGCACGCGGATCTGCAAAAGATCGTTTTTGGCGAGTAAATACAGTTTTTGTGCGGCCGATGAGGGCGGGATCAGGGGCGTCGTTTCCGGGCTCGCTTCGGGTGGTAAATCGAGGGCTGGCTCGGCCGCGACGGGAGGCGCGAGTGTTATTTTTGTCTCCTGCGTTACTTTCGTTGCCGGAGCCAGGGGAGTCACCAGCGCTGCCGTCGCAGCGGGTGTCGCTGGCGTTGCCGGTGTTGCCAGCGCCGGGACGGCAGAGAGCAGGGACAAGACCAAAAAAGAGAAAAATTTCATGCAAAAAGCTTTCAAGACTTTTAAAAATTCAGTGACAGACGAGAATAGTGGCAAGAGCATAAACGATTTTTTTGACCTGTTAAATAAAATACAGCTTGTCGATTCTCTGCCGCCGGTGAAAAAAGCAGAGCAGTCAGCAAATTAGCTGCTTTTATCGTTTTTTAAAACGATAACAATAGCGGGCAGACGAAAAAGCGCAGGCACGCGTGATTGATTATCCGTAAATCGCACATCGCAGGCGATGGCATGTGCTAAGGTAATGAATCGCTCATTTTTATTTCTTACCGACATGTGTCAGCTACTCGCAATGAATTGCAATACCCCTACAGATATCATGTTCAGTTTTACCGGTTTTGCGCTGCGCGGCGGGAACACCGATGAACACAGGGATGGCTGGGGTATCGCATTTTTCGAGGGCAATGGGGTGCGCCATTTTGTTGATCATCATGCCGCCGTCGATTCTCCGCTGGCCGAACTGATCAAGCGCTATCCGATTAAATCAAAAAACGTCATTGCGCATATCCGCAAGGCTACGCAAGGTGTGGTCAGCCTGGAAAACTGCCATCCCTTCGTGCGTGAATGCTGGGGCCGCTACTGGGTTTTTGCCCATAACGGCGACCTGAAAAATTTTGCACCGGCGCTCGACGGGGTCTTTCTTCCGGTCGGCAGTACCGACAGCGAAACAGCGTTTTGTTATGTGATGCAGGAAATGCGCCGCCGCTTTGTCGATCAGGCCCCTTCAACGGCAGATCTCACGGTTTTTCTGCGTGAAATCTGTCGTGAAATTGCCAGCTACGGCACCTTTAACATGACACTTTCAAATGGTGCCGCCCTGTTCGTCCACTGCTCTACCAATCTGCATTATCTGGTACGCCAGTTTCCCTTCACCGCGGCGAGCTTGGCCGACGAAGAATACGAGATCGATTTTACCGAGGTGACGACACCGGACGACCGCGTCGCAGTGATTGTCACTGAACCACTGACGAACAATGAAAACTGGCGTCAATTCTTGCCGGGAGAGTTCAAGGTCTTTGTCGATGGTGCCATCGTTGAACCTTTGATGGCATGAATACAGCGCGTCACGAGCATCTCGATACGCATTTACTACGCGTATTGGCCGCCGTACTGAGCGAGCGTAGTGTCACCCGTGCCGCCATGAAGCTGGGCCTGTCCCAGCCGGCCGTGAGCAATGTCCTCAAGCGCCTGCGCGACATTACTGGTGACGCCATTGTGGTGCGCGGTAAAAATGGCCTGATGCCGACCGTACGTGGTGAGCAATTATTACTGCTCGCCCAAGAGGCACTGGACATCATGGAGCGCATTGCCAATCCGGCGCCGACTTTTGTGCCCGGCCAGACGCGGCGTGTGTTTCAGCTTGGTGCGCCCGATTACCTGAGTTTCTTGCTGATCCCGCTGATCATGGAAAAAATCCGTTTGCAGGCGCCGCAGGCCGGGCTGGTGGTGCATGCACTTAATGCCGGGTTTGACTATGCCTCGGCGCTGGAAAACGGGACACTCGATTGTGTCATCGGTAACTGGCCCGACCTGCCGCAAAATCTCCATCTGGCGCAATTATTGGAAGACGACATCGTCTGCATGATCAAGCGTGATCATCCGGTGGTCAGGAGCGGTTTGTCGTTAAAACACTATCTGGACATGTCGCATCTGGCGCCGACCCCGTATATGTCGGGCCACCGCAGCATTATTGACCAGGCGCTGGCGGAGCAGGGTCTCAAGCGCAAGATCCAGATGACCGTACCTTATTTTGGCATGGTGCCCTATATTTTGTCGCGCACCGATCTGGTCTTCACCACCAGCCGCAGTTTTGCCTTGCAGTGCGCCAGGGATTGGCCGATCGCCGTGTTGCCGGTACCGGTTACCATGCCCAGGATGCAGTTTTTCATGCTCTGGCATGAGCGGGTGCATGCCGCTGCCGAGGTGCAGTGGTTGCGCCGGATTATTGCCGGTGCCGCGGCTGAAATCGTCACCTGACGGAAGCCGGACAGAGCAATTTGCGGGCTTTGCGGGCTTTACGATAGGGGAGATAAGCCCTTGCCTGCACTGTATGCCGTAAGCCATACCAGGCACAGCTTGCCACGGGTATGCCCAGGGCCAGGGCGGAAAGTGCATCCCATATCCCATCTCCAAGCAAGGCTGAAATTAGTCCTGTCAATGTCAGCAGAGCCATGATGCAAGGCCCCGCCCATAAAAGGTATAACGAGCGTTTCATCGCAATACTCCGTCGCGCGTTGAAGGGGTGTGAGCTGGCACTGCGTTTTTTGCCCGTGGCACGTAGTGCGACATTTACCTGGCTGGCCCTTGTCAGCCACAGATATACACCGCTGCCTAAGACAATGATGGTGGTGATATCGAGTAGCGCCCACACTATTTGCATCCATCTCCCGCCGTAATCGCCAAAATGGAGCGGCTGGGATAGCAGTAGTGCTGTCAGATACCAGGGCAGACGGCGGCTGTCAGTGACTTGCGCGGTGCGGGCGTCGACCAGTACCGGCTGGTATAGGCGCGAGGTAAATGCCTCGTTGCCACGCATGAAGACGCCATAGTGATGCGGACTGCTGAATGCCGTACCGGGAAAGGCAATAAAGGCAATTTGCATACCCGGCTCGATCGCTCTGGCACGCTCAGAAGACTGCTGTACGGATGCCAGCTTGGCGGGTACCGGCAGTCCTTTGTAGGGTGCGGTCATTTCTGCCATCTCGGTGACTTTCCAGTACTTTAGCAGCAGATCTGCCCACGTATTGATCATGCCGGTTCCACCTACAACAAAAACCCACACCAGCGTGACAATGCCCAGCATGTTGTGCAGATCGAGCCATTTGAGTCTTGGCGCCCGTTCATGTCTTACCGTGCCAAAATCAAGTTTGCGCATGAAGGGTGCATACAATACTGTGCCAGAGACCAGCGCCAGCAATAGCAGAAATCCCATCAGTCCAAGAAAAAGCATACCCGGCAAACCGGCGAACAGATCAACGTGGAGGCGGAACATCACGCTGAGGAATGTCCCGCTGGTAGGCGCTTCTGCCAGTACTTTGGCGGTTCGGGAATCTACCGCGATCGATTTGTACTGTTCGTCCGTCGCGTAGTCGCCAACGGTCATATTCCATTTGCTGTCGTCACCCCTCTCTTGTGACATGTACAGCATGATCTTGCCTGGATAGACTTTTAGCGCAGAAGCGATAACCTCATCAAGATCTGCCTTTGCCGTGTCGGCTGGCATAAACGGCGCTTCGATCGAATTTCCCAGCAAGTGATCGATTTCGTGATGAAAGATCAGCGGCAGACCGGTCAGGCATAGCAGCAACATAAAAATAGTACAGGGCAGGCTGGACCATTTGTGGAGCCAGGTCCAGCGCCTGATTGTAGCGGGTGTCATCGACATGGTCTTTAAGGTGATCATGAGCTATAAAGAACAAATAATAATGCAAATCATTCTCATTTAGTATATTAATTTCAAATATTTTCTATATAATGAGAATCATTCTTGTTTGTAGATGATGTTTATTAATCTCATCTACATGGTAGTTTTTCCTGTTATTTATTAATTCAAGCGTTCATTCACTCCTCAGGCTGGCATCTCATGCACACATTTTGTTTCAAACTCACTCCGCTCGCGCTGGCAGCCTTTCTTGCGGTAACCACATCAGCTTACAGTCAGGACAGTCAGCGGGAAGCGCTTCCGGCCGATGCCGCAAAAAGTATACCGACAGTGACCATCAACGCGTCTGCTGATGCCTCGGCAGAAGGTTTGTCCAAGGCGTATTCCGGCGGTCAGGTTGCGCGTGGAGGCCATCTGGGCTTGCTGGGTAATGTCGATGCGATGAGTACGCCATTTAATACGACCAATTACACGCAGCAATTAATCCAGGATCAGCAGGCGCGGGGCGTGGCCGACGTGTTACAAAACGATCCGTCGGTGCGTATTGCGCGCGGTTTCGGTAATTTTCAGGAGCTCTACATGATCCGCGGTTTCGCCGTCAGTTCCGATGACATTGGCTATAACGGCTTGTACGGCCTGTTGCCGCGCCAGTTCGTCGCCTCCGAGTTGCTGGAGCGGGTTGAAGTTCTGCGTGGCGCCAATTCTTTCATTAACGGGGCTGCACCCGGCGGTGGCGGTATCGGTGGTGCCATTAATTTACTGCCAAAACGTGCGACCAGTGCGGCACTGACCCAATTCACAGCCGGTGTCGAAAGCGGTGGCCAGTCATATCTTGCAGCAGACATCGGTCGCCGTTTCGGAGAAAACGATCATACCGGTATTCGTCTCAATGCCGTCCGGCGTCAGGGTGATACCAGTGTTGATCACGAACAACGCGCGTTATCCGTCTTCTCTGCCGGACTCGATTATCGTGGGGAGCATTTCCGGGTTTCTGCTGATATCGGCCATCAGGATCATCAGCTTGACGCACCGCGTCCCAGCGTGACAATCGCAAGTGCCATCGCTCTGCCCGTCGCGCCGGATGCCTCCGCCAGCTTTGCCCAGAAATGGACCCGGTCGAATGAACGCGATACCTTTGGAACGCTACGCGGTGAATTCGATATCAGTGATAACCTTGTTGCATGGGGTGCGCTGGGCGCACGCTCTGGCAGCGAATCAAACATTCTTGCCGCGCCGTCTGTGACGAACGTTGATGGTCGTGCCGGCATGTACCGTTTCGATAATGAACGCAGGGATTCGGTGCGGACAGGTGAAATCGGTATTCGCGCCAAGCTGCAGACAGGCAATGTCGGCCATAGCCTCAGTGCAGTCGCCTCCGGCTTCTGGTCCGAGTCCCGCAACGCTTACGCCTTGAGCGATTTTTTTGTGGCATTGATTCCAACCAATATTTATCAGCCGCTCGATTCCGCTGCGCCGCCGGCCAATTTTTATACCGGCGGCAAGCTCAGCGCACCTCTGGTCACGAGCAAGAGTATTTTATCAAGTTACGCAGTAGCCGACACAATGTCCTTCGCTAATGAAACAGTGTTGCTGACAATCGGTGCACGTAGCCAGAATATCCGTGATTTTAGCTACAATTATGATACTGGCAAGCAGGAGTCCGGATATGACGAAAGCGTTGTGACCCCGCTCGCTGCCGCGGTATTGAAGCTCAATAAGGACATCTCGCTCTATGCCAACTATACGGAAGGTCTGCAAAAAGGCGCGGTAGCGGCGGGCACCGGTGTGCTCAATATTGGTCAGACGTTTGCGCCGTACAAAGCGAAACAAAAAGAAGTCGGCGTGAAATATGATGCTGGCACTTTTGGTGTCAACGCCGCTCTATTTACGACGGCGCAGCCTTCGGCCTATGTGCAGGATAAAATTTTCGGCGTATTCGGCGAGCAGCGTAACCGCGGTCTTGAGTTATCGGTTTTCGGCCAGCCCTTGCGTGGTCTGCGATTATTGGGTGGCCTGACCTTGCTCGATGCCACGCAGCTTCACAGTTTTGGTGGCACCAACGATGGTAAAGATGCCATCGGTGTGCCCGGTACCCAGCTCAACGCGGGTGTTGACTGGGATGTTCCCGGTATCAGCGGCCTGGCTGTTTCGGGGCGTACTATTTACACCTCAAGTCAGTTTGCCGATGCAGCTAACCTGCAACGGCTGCCGTCATGGACCCGGCTTGACCTGAGTGCCCGCTACATGACCAAGATCGGCCAGCGCGATGTCACTTTTCGCGCTCGTGTCGATAATGTGACTGACAAGAATTATTGGGCTTCTGCTGGTGGCTATCCCGGCTCGGGTTATCTGGTCTTGGCATTGCCGCGTACATTCACCGTGTCGGCGACGGTCGATTTTTAACCCATCTGAAGTTTTTTTGATATATTTGTTAGCGGTAGATGTCAACGATGTCTATCGTACATCCTGGGCAATTGCATGAAGGAAAGGTCGGCGTGGTGGCCATCGTTCTCGAATATTGCTTATAAGCTCGCCGAAAAAGACGTTTACTTTCAATATTTAGACAGTTGAACCGATTTCGCTACTGGAAGCATTCGATGAATTGCGCGATCCCCGGGCACGTGAGTGTAGATATCAACGGGACGACGGTTGTTGAGTGGAGCAAAATGAACGCTCGATTAGCTGCGCCAACACCTGCCATTTACCACTGGCATTGGCTCGCACAATGGCAAGCACAGCGCGATTTATCTTGCCTCGGCATGGAGCAGTGTGAGCGGCGTGACACTGGGTGGTCCGCACTGCAGACAAGAGCAACGAGATCATCGCCAGACCTAAAAAGATCACGGACGAATCGAAACCCGGCGCTGCCTGGTCATCAACGACGTCGCCTGGCTCAGTGAACAAAACCAGCATTGGGGCGGCTTGAAAAGCCTCATCATGATTGAATCGATATGTGAAATCATCGGGCGAAACAGTACCGGCACAGCCAGCGTGGAGCGCCGGTATTACATCAGCAGTTTGCCGGCCAAGGCGGCGCCGCTGGGTCGGATTGTAAGGGCGCACTGGGGCATCGAAAACAGCATGCACTGGGTACTGGAGCTCGCATTGCGCGAAGACGATTGCCGAATCCGCGTAGGTGACGCGGCGCAGAATTTTGCCATTCTGCGCCGAATTGGCCTCAAATTGCTCAAAAAAAGAGAAGACGACGAAACCCGCCATCGCTGCCAAGCGAGTATATAACCGCGCGGGTTTTGACAGCTATCTTGGTAGGTGTTGGGCTTGCCAGTCTGATCCTTCATGCAATCGCCCTGGCTGTGGCATGGAGACAATCGGGCTGCACCACGTCAATATTTTCTGACCATAGCAGAATCCGGAATG
Source organism: Oxalobacteraceae bacterium (assembly GCA_947466695.1). Lineage (GTDB taxonomy): Bacteria > Pseudomonadota > Gammaproteobacteria > Burkholderiales > Burkholderiaceae_D > Undibacterium. Next base: position 20,176 of record CANIFC010000003.1, on the reverse strand, counting down.
CGCTTATGCTGTCGCCATTCCGCACTGGATCGCCTCAATGATTCATGCGCGCCCGTTGTATGCCCGTTGTATCTCAATAGCGACGGCGAAAGCAGCCAGTATTTTTACTATGTTGGTAATGCCGTCCAGGCTAATTTGCTGGCGGCGCTGAGCGACAATCCGGCCACCGTCAGTCAAGTCTATAACGTGGCCTTCAACGGGCGTACCCGGCTCAATGCGTTGTTTGCGATGACGCGTGCGTTCCTGATCGAACGTTATCCTCGTTTGCGCCATTACGCTCCGCATTATGCCGAGTTTCGTAGCGGCGACGGGCGCCATTCGCAAGCAGACATTTCGAAAGCGGCTGCGCTGTTCGGTTATGCGCCCGCGCACGATATCGCACGCGGCTTGCAGCAGGCGATCGGCTGGTATCCATCGCACCCGGCGACCACCCCCGTTAGCATCAGACTGAAGCATTAACCCTACATCAGAACTTGGCGTTCAAACCGATCCGGATCGCGCGCGGTGCGCCGGGCGTGATGTTGTTATCGTTGTGCGCCGAGGCAAAATATGGCTTATCAAATATGTTTTCCAGATTGACTTGCAGTGTCAAATTCTTGTTGACCTGGTAGTACAGCGCGCCATCAAAACGGGTGAAACCGGGCAGGGTAACGCTGTTTGATGTCGATGCATCGATGCTGCTGCGATAAATCACGCCCAGGCCGGCACCCCATGCAGCGTTGAGATCGTAGCGATTCCATAATGAAAAAGTATGCTTGGGCACTTGCGCCACGCGTGCTCCAGCGACAATCGCGTTCGACTGCGTCTGCGTGATCTTTGCATCCTGATAGGCATAGGCGCCCATCAGACTCCAGTCACGGCTCAGTTTGCCACTCAGGCCGAGTTCGAGTCCCTTACTGCGCTGGCCATCGGCCAGTACCGATTTGCTCGCATCGCTCGGGTCGGCGATGATCACATTGCTGCGATCGAGCTGATACAGTGCTGCGGTGGCGGCCAGATTGGGTTGAATGTCCCATTTTACGCCCAGTTCCATGTTCTTGAATTGTTCCGGATCGAAGGCTTTATTGGTAGGGGTCAGCGACGATAGTTGCTCGCCAGCGCGTGGCACGAACGCCAGGCTGTAACTTGCGTACAGCGACAAGGCCTCAAATGGCTTGTAAATCAATCCTGCGCGTGGCGACAGCGGGGTATCTGTTTGTACGATCGTCGTATTGTTGCGCTGGTTTAAGAAATCGATCTTGAAGTGGTCGTAGCGCAGTCCAACGATGGCTTGCCATTGCGGCGAAAAGATGATCTGGTCTTGTAGATAAACGGAGGCAACGGTTGCTGTACTATGGTTGTCGGCGTCCGTCGCACTTTGTCTGAACGTGGGTGCCGGCGCGCTGCCCGGATTGCTTGTAGGAGTAGCAATTGATGTTTTGTTCCCGGCAAAGTAGCCGGTGTTGCGGAAATTGTCCGTCACCTGGCGCCCCAATTCGATGCCGGTGGCAAATTTGTGCTCGATCGCACCGGTCATTTCCGAGAAGGTCAGGTCAGTCTGGTTGAAGAAATTTTTGCGCTGGGTCGCATTGTTATAGGCTGAAATGGATACTGAGCTGCCATCCGCGCTAACCGCTCCGGGAAACACGTTTTGGTAAAATTTGTCGTAATCGGCAAAGCGCGTGCTGTTGCGCAGCTTTATTCCATGGCCCAGATCGTGATCAATGACGGCGCTGAACGCGTCGACCCTGGCCCAGGTCGGACTGGCTTTCGCATTGCCGAAAAAAACCGATGGATCGGTCGCGAAAGGCTCGCCATTGAACGAAGGAATGCCTCGATCCGCGATACGACTATCCTCAAAATGCTCGTAACCGAGCAGCACTTTGGTATCTGCATTGACGCCGATCGCCATCGTCGGATTGATGCCACTGCGCTTGAGCGAGACGCCATCGCGAAAGCTGTCTGATTCTTCTACCATCGCATTCACACGCAGCGCTACATGGTCGTTGACGGCGCCCCCGAGATCGGCAGTCGCCCGACGTGCATTGTTTGAGCCAACGCTCAATGCCACTTCTCGCACCTCATTCCACTGGGCCTGTTTGCTGACGCGGTTGATAACGCCACCCGAACCGCCGCGTCCGAAGATCATTGCATTGGGCCCCTTGATCGCCTCGACGCTATCGATGTTGTAAAAATCGCGGAAATACTGGACATCGTCGCGCATGCCATCGATGTAGAAATCGGAGGTTGAACTGTTACCACGAAAAATCACGGTGTCGCGATTGCCTTCTCCTTGTGACGTGACGATGCCGGGCACGTAGCGAATCACATCGGCCATGTTTTGTACCGCCTGATCGCGCATCAATTCGCCGGTGATAACCGTAATCGCTTGCGGCGTATCGCGCAGCAAGGTGTCGGTCTTGGTCGCGATCGCTGTGCTCTTGACCTTATAGCCACGCTCGATCACGCCGACGATCTTCACCTGAGTGATCGGTGGTACCTGCGGTTTCATCGGAGACGCCTGCGGTTCGGTCTCGCTAAGCTTGACCGTAGCCCCAACCGTGTCCGCCAGCGCAGCCCCGATGGAAAGGCAGGACACGGTGACGGCGAATGCCGCACGCAGGGCAATTGAGATCGTGGATAAACGGGCAGAAAATGGTTGCGGCATGAGATCTCCAACTAGGTATGAATAATAATGATTCTCATTATTATTCATAAAAAGTTTTTTTGCAATCTCTGCCTAGCCCACCTCCATAGTGATTACATAAAGACAATTTCAAAAAGGCCGTCGTTCTCACACAAGCGGGAACGACGTGGGTATTTGGGATTCTCATTGACAAAATTGGATCATTATTCATGCAATCGCCTTGATCGTACGCTGTAGTGCGCGGCAGCTTTTGATCCCCGGGATGGCTGACTGCAAAAAATTACGTCTGGTGCGCTAGCCAGTCTTGCGGGGTACGTGCGCTGTGCAGTAATTTTTCCATCTTTACCGTTGACAGCGGTTCGCTAAAAAAGAAGCCCTGGATCTCATCGCAGCCCTGCTGCAGCAGCAGCGTGAGCTGTTCGTTGGTTTCGACACCTTCGGCGATCACCTTGAGCTGCAAGCTGTGGCCGAGCATGATGATAATCTGCGCAATTGCTGCGTCACCCTTATCCCTGACGATGTCATGAATAAAGCTGATGTCGATCTTCAAGCGGTCCACTGGCAGATGTTTCAGGTAGCTTAAACTCGAATAACCGGTGCCGAAATCATCGATCGTCAGCTGTAGCCCCAGCATTTTTAGTTCATTGAGGGTGTGAATGAATTTTTCGGAGTCCTCCAGCGCCAGGCTTTCTGTCAGTTCCAGTTCCAGATACTGTGCTGGCAGGCCAGTCTCTTTGAGTATGGATGCCACCAGATGCGCCAGATTATTATGCCTGAACTGGCGGGTGGACAAGTTGACCGCCATGGTGACTGCCGGCAGACCCGCTTCTTGCCATGCTTTGGCCTGAGCACAGGCGGTTCGCAAGACCCATTCACCCAGTGGGATAATCAGGCCGGACTCTTCGGCGACCGGAATAAAACGCGACGGCGGCACTTCGCCCAAGTCGGCATGATGCCAGCGCAGCAATGCTTCCATACCGATCAGCCTGCCGGTCCTGATGTCGATTTGCGGCTGGTAGGCGAGCGTCAGGCTATCTTCAGCCATCGCCTGGCGCAGATAGGCTTCAAGCATGAAGCGCTCATGCACCCTGACATTCATTTCATTATTAAAAAACTGAAAATTATTGCGGCCTTTTTCCTTGGCGTGATACATCGCCGTGTCGGCATTCTTGAGCAGGGTGCTGACGTTGTCGCCATCCTGGGCGTACAGGCTGATACCAATGCTGCAGGTGACGTGCAGGCTTTGTTCATTGACGACGATAGGCTGGGCAATCGCCTTGAGCAGGCGGCGTATCACGGCCGAGATACTCTCGGTACTTTCCTGCTCGACGAGGATCAGCAAAAATTCATCGCCACCCGAGCGTGCGGCCGTATCGGCATCGCGCAGGCAGGACAGCAGCCGGTTGGCAATGGTCTTGAGGACGACATCGCCGACATCATGCCCAAGCGTATCGTTGACCAGCTTGAAGTGATCAAGGTCGACAAACACCAGCGCCAGCAAGTTCTGGCTCCGCCTGGCAGTCTTGATGGCGTGCTGCAAGCGCTCATTGAGCAGGTGGCGGTTAGGCAGGCCGGTAAGGGCGTCGTGGTTGGCCTGATACTCAAGCGTACTCTGGTGCAACATCGATTCACTGATGTCGTTTTGTATACCGACAAAGTGTGTAGTTTCGCCATGCTCGTCGGTAACGGGAGCGATATGGAGATCGCTCCAGAAGTGACTGCCATCGGGTCGGGTATTGTGCGTGATCGCATGGCCGGGACGTTTATCGTGCAGCGCGTCCTTGATTTTGCTCAGGTTCTGGTTTCTGGCGATTTGCTGCTCGATCGCCAGCAAGTCTTTACCCATGACTTGCCGGGCAGAATAGCCGGTAATTTTCTCAAAGGCCGGATTCACGTATTCAATGATATTGCCTCCGGTATCACAGCGGGCGATGAAGATCGCTTCAGTACTGGCCTCAAGGGCGCGGTTACGTAGCAGCAGGACATTTTCGGCTAATTTACGTTCGGTGATGTCCGTCAGTGTCACGATGGCGCCGAGCAGCGCCGGCTGAAAGCTCGACAAGGGACCGGCATTGAGTAAAAAATGCAGGCTGGTATCATTACGCCGCAGCATGACTTCAACCTGCAGCCGCTTGCCACTCAGGGCGGGCATGAGGTCAAAGCCCGAGCCGTCGGTGAGCTTGAGCGGAAAGGCGCTGGCAAACGGCAAGCCCATGACATCGGCGGTGGTGAGCGCATGGGCGACGTCGCTGGCGCGGATGATATCGCCCTTGTCATTACAGACAATAATTGCCTCGATGGCCTGTTCCAGCACCAGGAGCGCCAGTTTTTGTTCGGTCAGGTCAGTGACCATGCAGGAGATGGCGTCGCGGCCATTGAGCCGCACCAGATTGACCGAGGCCTGAATCGGGATCATGGCACCATTGTTGTACAGCGTCAGTTCGGCCCTGCCACCGCCCTTGCGTGCGCGCTCCTGCAAGGATTCGTACAAGGCGATATCGCCGGGCACGATCCAGTCCTCGATTTGAGAGGAGATCACCTTCGGTAGCGGCGCATTGAGGATCTCGGCAAAGCGACGGTTGCTGTAAAGGATGATGCCGTCAAAGCCCATCGTGACGATCCCTTCATTCATGCCCTCGATCAGGGTACGGTAGGCGCTATCGGCCTTTTCGATGGTCAGTACATGGTCTTTGTCGCCGGTATAAGACATGATGGCATCAACCTGGCCATTCTGGATCGCATGCAGGGTCGCGGTCAGTTGCTTGAGTTGTTCGCGCAATTTGCCGCATTCACTGCGGACACGTGCCAGGGTGTGGGGTGTGGGACGTTTTGTCATAGCGGTCAGGCTCTCTCGCCGGAGTGTAATGGGATGGGGCAATGGCATACAGGTTGATGGGATACCGTGTTTCAGGATAACGATCTGGTTAAGGCAAGATGCCACGTGGCCGTCGCCCGGAATGTATGCCCAGGCTATCGCACACCCTGTCAGCATCTGATAAATCGCCAATAATGCGGCAAACCGGTAGCGGCAGTTCTTTCACCAGGGTTGGTATGGCAATGATCTGCTCGCTCTTGGCGCGCTCCGGTTGCTGATACAAATCGATAACCTCCAGCTGATAAGATCCCTTGAGGTAACGCTCGCAAATTGCCCTGAGGTTGACGACCGCATGCATGGACCGCAGGCCGGAACCTGCCACGTAGAGCCGCAGCACGTACTCGACGGACGGCATCGCCGGTTCACCTTGCGGCGTTTTGACCACTTTCATTCTTGCTCCCCGGGTACTGGACATGGTGGGGCTCAGGACGATGTGCCATCGTGGCTTGACGGGTCATCCGTAAACGGCGTATCTGACTGGCGCAATTTTGACAGTCTTTCGCTCGTTTCTCTGCTTTGCTGCACTTCTTGCCGGTCAATCTTGGTAGCGCGCAATAGTTGCGCTTCACTGGCGGCAAACTCTGCTTCAACGGCAGCGATCCGGGCATCTTTGAGCTTGCGCTTCGTGTCCAGTTCAAGTGTGCGGTATTCGATGTCGTGTCGGACCGACAAGGTGATCGCCTTATCCCGCGCTTCCTGGGCCAGCCTGGCAGATCCGGTCAGGACACCATTCGCGCCAAGATAGACATCACTTAATTCAATACCATGCTCGCTGAGGGTGAATTCGCGTAGCTGATTAGAGTGCGGCATGCCGCGTGACTTCAGTACCAGGATCAGGCGGTTGCGTTCACCATTGACCTCTATATCGCGCAACTGCACCCAGCTGTCAATCATGGACGAGATCCCCATTTCCGGGATTGCCGGCAAGGTGCTGCTATCGGTCAGCGAGATAAAGTGAGCGGTAATTTTTTGTGCCCTGAGAAAATTGACCAGACGCAACAGCATCGACTTGAGAGCCGTAGGGTCTTCAATCGAATGCAGGGTGCTGATCGGATCGAAGACGACAACAGCAGGCTTGAAATCCGTAATGGCCTGATGAAAATTGGCCAGATGCATTTCCAGACCGCACAGCGCGGGTCGTGTCATGACAAATTGCAACAGGCCAGAGTCGAGCATGGGTTGCAGCTCAATGCCTATCGAGCGCATATTGCGGATGATCTGGTTGCGCGGCTCTTCCAGCGAAAAATACAGGCAGCGCTCACCCCTGCTGCAGGCGGCAAGGGCAAATTTGGCACCCAGGCTGCTCTTGCCGCTACCGACCGGACCGGATACTAAAATGGTACTGCCGCGAAAATAGCCCTGGCCACCCAGCATGGTGTCGAGCCTTGGTACGCCAGTGGAAATGCGTTCCAGTGACACATCCAGATCCAGGCTCAGGGTGGTGATGGGCATGACTGAGATACCCTTTTCACCAATGAGGAACGGATATTCATTGGCACCATGTGCCGAGCCGCGATACTTGACGATGCGCAACAGGCGCATCGTGGTATAGCGTACGATCCTGTTTTCCAGCGCGATGACACAGTCTGAAACGTATTCTTCCATGCCGTCCCGGGTCAGGTCAACGCTGCCGCGCTCGGCAGTAATGATCACGGTCAGGGCGCGTTTCTTGAGCCACTGTAAAAGACGGCGGATTTCCTCGCGTACCAAAACCGGATTGGGCAGTGCCAGAAAAAGCATGTCGACAGAATCGAGTACGACCCGCTTTGCACCGGTTTTCTTTAAGGCCAGATCGAGCCGGATAAACAGGCCGTCAAGATCGTAAGTGCCGTTGACCTGATTGCGCTCGAGCTGGACGTGATCAATTTCGAGCTTGTTTTGTGCCAGCAATTTATCAACGTCGAAACCAAACGAGGCAACGTTCTTGCATAATTCGTCAGCGTTTTCTTCGAAAGTGATGAAAACGCCATTTTCGCCCTGCAACAGCACACCGCGTACTAAAAATTCCAAGGCAAACAAGGTCTTGCCGGTGCCGGTATAGCCACATAGCAAGGTTGACCTGCCGCTTGGCAAACCGCCGCCGGTAATCTCATCGAGACCTTCAATTCCGGTAGGTGTTTTGCTGATGAAACCCTCGTTAGCGGTGACCATAAGTAAGACTCCATCTGAAATGCATGATGCGGGTGACTGGACTGTATAAGCAGGCTCACAGGAATCCCGATGGTGCCGGTACCTCACCAACACAGCCTGCGTGAGCCACAGGGTAGATTGTTTTATGGCTTTTCAACACCAACTATTTGAATTTTACGATTTGGTCTGGTTGATTGCGTGACAATTATCAACATCAACCGGCATTGCTGTAAAACAGCGGGTTTAGCACAAGAGTGGATCGGCCTGCGCATTGTTATTGCGTTGCCTTCTCGCTGTTTTTCACTTTTTTCAAAGTAAGTTTTATGTGATCCGGGTAGCCAAAATGAAAAAAGCCCCGCAAGCGATACGCTTGCGGGGCTTTTTTGTGGCTGGCTATTTAGCTAGCCGGGAACTGCTCAGGCAACAGTTGCTGCGGCGTCGGTGTAATCCTTGACCTTGTCGAAATTGAGATACTGATACACAGTGTCGTTGACACCGGTCAATACCTGCATGTCGGCCATGTACTCCGCTTTTGTCGGGATACGACCCAGCTTGGAGCAAATGGCAGCCAGTTCGGCGCTACCGAGGTAGACATTGCTGTTCTTGCCCAGACGGTTAGGGAAGTTGCGGGTCGAGGTCGAGAACACGGTGGCGCCCTCTTTCACTTGTGCCTGGTTACCCATGCACAAGCTGCAACCCGGCATTTCCATCCGCGCGCCGGCAGAACCGAGCACGTTGTAGTGGCCTTCTTCGGTCAGTTGCTTGGCGTCCATCTTGGTCGGCGGCGCCATCCACAGCTTGACCGGAATATCACGCTTGTTTTCCAGCAGCTTGGAGGCGGCACGGAAGTGACCGATATTGGTCATGCAGGAACCGATGAAGACCTCTTCAATCACGGCACCGGCAACATCGGACAAGGTCTTGACGTCATCCGGGTCGTTCGGGCAGGCCACGATAGGCTCGTGGATATCGGCCAGGTCGATATCAATAATGGCGGCGTATTCGGCATCTGCATCGCCTTTGAGCAACTCAGGATTAGCCAGCCATGCTTCCATTGCCGCGATACGGCGATTGATGGTGCGCACGTCGGAGTAACCGGTAGCGATCATCCACTTCAACATGGTGATGTTGCTGTTGATGTACTCGATGATCGGCTCTTTGTTCAGGTGCACGGTGCAACCGCCGGCGCTACGTTCAGCGGACGCATCGGACAGTTCAAATGCCTGCTCTACCTTCAGGTCCGGCAAGCCTTCGATCTCCAGAATGCGGCCGGAGAAAATATTGACCTTGCCTTGTTTGGCAACGGTCAGCAGACCGGCCTTGATGGCGTACAGCGGAATGGCATTGACCAGGTCACGCAGGGTGACGCCAGGCTGCAACTTGCCCTTGAAGCGAACCAATACGCTTTCCGGCATGTCCAGTGGCATGACGCCGGTTGCCGCACCAAAAGCGACCAGTCCGGAACCGGCCGGGAAGCTGATGCCGATCGGGAAGCGTGTGTGGCTGTCGCCGCCAGTGCCGACGGTATCGGGCAAGAGCATGCGGTTGAGCCAGCTATGGATGATGCCATCGCCCGGACGCAGCGGAACACCGCCGCGGGTGCTCATGAAATCAGGCAACTCATGGTGCATCTTGACGTCAACCGGTTTTGGATAGGCGGCAGTATGGCAAAACGACTGCATCACCAGGTCTGCGCTGAAACCCAGGCAAGCCAGGTCTTTCAGTTCGTCGCGGGTCATCGGTCCGGTGGTGTCTTGTGAGCCGACACTGGTCATCTTCGGTTCGCAATAGGTACCGGGACGAACGCCCTGACCTTCAGGCAAGCCGCAAGCGCGACCGACCATTTTTTGCGCCAGCGTGAAACCTTTTTTGGTATCGACCGGATTTTGCGGCAGGCGGAACTGGGTGCTGACCGGCAGGCCCAGCGCTTCACGCGCCTTGGCTGTCAGGCCACGGCCAATGATCAAAGGAATACGGCCACCGGCACGCACTTCGTCAAACAGCACTTCGCTCTTGACCTTAAATTCAGCGATGACTTTGCCGTCTTTCAATGCCTGGCCGTCAAACGGACGCAGTTCAACAACGTCGCCCATGTGCATCTGGCTGACATCGAGCTCAATGGGCAAGGCACCGGAATCTTCCATGGTGTTGTAGAAAATCGGCGCAATCTTGCTACCCAGGCAGACACCACCGAAGCGTTTGTTCGGCACAAAAGGAATGTCTTCACCGGTAAACCACAGAACCGAGTTGGTCGCAGATTTACGTGAAGAGCCAGTACCCACTACGTCGCCAACGTAGGCCACCAGATGGCCCTTGGTTTTGAGGTCGTCAAAAAACTTGACCGGGCCACGCTTGCCATCTTCTTCCGGCACGATACCGGGACGGGCATTCTTGTGCATCGCCAGCGCGTGCATCGGGATATCCGGGCGGCTGAAGGCATCAGGTGCAGGAGAGAGGTCATCGGTGTTGATTTCGCCATCGACCTTGAAGATTGTCAGCGTGATGGATGCCGGCACTTCCGGACGCGAAGTGAACCACTCTGCATCAGCCCAGCTTTGCAAAACGGCTTTGGCCTGGGCATTGCCCTTATCTGCCTTTTCCTTGACGTCATGAAACTGGTCAAACATCAGCAGGGTCTTTTTCAAGCCATCGGCTGCGGCTTGCGCCACGACGGCGTCATCGAGCAATGCTATCAGGGGGCTGATGTTATAGCCACCGAGCATGGTGCCCAGCAATTGGGTCGCTTTTTCGCGTGAGATCAGGGCACATGTTTCGGTACCGTGTGCCACGGCGGACAGATAGCTTGCCTTGACTTTGGCGGCATCATCGACGCCAGCGGGAACACGGTGGGTGATCAGGTCAACCAGAGTGGTCTCTTCACCTTGTGGTGGGTTTTTCAATAATTCAATCACTTCACTGGTCTGCTTGGCAGACAACGGCAAAGGTGGAATGCCAAGGGCGGCGCGTTCGGCGACGTGGGCACGATAGGCTTGCAACATAATCAACTCCCTGTTAATGAACAAAAATAATTCTCCCATCCGGTTGAGAACGGACGGGTGCATCAGCACTCAAGGTTTTCTATCAGACAGACTGAATTTTTGCCAGCGGTACTGACCTCAGGTGTGATGACATGCGGTTCCCGCAGTGATTAAGTGAAGTGGTTTTCACTTAAATTAGAAATTAAATAATAAATTAGGCATGCTGGCTGATGTTAATGCTGACATTATCTCGTAACTATGGTGATTTTTTAATCAATTTCAAAAGAAAATTTCGTAAATCCTCGCTTAAGGGCAGATTTAAGCCTCAATTCAGGGGCGCATGCAACTCTTGTGGTTTGGAAAGAACGCCTTCCCGCTTGTTGTACCGGTGCCTGATGACAATGACCGCAATGATCATCAGACGAGACAAGAGCGTATCAAGCACCGGGTCAAATGTATTTTTGGTTCAATATTGCAACAATGTTAATCTATCGGCAGCTGCGCCACTACCCTGCCGGTTATGTGCAAAAAACTCTTTACGCAAATGATATTTGCATTGCTTATCTTTGCTTATCTTTGCTTATCATTAGTTATTATTGCTTATGTAGCTATTGCCGACTGGCAATAGCCGTATAATGCATCTTAGAAACATAGGTTCAGGGCTTCTTTTGTGCGTCGGACCGGTCATTTCCCTTGGGTATGAAAGACGTCTTATTTTTCAGGCATCAATTTTTGACGTCAATAATGGTCTTTGCGTACAAAAAAATTCACTAAAAAATAAATGCCTTCCATGTTCATTCATCTGTTTCCGTGGCGCTCCCTGAAAACCAGGGTAAGTTTGCTGACCGTCATTATTTACGTTGTCAGTGTCTGGCTGCTGGTATTTTTCGCCAGCGCGATCTTGCGTAAGGATATGCAAAAGTTGCTTGGGGAGCAGCAATATTCTTCCGTCTCTTTTGCTGCCAATGCGGTCAATCAGGCGCTGGAAAACCGCATCAAAGCGCTGGAATCGGTCGCGTTGAGTATCACTCCCGAAATGCTTGCTGATACCACGCAACTGCAAGGCTTCATGGCCCAGCGCTTTTTTGTACAAAATCTGTTCAACAGCGGCGTCATGGTGCTGCGTCCCGACGGTACCGCGATTGCCGAAGTTCCGCTTCCGGCCAGCCGTATCGGTATCAACTATGCAGAGGTTGATACCGTCATTGGTGCCCTGCGAAACGGCAGATCCGGCATAGGTAAACCTGTTATGGGGAAATCGCAGCATGCCCCTGTCTTTAGCATGGCAGTGCCGGTACGCAATAAGGAGGGGAAGGTGATTGCCGCCTTGTTTGGCGTTACTAATCTGGCAAAGGCAAATTTTCTTGATAACATTACGCAAAACCGTTATGGCAAAACCGGCGGCTATCTGCTGGTTGCACCGCAGTATGGCCTGCTTGTCACCGCGACTGAAAAAAGCCGTATCATGCAGCCGGTTCCCGCCTCTGGTGTCAATGCGATGTATGACCAGTACATGCAAGGCATTGAGGGCTTTGGCCTTGCGACCAATTCATTGGGTGCCGAGGAACTGACAGCGGCCAAACGTGTTCCGTTCGCGGGCTGGTTCCTGGTGATCACGCTGCCTGCCGCCGAAGCCTTTGCACCGATTCATGCCATGCAGCAGCAAATGCTGATAGTGATGCTTTTTCTCACTTTGCTGGCCGCTGCGCTGACCTGGGGCGTGATTTCTTTTATGCTCAATAGGCAGCTTTCACCCATGCTAACTGCCGCAAGAACCATGATCAGGCAGTCCGGTTCGACCCAGCCGGTGCAGCCTTTACCGGTCTACCGACGAGATGAAATTGGTGAACTGGTCGGTGGTTTCAACCGACTGCTCAGTACGCTGGCGCAGCGTGAATCTTTACTGCAACAGATTCTCGACACCTCAAGCGTAGCAATTTTTGTCGTCGATATGGAAGGTCGTATTACCCGCGCCAACCAGCGCATGGCAGAGATGTTCCGTTGTCCGCTGCAATCGCTGGAAGGCACGCACTATCTTTCTCTGATCGACCCTTCCGGGACGGATTTTGGACCGGAGCAAATGCAGGCCTTGCTGGCCAGTGATTGCGATTCGGTTGATCTGGACCGCCTTTATCTGCGCGCTGACCAGAGCAAGTTTTGGGGACGGCTGACCGGCAAGCGCTCCAATGGTGCCAACGGTGCCAACGGTGCCAATGGTGCCAATGGAGAGCAATTCGTACTCGTTGGCGTGATCTCTGACATTACCGAGCGCCGCCAGAGCGCCCTTTATGAGCAGTTTCGCAGCAATACCCTTGAATTGCTGGCGCAAGGGGCATCCCTAGAAAGCATCTTTACCGCCATCGTACGCGGTGTAGAGCAACTCAATCCGTCCATGCTCTGCAGCATCATGTTGCTCGATGCCGGGGGACAGCATCTGCTCAAGGGTATTGCACCGGGTCTGCCGGACTTTTACAATGCCGCTTTGGCAGGCATGGACATTGGCATGGGCGAGGGGTCCTGCGGTACTGCAGCTTTTACCGGAGAGCGCGTAATCGTGGCTGATATCGCCAGCCATCCATACTGGGGCGCTTACAAAGAACTGGCCGGCAGGGCCGGACTTGGTGCCTGCTGGTCGCAGCCTATCCTCTCCTCTTCAGGTCAGGTCGTCGGCACGTTTGCCATCTACCATCGCAGCGCCCACGCGCCGGCGCAATTTGACCTGTCGGTAATAGAGCAGTCTGCCCGCCTCGCCAGTCTGGCGATAGCGCATACACAGGCCGAGGAACAGCTTCAGCTGGCTGCCAATGTTTTCACGCACGCACGCGAGGGCATCATGATTACCTCCATTGAAGGGGCGATCATCGATGTCAACGAGGCGTTTAGCCGCATCACCGGTTACAGCCGTGATGACGTGCTGGGAAAAAATCCGCGGCTACTCAATTCTGGCCGCCACGAGCCCGATTTTTATAGCACGTTGTGGCACAGCCTCATTACCAATGGCCACTGGTACGGCGAAGTCTGGAACCGGCGCAAGAATGGCGAAGTGTATGCCGAGATACAAACCATCAGCTGCGTGCGCGATGCGCAGGGCAAGACGGTGCAGTACGTATCGCTGTCGTCCGATATCACGACGCTCAAGGAGCATCAAAGCCGGCTTGAGCGCATTGTCCATTATGACGCCCTCACCAGCCTGCCCAACCGCGTGCTGCTGGCCGACCGGCTGCGCCAGGGCATGATGCAGGCCCAGCGTCGTCATCAGCCGCTGGCGGTGGCGTTTCTTGATCTGGACGGCTTCAAGGCGATCAACGACAAGCATGGACATGAGGCTGGCGACCATTTGCTCATTGCCGTGGCGAACAATATGAGGGAAGTGCTGCGGGACGGCGACACGCTGGCACGCATCGGTGGCGACGAATTTGTCGCGGTGATGCTTGACCTGGTGGATGCCAACGATAGTGCCTCATTTTTGGAGCGTCTCCTGGCTGCTGCCGCGCTGCCGGTACCGTTTGGCGAACTCTCGCTGCAGGTGTCGGCCAGCCTGGGCGTCACCTTTTATCCACAGGCCGGTGTAGTGGATGCCGATCAGTTGTTACGTCAGGCAGATCAGGCGATGTATCAGGCCAAGCTGTCGGGCAAGAATCGTTACCACATCTTTGATGCCGAGCAAGACCGTCACGTGCGTGGCCATCACGAAAGCCTGGAGCGGATACGCCTTGCCCTGAGTGAGCGCGAATTTGTCCTGTATTACCAGCCCAAGGTCAACATGCGTACCGGTGCCGTCATCGGTGCCGAAGCCCTGATCCGCTGGCAGCATCCGCAGCAGGGCCTGCTGGCGCCCGCCTTATTCTTGCCGGTGATTGAAGACGATGCGTTTGCCATCGACATCGGCGAATGGGTCATTGATACCGCGCTACAGCAGATTTCCTTGTGGCTGGCGCAAGGCCTCACTATTCCGGTTAGTGTAAATATTGGTGCGCGCCAGTTGCAGCAGGAAAATTTTGTCCGTCGCCTGCGCGAGATGCTGGCGGCGCATCCGCAGGTCAGTCCGTCCTTGCTCGAACTGGAAGTGCTGGAAACCAATGCGCTGCAAGACATGGCCGGCGTTTCGCAGACCATGAATGCCTGTCGTGCGCTGGGTGTGACGTTTGCACTGGATGATTTCGGTACCGGCTACTCCTCACTGACCTATCTCAAGCGGCTGCCGGTGGGGCAATTAAAGATAGACCAGAGTTTTGTTCGCGACATGCTCGATGATCCGGACGACCTGGCCATACTGGAAGGCGTGATCGGGCTGGCGACCGCCTTTCGACGTGAGGTGATCGCCGAAGGGGTAGAGACAATCGAGCACGGCGTCATGTTGCTGCAACTTGGCTGTGACCTGGCCCAGGGCTATGGCATCGCCCGGCCCATGCCGGCGCAACAATTACCGGCATGGGCCAATGCCTGGCGGCCCGATCCGGCCTGGCTTGACCTGGAACCGGTCAGCCGTGAGGATCTTCCTTTGCTGTTTGCTGGCGTTGAGCACCGGGCATGGATCAACGAATTGGAAAGTTATTTTAGTGGCGCCCAAGAGACGATAACTGCGCCGGAGCACCGGCGTTGTCATTTCGGTCGCTGGCTCGAGGGTGAGGGTCGGGTACGCCATGGCACACAAGCCAGTTTTGTCATTGTTGACACCCTGCACCGCCAGATGCACCAGCTGGCAAGCGAGTTGTGCGCGCTCCATGAGCTCGGCGAAAAGCACCAGACGCAGACCCGGATCGGTGAGCTTCATGTGCTGTGCAATACACTGGCGGCCGAGCTGCGCACCATGATCCGAACCATTCTTGCCTAACCCGGCCTTGGTCCGGCCAGGTGGAATCTCTCGTCGCGAGCGCATCAACAGCACGTGTCAATAAGGACTTGGAATTATTTTTTTAACGTCTACACTCCTTGACAGGCAGCTTGGGCGACATGGCGTTGCAGATGACATGGATCAGCCCGGCTTTATATTCAGATCCATCATCTCATGGCACAGCAGATATGGCACATACCCGGTTTTTGTCGGTTCGTCTTTTCATTTCCTTGTCCTTGTTGCCCGTTGCCGTTTTGTTGCCTCGGGCTCAGTCTGCCGAGGAGCCAGCGACAGTTTCCCCGCCAGCCGCGCTTTCATCCTCCCCACCCTCCTCACCCTCGTTATTGCTTGCACGCAGCTACACGGATAAAGTTGATCCCTCACCCTATCTGGTGAGTGAGAAGCTCGATGGGGTACGGGCTTACTGGGATGGCAAAAATCTTTATTTTCGTAGTGGCAGGGCGATACAGGCGCCAGCGTGGTTCACCGCGCCTTTTCCGGTGCACGCCATGGATGGTGAATTATGGATGGGGCGGCAGACTTTTGAGCGCCTGTCCGCGGCGGTGCGCCGGCAAGAGCCACTTGACGCCGAGTGGAAACTGATCCGCTACCAGCTTTTCGAATTACCCGGTGGCGCGGGTAGCTTCAGTGAGCGTATTGCCAGTTTGCAAGCGAGTGTTGCACAGGCCGCGATACCGTGGTTGCAGGTTTTGCCACAAGTGCGGGTGGCCGACCGGATGGCACTGCGGCGCATGCTTGATGCGGTCTTGCGTGACGGCGGTGAAGGCCTGATGTTGCATCTGGCTGACGCTTCGTGGCAAACCGGACGCTCGGACGTACTGCTAAAACTCAAGCCGCAGCAAGATGCCGAAGCGCTAGTCGTAGCGTATGAGCCTGGTCATGGCAAATATCAGGGTCAGTTGGGTGCCTTGCTGGTGGCGCTGCCAGATGGCCGGCTTTTTCGCCTTGGTACCGGTTTCTCTGATACCCAACGGCTTCATCCGCCAGCCATCGGCAGCATGGTGACGTACCGCTACCGTGATCTGAGCACCAGCGGTTTACCAAAATTTCCCAGTTTCTTGAGAATCCGCGAGCCTGAATAAGCCGACTGAAATTATTGAAGCTAGTGAAACTACTGATGCTGACTCAGCCAACATTTAGACGAATCTATGACTGCTTTTGCAAGCTGCAGGCTTCAACCCTGGCGCCAAAAAAATCGGCCTGCAAATGAAATGCCTTAAGAATTCTCTGTCTGCCAGCGTCATCTTCCGGTAACGAAAAAGTCACGTTCAGATATGTCCCTGCGGTCCCTGCACTCACACCGCTGTTGCCAATGACCGGTACCGCCTGGTTTATCGGCATAACAGCCGCGGCCGCTGCAGGTCCGGTTACCGGTGCCTGGAGTGGATTACGCAGATCGCGCATTTCCTGCAGGATCTGCGTCTCGGTGACCGTAACCGTATCATGCGGTCCCGGCCATTTTTTGCTGGCGCCCGCCATGACGACCATGCCGCCGGTAATATCAAAGCTCGTTTCAGAATTGCGTTCATAGTGAAACGCTCCCCAGCCTGGAACGTCGTGAAGGCGATTAGCAAGCGCTATCATGGCTTCAGCGGCAAGGCCGCCGTTGGCCAGCATCCCTACCGGCAACATGTCAGAAAGGTCGTCTGGCACGTCAGTACCAGGTAGTTTGGTCGTATCGTTCATAGGTAAGTTGTTTCAGGTATCTCGCTGTTGCTGGTTTGATGGTATCGGTTGCTGTGTTGCCTACTGCTGCGTCGGCAGGCAAATAACGGCCTGACATGCCTTTCCCGACAGGATACAACATCTGAGGGGCCCGATGGCAGCGTAGTGGCAACTGCACCGGTCTGCATTAAACTCGCCTTGCCTTGCGACGATCCAGCTGGCAGCCCGCCTGGGCTAATATCTATAATCTATCCAGCATCGGCCAGACATCATTAATAAATCATGACTTTTAAGTAAATTTTTTCAATCACGGGTAGAATCCGCAGCTGTGCTGACGATAAGCCTGCATGTGATCGAACCCGAGCACATGTCACCCAGAATGCCTACCTCCCGAAGGAAGATAAAAAATGTTCATCAAGTCCCGCGTCGTGCTCACTAGCGCCCTTGCCTTATTGGTGCTGAGTGCCTGTAATTCCAAAGACGCAGCTAAACCCGCAGCCACCGCCAGCGCACCTGCCGCTTTGGTTGCCGCTACCGTGAATGGCACGGCAATCAGCCAGAAGCAAGTTGAGCTGATCTTGCAACAGCAAGCTGCCCAGGGTATGCCGGACAATGCCGAGTCGCGTAAGATGATTATTGACAACCTGGCAATGCAATTGATCGTTGCGCAAGAGTCGGCAAAAAAAGGTATGGATAAAAATCCTGATGTTGCTGACCAGCTGGAAATGGCCCGCCAATCGATACTGGCCGACGCCTTTGTACAAGACTACATGAAGAACAACGTCGTTACCGATGCCATGCTGGCAGTTGAGTACGACAAGATCAAGGCTCAGGCCACTGGTACCCAGTACAAGGCACGTCATATCCTGGTCGAAAAAGAAGCTGATGCGAAAGATATTATTGCCAAGCTGAAAAAAGATCCAAAAGCCTTTGACGCGCTGGCCAAGTCGAAATCCAAAGATCCTGGTTCGAAAGACAAGGGCGGCGATCTGGGCTGGTTTGACCCGCGCGGCATGGTGCCTGAATTTGGCGCTGCCGTAGCAAAACTGGAAAAAGACAGCTTTACGCAAGAGCCGGTCAAGTCACAATTTGGTTACCACGTCATCATGCTCGATGATACCCGCGCTAATCCAGTCCCGACCCTGGAACAGGTCAAGCCACGCCTGACCCAGCAAGTGCAGCAGCAGAACTTGAAAACGATGCTTGATGAGATGAAGGCGAAAGCCAAGATAGAAATCACGGCTCCAGCTGTCGTCGTACCTGCAGCACCGGCATCGGCTGCCGCAGCACCGGCTGCCGCAGCACCGGCTGCCGCAGCACCGGCACCTGAGGTTAAATAAAAGTACGCATTACCGGTACTTGCTACCGGTAATCAATCGTTTTAATAATAAAAAGCCCCGTCACAGCATGTCTGTGACGGGGCTTTTTATTTTACTGCGGTGCTTTGGCGATCAGCTTACCTTGGGACCCTTGCGTGGTGGCTTGCTGCCGGCATCGGCATTGAAAGGACGCTTGACGCCTTCGGTTTTTGCATGTGGTGCAGATTTTTCCAATACACGGCGGTCACCACCGGCTTTTCTTTCACCAAAGGCGGAAGAAGGCTTGCTTGAAAACTTGGCTGGCTTATCTGCGTTGACCGACCCGGCGGCAACCGGACTAATCTTCAACTGCCTATTGGCAACCCACACGCCTTTGAGATGTGTCAGCACTTCTGGCGGCATGCCATCGGGCAACTCAAGCGTGGTGTAGCTGTCAAAGATAGCGATCTTGCCGATATGCTTGGCTTCCAACCCTGCTTCATTGGCGATCGCACCGACGATATTGCTCGGTGTGACAGCGTGCTCGCTACCGACTTCTATGCGGTAACTGAGCATAGGGATATGCACTTTGTTTTTGTTTTCCAGACGCTTTTTCTCGGATTTGGCAGGCGCCTCTTCTTCCGTAGGGAATCTGGCGGCGCGTTCTACAACCTTGGTCAGCTTGCTGGCCGGTGTGGCAAACGCCGGCGCTGCAACAGCGGACGCTGGCGATGAGGATGATGCAGCCTTGGCTGGCATGATATTTAATGCCTGGCCTGCCACGCGTACCGATTTCAGATGATCCATCATCTCGCTTGGCAGATTGTCCGGCAAATCGAGCACGGTGTAATCGTCGTAAATATCGATGCGGCCGATGAATTTGGATTCGATATTGGCTTCATTGGCGATCGCGCCGACGATGTTGCCCGGCTTGACGCCATGTTCATGACCAACCGCGATACGGAAGGTACGCATGCCAGGTTCTGGCGTGCGTGGGCTATGCTCTCGGCGTGGGCCGCGCTCTTCGCGTTCCGGGCGTTCAAAACGCTCATTGCGCTCGCTTCTTTCACCACGGGCAGGACGATCGCCGCGTTCGGTGCGGGTATTGCGTGCGGGTTGCTCATCGCGCCAGCTGTCGTCGCTCTTGACTTCACGCTTGTTTTTGTCGAGCAGCAGAGGTTCATTGCCGCGTGCCATCTTGGCCAGGGCGGCCGCGATTTCAAACGCCGGAACGTTTTTCTCGCGTTCGTAATCTTCGATAATGGCAAGGAACTGCTCCAGTTCACCTTGTGCCAGCGTTTCGGTAATCTGGTCCTTGAAGCGCGCAATCCGCACGTCATTCACGGCCTGGATGCTAGGCAGTTCGAGTGGTGAGATGGGCTGGCGCGTAGCGCGTTCAATCGCCTTGAGCAAGTTCTTTTCGCGTGGTGTGATGAACAGGATCGCTTCACCGCTGCGGCCGGCACGGCCGGTACGGCCGATACGGTGGGTATAGCTTTCCGGATCGTGCGGTACGTCGTAGTTCACGACGTGGCTGATGCGTTCCACATCGAGACCACGGGCGGCAACGTCGGTGGCGACGAGAATATCGATCTTGCCGTCTTTCAGTTGCTGGATCGTGCGCTCGCGCTGTTGCTGCTGAATGTCACCATTGATCGCCGCCACCGAGAAACCACGGGCAGCCAGTTTGCCGGCCAGCTCTTCGGTACCGAGCTTGGTGCGGGCAAAAATGATCATGCCGTCAAAATT
>CANIFC010000002.1 GCA_947466695.1 Oxalobacteraceae bacterium | reverse complement strand
CGCCGCACACAGCGGCCGGTGCAGTGGTAATACGGCGTGGCGTCTAAAGATACATGATTTTTACGTGCGGTTGGCATCACCATCTCCCCTATTGAAAGTGAGGTATCAACAGCATAGGTAAAAATTTTTCGATTTCAAGGTTTTGATATGGGGATTGATATGGGGATTGATATGGGGATTGATATGGGGATTTAATATGGGTGTCTTGTTAAAGCCTGTCAGATTGCTGTAGCGGTAGCTCCAATTATAAAATTCGCGACCGCCTTTCGAGCCGGGGTAGGGGGCGCCGAAACCGCTCCCACCCACCAAAATGGTCGGATTGCCATTTGCGTCCGGTTGGCCGTCGCCAGCGTGAACATCGCCATCCTCATGAAATCGGAACACTTGCACTTGATCAGGAACGCTTCCGCCGGACGACCAATTGCCAGCCTGATATTCGGGGCCGGTGCTCTCCACAGTATTACATGGGGCGATGCTGCAGCGAGACGGTGCGTTACGGGGAAAGTAGGCATTGTTTGCATAATTGAACTGGGTGCCGGCGATACCCTTGATTGCGAAATCATAGAAGCCGAGATTGGAGTTTGCGGGCAGGGCGTCAAAGGTGATGGCACCGCTGGAATTCTGCTGTACGCGGCCTTGCGTGGTGCGGAAGGTTTCGATGATCTTAGGGCGTTCGCTGCGGCCATCCCATGAGAGTCCGAGATTGCTCAACAGGAGCACCGGATTAGAAACCGCTCCGTTCACATCTTTGTTAATCCTGATTTCTGCCATGCCGCCGGATGCCAGCATCATCCCTGTGGCGGTCGTTGCGTTCGGATTTGGAGTACGTAAGTCACTGGTGGATTTTCCGTATGTCTGGACCCCTGATCTTGTAAGCGCGATACCGTTCTCGATCCGAATGATACTGTCGCCGCTGCATTGCGTACTTGAACCGTCGATACACGACATCATCATTAGTCCGGTGGCTGGCGGTGGCGGTGGCGGTGTTGTGATGGGAGTTAGACCGGAATTAGAAAAAGTGGAATCACCAGCACCACCGCCGCAGCCACCCAGAACGCCGGCAGCGATGAAAATCAAACTAAAAAATATCGCATTTCGTATCTGGATCATGGTGTCACCTCCGATTATTGATTATTGATTATTAATCATGATAAGTCCTGTGGATTTAAGAATTCAACATATCAGTCTAGTTTATTGATTATTATCACGGCAACCCTAACCGACACGGAGGCAAAAAACTCAATAAAAGAAAAAACTCAATAAAACACCCATCTCAAAACAAAACAAATTAAACAAAAATTAAACAAGACACCCATCTTAAAAATTAAACAAGACACCCATCTTAAAAAGTTTTAACAATATAGTTCATTGGCACTAACAAAAAAAATTTAGCAGTAATGTAGTGTCACGAGTTGCAATTACCTTGGCGTCCTGCGGCTGGTGGTTCTGCCGTAATTTGCTGCGTATTTTTAGATAAAAAAAGGGCGACGCAAAGCGGAGAGTTCTCCGTTTTGCATCGCCCTATATTTTTTCTGCGTCACTGCTACTTATTCAACTCATTTTTTAATCAGCCTTTTTTAGGTGCCTTTGCAAAGCGCAAATATGGCAGCTTAATCGTGAGTTCGCCGAACTTGTCTTTCGCCTGCTCGTCATTCAGGGCTAGTCCGACAATGACGTCCTGACCGGGCACCCAGTTGGCGGGCGTGGCAATCGGTGCGCCGTCAGTGATCTGGATGGCATCGAGCGCACGTAAAATCTCGGCGAAGTTGCGACCGACCGACATCGGATAAGACATCGTGAGGCGGATTTTTTTATCCGGGCCAATGATGAACACCGTCCGTACGGTGGCGCTGTCAGCTGCAGTGCGGCCATCGGGCAGATAGGCGTCGGCGGAAAGCATGTCGTAGAGTTTGGAGACCTGCAGTGATGTGTCGTCGATGATAGGGAAGTCGGCAGGAACGCCGGCAAAGGCGGCGATATCGCGCTGCCATTTTTTGTGCGCTTCCGTATTGTCGACAGAGACGCCCATCACCTTGGTGTTGCGTTTGGCAAATTCGGGTACCAGCTGGGCAACGGCGCCGAACTCGGTCGTACATACCGGGGTAAAGTCTTTTGGATGTGAAAACAGGATGGCATAGCTCTCGCCGATCCAGTCGTGAAGAGTCAGCGTGCCAGCGGTTGAATCTGTAGTGAAGTTCGGAGCGATATCGTTGAGGCGAATAGACATGGTAGTAGTCCTTAGTTGATGTTTAAAAATGTTTAAAAACTTTTCAGGCCATGGATCATTAAGTCAAAGCATTCTTGTTGCCGTGTCGCTGGCAAAGGCGCGTCATCATAAACCCGCATCCTCGTGTTTGAGAGCGCAAATACGTCAATTATGCGTCGGGTAAGTGACACGGCAAAAAGTGGCTTGCCGATTCTTTTTTCTGGAAACGTGTGTACAGCGTGGCAAAAATTTACTGTACTAGAAAATATTTAGTATAACAAAATAGACAAAAACGGGCGCAGGGATTCATTTTCGTTGAATGCACGAAATTGGAAAGAGGGAGGGTATACGGGATTTTGTGTAAACGGAATTTCAATTAACCCGAAGACATTTTTCCATGAGGGCTTCTCAATCCCGCTGTTTTTTGCCAGCCAGCTATCCTGCTGTCGCCAGATTGAGCACTGCCGTGCGCAGGGCTGCATGCACCTCAAACACATAAGCGTGCTGACCGCGCTGGTCGCTCCGTTGCAGGCGAAACAGCATCAGGCCTTCTACTTGCGCCACGATGAGTACGGCACGCAACATGGCCTGTTCGTCCGAAATGTCGGCTGACATGCCTTGGATCAATTTAAAGATGGTCTTTCTTTCGCGTGCCAGCATCTTGTCCATCAGTGCCGAAGCAAAGGCATTGCGTCCGGCCAGTGCCCAGATCTCAAAAAACATGCCATGGGTGACGGGGTCGGCCAGCTCGTCGAGAAACATGTCGATGGTCGAGATCAGTTGTTCCCTGCGTGACGCGCCCTGCATGGAACGGGCGATGGTGTCGATCTTGGTCTGGAAGGATTCCATGGTGTAGAGCAACAGGGCTTCAATCAGCAGATCTTTGCTGGGGTAGTAATGCTGCACATTGCTCAGGCTCATGCCGGCACTGCTGGCGACGCGCCGCATCGACAAACCTGCGTAGCCGCCGGCGGCAAAGATCTGGCGCGCGGCCTGCAAGATATCCTGCGCCCGGCCCAGACCTTTTTCGGTGGTGATGGAGGCCTTGTTCCTGAGGGATTGGGTAACGGTGGTAGTCATGAAAGCGGTCGTGTTAAGAGGTTGAAATTATCCCACACACCTTGACCAACATTGGTGAACATCGATAAACATTGGTGAACATTGACAAAACGGACAGCTGATTTATAATTTGGCGTCAGTAGGTCAATTGACCTACTTAGTTTTCTCTGTGCAAAACTTCTTCAGGAGCACTCTATGAGCCGTAAAGTTTTTGTCTCTGGCGTTGGCATGATTCCCTTCACCAAACCGAGCGCGACTGCCCCCTATGACGAGATGGGTGCTGCCGCGACACGCATGGCGCTCACCGATGCCGGTATCAGCTATAACGATATCGAGCAGGCCTATGTCGGCTATGTGTATGGCGACTCTACTAGCGGCCAGAAGGCACTCTACAAGGTGGGCATGACGGGTATTCCGGTGTTCAACGTCAACAACAACTGCTCGACCGGTTCCACCGCCTTGTTCCTGGCGCGCCAGGCCATCGCCAGCGGCGCGCTTGACTGCGCGCTGGTGCTGGGCTTTGAGCAGATGACACCGGGCGCACTGGGCTCCATCTTTCAGGATCGCCCCAGCCCCTTCGATGCCTTCGATAAAGTAACCGACAAGCTGGTGGGCATGCCGCAGATTCCGCTGGCGCTACGCTATTTCGGCGGGGCGGGCCTTAGTCACATGCAAAAATATGGTACTCCGCTGAGCGCCTTTGCCAAAATCCGCGCCAAGGCCAGTCGCCATGCGGCCAACAATCCGTTGGCGGTGTTCCGTCAGGTGGTGACGCCCGAAGACGTGCTCAATTCAACCGAGATCTGGCCGGGTGTCCTGACAAAACTGATGGCCTGTCCACCGACCTGTGGTGCCGCTGCGGCGGTCCTCGTTTCGGAAAATTTTGCCAGGGCGCATGGCTTGAGTGCCGCGGTTTATATCGCCGCGCAAGCCATGACGACCGATACCCCGGCCACGTTTGAATCGGACGACATGATGCGCGTGGTGGGTTACGACATGAGCCGCGAGGCCGCTGCCAAGGTCTATCAGGAGGCCGGTATCGGTCCCGATGATCTCGATGTCGTCGAATTGCATGACTGCTTCGCACAGAACGAGCTGATCACGTATGAAGCGCTGGGCCTGTGCCAGGAAGGTGGCGCCGAAAAGTTCATCAACGATGGCGACAATACCTATGGCGGCAAGGTGGTGACCAACCCTTCCGGCGGTTTGCTGTCGAAGGGGCATCCGCTGGGTGCCACTGGTCTGGCGCAATGTTTTGAGCTGACGCACCAGTTACGCGGTAGCGCAGGCGCGCGCCAGGTGGCAGGTGCCAAGGTCGGCTTGCAGCATAATCTGGGTCTCGGTGGCGCTTGCGTCGTGACCATGTATCGCGCCGCCTGAGTTACCCTATTTTTGGTAGTCCATAAAAACAGTCTGTAAAAATAGCCTAAAAAAATAAGGAGTCACAATGCCCTACCGCTCACCGTGGATGACGCCGGAACTGGATAGTTTTCGCGATGCCGTACGACGCTTTATCGATACCGAAATTAGCCCTCATCAGGCGGTCTGGAAAGAGCAGCAGCACGTCGACCGCAGCTTGTGGAACAAGGCTGGCGACATGGGCATGCTGCTGGCCGACATTCCTGAACATTATGGTGGTTCGGGTGGTAATTTTGCGCACCAGTGCGTGGTTTTTGAAGAACTCGCCAGCGCTGGCGACAGTGCCTTTGGCATCCATGTGCATGCCATCGTCGCGCAGTATCTGCATAACCAGGGTACGCCGGCACAGAAAGAAAAATATCTGCCCATGCTGGCCAGTGGCGCCATGGTGGCGGCTATTGCCATGTCGGAGCCGGGTGCCGGTTCCGACCTCAAGGGCATCCGCACTACGGCCATTCTTGAGCCTGATGGCGGGTCGTATGTGTTGAACGGTTCCAAGATCTTTATCTCGAACGGCTACCTGGCCGACCTGGTTGTCGTGGTTTGCAAGACCGATCCCGATGCCGGTGCGAAAGGGATCTCTTTACTGCTGCTGGAAACCAGGGAATGCCCGGGTTTCAGGGTCGGGCGGATACTGGAAAAAATCGGCCAGAAAGGGCAGGACACCTGCGAGTTGTTTTTTGACGATGTCCGGGTGCCGGCAGAAAATATCCTCGGTGGGATTGAAGGCAAGGGTTTCGTGCAGCTGATGACGGAACTGCCGTACGAGCGCACCATACTCGGGGTTGGCGGAGTCGCCGCCATCGAGCGCGCCTTGCGCCTGACCATCGAGCATACGCGCCAGCGCAAGGCCTTTGGTCAAGCGCTGATCGAGATGCAAAACACCCGTTTCATCCTCGCTGAAATCAAGACAGAAGCGACCATTGCGCGCACCTTCATCGACCGCTGTATTGTCGATACGCTGGAGGGCCGCATGGATGCCGAACTGGCCTCGATGGCGAAATACTGGATTTCCGATTTACAGTGCAAGGTGATTGACCAGTGCCTGCAACTTTTCGGCGGTTACGGCTATATGCTGGAGTACCCGATTGCGCAGATGTATATTGATGCCCGCGTGCAGAAAATTTATGGCGGCGCCAATGAAGTCATGAAAGAAATCATTGCCCGTTCGCTGTGATGCGCGGACCTTGCCGACACAACATTTAGTAAGCTCTAACGACATCAGGAGATCCCATGGCCGGACCGCTCGCAGGAATACGTGTCATTGAAATGGTCGGGCTCGGGCCTTGCCCGTTTGCCGCCATGATGCTGGCCGACATGGGGGCCGAAGTGATCCGCATCGACCGCAAGAGCGCGCCCGGTGCCGGCAATCCATTTCCCATGCTCGGTACCCGGTTTGATGTGATGGCGCGCGGTCGCCGCTCGCTGGCGCTTGATCTCAAGCAGCCGGAAGCGCGTGCGCTGATGCTGCAACTGGTGGAGCAGGCTGATGTGCTCATCGAGGGTTTCCGGCCCGGCGTGATGGAACGTCTCGGGTTGGGTCCTGATGCCTGTCAGGTCCGCAATCCCAGGCTGGTCTATGGCCGGATTACCGGCTGGGGGCAGACCGGGCCGCTGGCGCAGTCTGCCGGTCACGATATCAATTACCTCGCGCTCAGCGGCATGCTGCAGCCCATGGGGCGCGCTGACACGCCACCGGCCCCACCGCTCAATCTGGTGGGAGACTTTGGCGGCGGCGCCATGATGCTGGCCTTTGGCGTGCTGTGTGCCTTGCTGGAAGCGCGCACTTCTGGCCAGGGTCAGGTGGTCGATGCCGCCATGGTGGAAGGTTCGGCGCTGCTGGGCGCGATGATTTACGGCTTTCGCGGTTTCGGTGCCTGGAGCGACCAGCGCGGTACCAATCTGCTCGATGGTGGCGCGCATTTTTACGATACCTATGCCTGCTCGGATGGGAAATTCATTTCCATCGGGGCCATAGAACCGCAGTTTTATGCCTTGCTCTTACGCTTGTGCGAGATCACTGACCCGGCCTTTGATGTGCAGATGGACGTCAGCCTGTGGCCGGAGCTCAAGTTAAAAATTGCGGCAATTTTCAGCGGTAAAACGCAGAGTGAATGGTGTATGTTGATGGAGGGCAGTGAGGTGTGTTTTGCACCAGTGCTCGATATGGTCGAAGCGCCGCACCATCCGCATAATGTGTCGCGTGGCAGTTTTATCGATGTCGATGGCGTGACCCAGCCAGCACCGGCACCGCATTTCAGCCGCAGCACGCCTGAGGTGAGCGCCGCACCGGCCACACCAGGCCAGCACAGCGCGGAGATCTTGAAAGACTGGCACATTCCGCCAGAAACGATTATCGACCTGCGTAGCCGGAACGTGATTTAGCCGCCGGGAATCAGGTCCAGAGCGTCAGCCTGAGTCCTTGCTTGTCGCTAAAGCTGCCGATAACGATCATGATGAAATCGACTAACGCCCAGATGCCGAAACCACCGAGTGTCAGCAGTTGCAGGATGCCGGTGCCGATCTTGCCGACATAAAAGCGATGCACCCCGAGAAATCCCAGGAAAAAACAGAGGATGGCTGCGGGGAGGATGCGTTTTTCTGACGTGATGACAGTCAGGCTGGTGCTCTGTGGTGCGCCGCATTGCGGGCAGGTAAGCGCCGATTCGTGAATTTCCTTGCCACAACCCCTGCAGTGAACCATTGCCATGATGACTCCTCTATTGATTTTTGGACATAATTAAAAGCGCTAACGAGAATGTACCCCAGACTTGGCAGCCTGGCAAAAAATTAGTTGTGTTCGTGCTTGTGGAATGCTGAAAACTGCTCGTTGTGTGTCATTCGCGAACAGGTTCACCTTCTCAACTGTCCGCCAGGAGCTGTTCAGCGCCTTTTTCCCGCAAAAAACCGTGCGCCAACGCACAGACCCGCGCAGTCATATCGGTTAGTGTAGCTGTGCAAAGTGTCTACGTCCTTGCTCCGATCCATTGAGAAAATCGAAAGTAATCTATGACAAACATGATGAAAGCGGCTGTTGTCGAACAGTTTGGCCAACCTCTGGTGTTGCGCGAGTGGGCGATCCCTACCCCCGGACCCGGTCAGATTCTGGTCAAGACCGAAGCGTGTGGCGTGTGTCACACCGATTTGCATGCAGCCCGCGGCGACTGGCCGCTAAAACCGACTCCGCCGTTTATTCCCGGCCATGAGGGCATTGGCATCGTCGTTGCCGTCGGCTCCGGAGTGACGTCTGTCAAGGAGGGCGAGCGGGTTGGTGTGCCCTGGTTGTTCTCGGCCTGTGGCCATTGCGAGCATTGTCTGGCCGCATGGGAAACCGTCTGCGACAAGGCGGAGTTTGGTGGTTATACGCAAAATGGCGGTTTTGCCGAATACATTCTTGCCGACCCCAATTACGTGGCGCATATTCCGGAAGGACTCAGTGCGGTGGAAGCGGCACCTATCATCTGCGCCGGTGTCACGACTTACAAGGGCATCAAGGAGACCGGTGCCAAGCCGGGTGAGTGGATCGCTATTTCCGGCATCGGCGGATTGGGACATCTGGCGGTGCAGTATGCCAAGGCGATGGGCCTGCGTGTATGCGCAATTGACATTGACAATGGCAAACTGGCGCATGCCACCAAGCTCGGCGCGGATCTGGTGATCAACGCCAAGGTGGGCGACCCGATTGGCCAGCTCAGGAAAGAAACCGGTGGCGGCGCGCATGGCGTACTCATTACGGCGCCTTCCCTGATCGCCTTCAACCAAGGCGTCGCCATGACCCGTAAACGCGGCACCTGTGTGCTCGTTGGCCTGCCGCCAGGAGAGTTTCCGACCCCGCTGTTTGATGTGGTGGCAAAGTGCATCACCATCCGTGGCTCGTTTGTCGGCAACCGTCAGGATATGCATGAAGCGCTATCTTTCGCTGCTCAGGGAAAAGTGAAGGCCGATATTGAGCTGCAACCGCTTTCCGCGATCAATGAGGTGCTTGAGCGTTTGGAACGCGGCGAAGTCGCTTCCCGCGTAGTCATTGACTTTACGGCAAAGTAAGGCAGTTTTAGCCTGAAACGCTGAACCCTCGTGTAATGCCTGTAATGCCGCCCGCTTGTCTGCATCAATTTGCAGGCAAGCGGGCGTAATTATTTACCCGGTATTTTATTTGTTGCATGCGGCGGGCCTAGCCTGTCCTGGCCGGGCCTGATCCAGCCGAGCCTTACCTGGCCGGGCCTTATCCGGCCGAGCCTGTACAGCAAAACAACACGATCATTGTTATGATCGAAGGGTTGCGTTAGTCTCGATCTTGCCAGACCTCAATCACCATTCACCATTCACCATTCACCATTTACCGCCAAGGAGCACGCACGATGCCGACATTTGATCCTGATGTAGAAAATTTGCTTGAGACGTTTCGTACGGTCGGGCGTGCTCCTTTTGAGTCGCTCACTGCGCAACAGGCGCGTGCTGCCTACGGCGCTGGCCGTGACCTGCTGCAGTTGCCTGCCGAAGAGGTGGCGTCGGTGCGCGACATCACCATCCCCGGGCCGGAACACAGCATCGGCTTGCGTGTGTATCGCGCCAGCGGTACACAGCCGGATGAATTATTGCCTTGCCTGGTATTCTTGCATGGCGGCGGCTGGGTGATAGGCGATCTCGATAGTCATGACCGCTTGTGCCGTACGCTGGCTAATGTGGCACGCATTTGTGTCGTGGCAGTGGATTACCGGCTGGCACCTGAACATCCGTTTCCAGCCGGGCTTGATGATGCCGTGTCGGCGCTGGAGTGGGTCAGCAAAAATACGACGACTTTATCGATCGCGCCGGGCCGCATCGGCGTTGGCGGTGACAGCGCAGGCGCCAATCTGGCTGCGGTACTGGCGTTGATGGGGCGTGATGGCAGTGCGCCCCGAACCATCTATCAGGCGCTGATTTATCCGGTGGTTGATCTCACGGCCAGTAGCGCTTCATACCAAAAAATGACGGCAGGCGTGCCGCTGACTGCCGCTACCATGCACTACTTCATTGATCACTATGCGCCCGAGATGCGGGACCGGCTGGACTGGCGCGCCTCTCCGCTAAAAGCGGCGACGCTCGCTGGCGTTCCTGCTGCGCTGGTGCTCACGATGGGTAACGACCCGCTGTGCGACGAGGGCCGCGCCTATGCCGGCCGGCTGGAAGAGGATGGGGTTCGTGTCACGGCGCTGCACATGAGCGATCAGGTACACGGCATGGTCCTGATGACCAGGGTCGTGCGGGCCAGCAACCGGACAGTGGATTTTATCGGCGCCGCCATTGGCGACGCCTTGCATCACGGCATTCCGGCGGTATAGGGTTTTTCAGATAAAAAGCTGACAAGGGACCTGCCAAGGATCGCTTACCGCCCCGAGACGCAAGCGATCCTTGTTATTGAAGCTGGCCAGGCAAGGTAAATTTTTGTCAGGTAGCGCACTGGCTGGCGCACCCATTTTCGCTATCGTTAAAAGGGGTCTTCCCATGAACTGGCTTATTCTTTTCCTCGCTATTGTGGCCGAAGTGATTGCGACTTCGGCCTTGAAGGCCTCGGCCGGCTTCACCCGCCTGTTACCCTCGGTGCTGGTCGTCGTCGGATATGGCATTTCTTTTTACTGCCTGTCGCTGACCCTGAAGGTCATTCCGCTTGGCGTGACTTACGCCATCTGGTCCGGCGCCGGCGTGGTGCTGGTGTCACTGGTAGGCTGGCTGATTTACGGACAGGTTCTTGATCTCGCTGCCGTTATCGGTATTTCGCTGATCGTGGCCGGGGTTCTCGTACTCAATCTCTTTACCAAAGCCTTGCCACACTAGTTTGGCCGAAGTCCTCGCCAAAGCGATTTTTCGCAAAAAACGCCAGCATCAACGCTGGCGTCATTCACTGCCTTACTGCCTCAGATCTGTACCCTGGTGCCGAGTTCAATCACGCAATTGTTGGGCATCCGGAAGTAGTCTGCCACGCTGCCGGAGTTACGCGACATCACTGTAAATAACACCTCGCGCCAGTGTGCCATGCCGGTGCCTTTGGTCGGCACCACAATCTCGCGACTCAGGAAGTAGGAAATCTCGAACATGTTCAGGGCCAAACCCTGTGACTCGCACATTTCCAGCGCAGCCGGAATGTCCGGGGTGTCCTTGAAGCCGTAATTGACTTTTATTTTCCAGAAACCGGGAGTCAGTGCTTCTACCCGGACCCGGTCGGCAACCGGTATCCATGGCACATCATGAAAAACCACCGTCAGGATCAGGTTGCGCTCATGCAGGACCTGATTGTGCTTGAGGTTATGCATCAGTGCCTGAGGTACGGTATCCGGATTGGCCGCGGCATAGACGGCCGTACGCATGGCGCGCGGTATGCTGTCACCCGACAAGGCGCCGATGAAAGGAAGCAGCTCGGGGTCGTCCTGCTTGATGCTGTCGATCAGCAGCTCGCGGCCACGCCGCCACGTTGCCATCACGATGAATATCGCGCCACCCATCGCCAGCGGAAACCAGCCACCCTGAAAAAATTTTAATGAACACGACACCACCAGCAAGGTGTCGAGCGTGAGGAAAACACAGGTGGAGGCAATGGTCAGCGCCAGCGGATATTTCCAGCCATTGCGTACGACAAAGAAGGTGAGGATCGTGGTGATCAGCATGGTGACCGTGACGGCAATGCCATAGGCGGCCGCCATGGCCGAAGAGTTGCCAAAGCCGACTACTGCCAGCAAGACGCCGGCGAGTAATACCCAGTTAACGCCAGGCATATAGATCTGGCCCATTTCTTTGGCCGAGGTGAATTGCACCTGCATGCGTGGCAGCAGACCCAGTTGCATGGCTTGCTTGGTCATGGAATAGGCACCCGAAATCACGGCCTGGGAGGCAATCACGGTAGCGACCGTTGCCAGCATGACGGCCGGGATCAGGACACTCTCGGGGAACAGGCGGAAAAAGGGATTTTCCAGTGCCGACGGATCGCGCATCAATAAGGCGCCCTGGCCCATATAGTTAATGGCCAGCGCCGGCAGCACCAACCCCATCCAGGCCAGTTGTATCGGGCGCTTGCCGAAGTGTCCCATGTCGGCATACAGTGCCTCTGCACCCGTAAAGGCCAGCACGATCGCGCCGACGACGACAAAAATATGCCAGCCTTGCGAGACCAGGAAGTGGAAGGCATTGAGCGGGTTGAGCGCCGCCAGAATTGCCGGCTGCTGAATGATTTGATGTAAGCCTGTGACCGCCAGCACGCCAAACCAGAGCACGATCACGGGGCCAAATAATTTCCCCACGACCGATGTACCGTAGCGCTGTACTGCAAACAGGCCGATCAGGACGGCAATCGAGATCGGCAGGACAAACGGCTTGAAGCCGGTCGAGACGACCTCCAACCCCTCGACCGCGCTAAGTACGGAAATGGCTGGCGTGATGATGCTGTCGCCGTAAAACAAGGCGGCGCCAAACACGCCGGTGAGCAACAGGATGACGCGCCGGCGCGGTGTGGTGCCGGCCGCCTTGGCGGCAAGTGCGGTGAGCGCCATGATGCCGCCCTCGCCGCGGTTATCGGCGCGCAAGATCAGCAATACGTATTTCAGGGTCACGACCATCATCAGGCCCCAGAAAATGACCGAGACCGCGCCGATCAGGTGCACGGCGTCAAGCGGAATACCGGTAGCCGGGCTAAATACCTCTTTCATGGTGTATAGCGGACTGGTGCCGATGTCACCATACACGATGCCCAACGCACCAAGGGTGAGGGCGGCCACGCTGTCGCGGCTAGTATTCTTATCCATATCAATCCCAAAAAAAATGAAGAGCAGGCTGACACTATCGTGCCTGCCGCGTTAGGAAAGCATAAGGAAAAAACCAATCGGAAAAAAATAGCGCTACAGGGGAAAATACAGGCGAGCGCCGGAATTGGGCAACACACGCGCAGGGTTGGCGACGACTGATCTGCGATTCCAGAGCCACCGTGCGGCCGGGTCAGACGAGCATGTTACGCCAGCACTAGCGGCATCACATTTTACATGGCAGCGAGCCGGTAGCCGACGCCGGTTTCAGTGAGCAGGTAGCGCGGTTCGGCGGGATTGTCTTCTATTTTTGCCCTGAGTTGCGCCATGTAAAGCCGTAGGTAATGAGTGTGTTCAAGGAATTCATCGCCCCACACATCAACCAGCAGCTGGCGGTGGGTGACGACCTTGCCGCTGCTGCGCACCAGCCTTGCCAGCAGCTTGAATTCGGTCTTGGTCAGGTGCAGCGTTTCGCCCTTGCAGCGCACCAGGTGGGCACTGAGATCGACCGACAGGTCATCAAGTGTGTACTCTGTCACGGCGGCTGTCAGCGTGGTGCCGCGATGGCGTAGTGCCACACGGATACGCGCCAGCAATTCGCCGACGCTAAACGGCTTGGTCAGGTAATCGTCTGCTCCGGCGTCGAGCAATTGAATTTTTTGCGCTTCCTGATGTCTGGCGGACACGACTAAAATCGGCAAGCCATGCTGCTTGCGCACTTCGCGGACCAGTTCTATGCCATCGCCATCGGGCAGGCCAAGATCGAGCACCAGCACATCGGGCAGGTCATGTTTCAACAAGGCGCTCGCTTCACTGACCGACACGGCGGTCTGTACCTCGAAGCCCTCGACCGACAGCGAGGCACGGATCAGCGCGCGGATTTCCTTGTCGTCTTCCACCACCAGCACCCGCATCGTCATGCCAGGTCTCCCAGTGCAACAGGCTGGCTGGCATCCACCGGCAGGCTCAGGGTAAAGCGACTGCCACCGCCCTCGCGGGAGTGTAAAACCAGACTGCCCTGATGTACCTGGGCGATGGCGCGGCATACCGCCAGACCCAGGCCGGAGCCGCGCTGGCTGGCACGATCAGTATGGTCACCGCGGGTGTAGGCCTCAAAAATGCAGTGCTGGTCCGCTTCGGAAATACCCGGCCCGCGGTCACTGACGCTCACCAGCATGCGTTGTTCAATGACGCTGATAGCTGTCTCTGTGCTCATCTCCAGGCTCACTTCCAGCTCAATTGCCTGGCCGGTATATTTCAACGCATTGTCGAGTACATTGTTGATCAGCTGTGCGATGAGCACGGGGTCAAGTTTTATCAGCGGCAGCTTTTCCGGCACCACGGACGTAATACGGTGGTCCGGGTCGTGCTGTCGCACCCGTGCCAGTACTGTCCCGACAATTTCTTCCATCGATTCCCAGCCATGCGTCACTGATTGCGACGAATTTTCCAGACTGACCAGTTGCAAGGTATTTTCCGTCAGGGTGGATAAGTGTCTCGCTTCACTCACAATACTTGCCAGCAGACGTTGCTGTTCAGCCGCACTAAGCTTGTCATGCTGTAGTTGCAAGGCCGAGGCCGCGCCGACGACGACTGCCAGCGGAGTGCGTAAATCATGCGAGATCGCCGCGAGAAAAATGCCTTGCAGTTGCTGGCGCTGGGCTTCATGTTGCGCGATCAGCATCAGGCCATTGAGGCGTAGACGCCAGAGCGCCTGCGCCAGCACGGCGCACAGGGCACGGGCGTGTTCGCGGCCGCTGTCATCGTGTGCCAGAGCCGACTGAATACAGACTGCCCCGGCCATGTGTCCGCCCTGGCGCAAGTCACCAAGTGGCAGATACCAGGCGTTCAGGTCGGGCCAGCGGCTGGTCCCCGCGCCGATGACGGCCGCTTCTTTCATGCAGCAGAGCATACCGTCCCGCACCGTTGCCATCAATGCCGGTTCGCCGCTAAGTTCACTGGCAAATTGGCGTTCCTTGTCGAGCAGAGCCAGCAGATTGGGGCCGGCAAACGCGGTATCAAGCGCATCCTGGCCGAGCGACTGTACTTCCTGTGCAGTGTTGGCGTCAGCGAGCGCTATCGCCAGATGCTGCAACTGGTGCGCCCTGCGCTCATTGACATGGGCAGTCTCGGTTTCGCGTCGCATGCCGGTGGCAAGCCGGTTGATGACCAGCGCCACCACCAGCATAGTAACGAGTGCAATAAAATGTTCTGAGCGCTCGATTTGAAAAGTCCAGCGTGGCGGGACAAAAAAGAAGTTCAGCAACATGACTGCCGCAAACGCAGCCGAGACCGACTCGATCCAGCCCAGCCGGTAAGACAGGATAACCACTGCCAGCACATACACCATGGCCTGGCTGGTGAGTGAGACATAGTTGTCCAGCAGCAGGCAAATGCCGGTTGCCGCCGCCAGCAGGGCAATCACCAGCAACCAGCGTTGCAGTGATTGGTGCTTACCGCGTGATATATCGTTCACTTTCATCATGCCCGCAGCGTATCACAGGCCCGGCCTTGCTGCCGCCTGAACATACCCGCATGTGCCTGCAGCGAACTACCAGGCGGTAATGACGGAGGTCTTGTATTTTTCCACGACGAAGCTCTTGATTTCGACACTGTGGTAGGCCTTGACCAGTTTGGCGACCCACGGCTGGTCCTTGTCGACGATGCGTACTGCGATCACGTTGGCATAAGGTCCTTTGGCAGATTCGCTGGCAATGGCGTCTTTAGTCGGGCTCAGGCCAGCTGACTCGGCATAGTTGCCATTGATGGCGGCGGCATCAAGGTCATCGAGGGTGCGTGGCAACTGTGCTGCATCAATTTCAATGATCTTGATTTTTTTCGGATTGTCGGCGATATCAAGCGGACTCGACTTCAAGCCCGAGCCTGGCTTGAGCTTGAAGACGCCTTGTTCCTGCAGCAGCAGCATGGCGCGTCCGCCGTTGGTCGGATCATTGGGAATGCCAACCCGGGCGCCCTGTTTCAACTGGTCCAGCGACTTGATTTTTTTAGAGTACACGCCCATCGGAAAGGTGATGGTGCTGGCGACACTGACAAATTTGTAGCCACGGTCTTTGATCTGCGCATCAAGGTAAGGCTGGTGCTGGTAGCTGTTGGCATCGAGATCACCGGCTGCCAGTGCGGCATTGGGTTGAATGTAGTCGCTAAATTCAATGACCTTGATGATCAGGCCGTCTTTTGCCGCGATTTTTTTAACCTGCTCGAGAATTTCGGCATGTGGTCCGCCGGTGGCACCGATCCGGATCACTTTGTCCTGCGCCAGCGCGGGAACGGAAATAAGGCTTGCAGCCAAGCCCAGGCTGCTGAGCGTTTGTAGTAATTGACGACGGTTCATGGTGTTCCTTTTTTGAGTCAGCGAAGGCGCTGCGTTCAGGGTGAAAATGAGGATGCCGGTGAGGGTTGCCACCCTCACCGGTACTGAAAGATGGATAAATGGACGATTAGCGGTGGCTGAGGCGGCGCACCAGACGGTCGCCCAGACTCTGGACCAGCTGGACAAAGACGATCAGGATCAGCACCACTGCCAGCATCACTTCCGGCAGAAAACGCTGGTAGCCGTAGCGGATACCCAGGTCGCCCAGGCCGCCGCCACCGATGGCACCGGCCATGGCGGAATAGCCGACCAGACTGACAAAGGTAATCGTGAGTCCTGCCACGATACCGGAAAACGCTTCCGGTAGTAATACCTTGTACACAATTTGCCAGGTAGTGGCACCCATTGCCTGCGCCGCCTCAATCAGGCCACGGTCCACTTCGCGCAGTGCAGTTTCGACCAGGCGCGCGACAAAAGGTGCGGCGGCAAGTGTCAGCGGCACGATCGCCGCCGATGTGCCGATCGACGAGCCGACAAAAAAACGCGTCAGCGGAATCACCGCCACGAGCAAGATAATGAAAGGGGTGGAGCGGACCGCGTTGACAATGACGCCGGTAATGCGGTTAAACAGTGGCCGCGGCATGACCCCGCGCTCGTCGGTCAGGTGCAGCAAGACACCCATGGGCAAGCCAAGGGCCGCACCGAGCACGCCGGATACACCCACCATGAACAGGGTTTCGCCAAAGGCGGTTAAAAATAATTCAAGCATTTCAGATGACATGATTCAACTCCTCGACGATAACGCCTTGCTGTTCCAGGTAATGCATGGCAGCGGCAATATTGGCCGCACTCCCGTTGGCCAGAATCGCCAGAGAGCCAAAGGCCTGACCCTGGATCTCTTCAATCTGGCCATGCAATATATTGAAGTCCAGATCAAATTTACGCACCACCTCCGACAACAGCGGCTGCTCCACGCTGGCGCCAGAAAAGGCAAAGCGGAAGACATGGTCAACACCGGCTGCTGGACCGGCGCTGCCGGATGCGGCCTGGGCGGCTCTTTCGCGCAGGCGCCTGAGAACGCCTTGTGGCAATTCCCTGGCAATCACATCACCGATCATCGCCTTGGTAACCGGGTTTTTTGGCTGGCGGAAAATATCGATGACATTACCTTGCTCAACGATTTTTCCGGCATCCATGACGGCGACACGGTCGCAGATTTCCTTGATGACTTCCATCTGGTGGGTGATCAGGACGATGGTGAGGCCGAGTTCCTGATTGATTTTTTTCAGTAGTTCGAGGATGGAGCGGCTCGTTTCCGGATCCAGCGCCGACGTTGCCTCATCTGACAGCAGAACCTTGGGATGGTTGGCGAGTGCGCGGGCGATGCCGACGCGCTGTTTCTGGCCACCACTGATTTGCGCGGGATATCGGTCTTTTTGCTCTACCAGGCCAACCAGTTCAAGCAAGACATTGACGCGCTGCGTAATCTGCTCTTTTGGCATCCCTGCCAGTTCCAGCGGCAAGGCAATATTGCCCGCAACGGTACGCGAGGAGAGTAAATTAAAATGCTGGAAAATCATGCCGATGTCGCGCCTTGCCGCACGCAGCGCCTGCGCTGACAGGCTGGTCAGGTCGTTGCCATCAATGATGATGCGGCCTTCGTCCGGACGGCTGAGCAAGTTAATGGCGCGCACCAGGGTACTTTTCCCGGCACCGCTGCGACCGATGATGCCGAAGATCTCGCCTTTGCGTATCGACATGCTGACATCGCTGACTGCGGCAATAAGCTGCCCCTGGGGACCCTGAAAATGTTGCGATACTGCCTGTATGTTTATCATGTTCGAACCGACTGCAGCGAGCGTTGCCGTGCTGAAGGTATTATTTAGCCTAAACACGGAGCTTACGGCAATCGTGTTATAACTGGAACGATATTTTTACTATTAATTTATATGAAAATCAGATAGTGGCCGTTGCCGATAGCGTATCGTCCACACGACTTAAATACTTGACTTAGTAGCAATTATATGACATCTTCTTTCTCTTCAAAAATTTTCTCAAGGATAGAATGGATCTGACCCCGCAAGCGCCAGAGATGGCAAACATCAGTCAGACCGTCAAGCCGCTGTCATTTGGTTTTAGCGGCAGTGGCAGCGAATATTTTCGTATCTGGATTGTCAATCTATTGCTCTCGATTGTGACGCTGGGAATTTATTCCGCCTGGGCCAAGGTGCGGCGTAACAGGTATTTTTATTCCAGTACGCAACTGGCCGGCAGCAGTTTTGAATATCACGGTAATGCCATCGCGATCCTGAAAGGCCGCATCGCCGCGCTGGTCATGATTACGGCGTACAACCTGGCGTTTAAATATTCTCTCGGACTCGGTCTGTTGATGATGGCATTGCTGGCAGCGGTCGTGCCCTGGCTGATATGGAAAAGCCTGCAATTTCGCTTGGTCAATTCGAGTTATCGCGGGATCCGTTTTGGTTTTCGTGGTGACGCCAGACAGGCCTACCTGACATATCTGCTGTGGCCATTGCTGGCAATGTTCAGTCTGTATTTGCTGGCACCTTTCATGCATCAGCGCATCAAGCGGTTTCAGCATAACGAAAGTCGTTTCGGTGCGACGCATTTTTCGTTTGACGCGAAAGTCAGGCAATTCTACCTGGCGTATCTCATCGGTTTTGCCATCTTGCTGGCTGGTATTGCCGTGATCAGCCTGATCTTTGGAGGAACTTTTTTTGCCACGCTACAGTCGGTACGTCAGGGTAGTGGCGGACCGGGTATTATTTTCTCCCTGCTGGGTTTTATTTTCGCCTTGTATCTCTGGATGTTCGCGGTGTATCCGATTTTTCTGACCCTGTTGCAAAATCTGATCTGGAACCATACCAAATTAGGTGTACATCAATTTTCCAGCCAGCTCAAGTGGAGCACGATGAGCTTCATCATGCTCACCAACATGGCCGGTATCGTTTGCACCCTGGGCCTGTTTATTCCGTTTGCCCAGATCCGCTCGCTGCGCTACCGCATTGAATCGCTGTCGTTTCAGGCCGATGGCAGCCTCGATCATTTTATTGCCGCGACACAAGAGCAGGTCAGCGCGACCGGCGAGGGCATGGCTGATTTACTCGATTTTGACCTTTCCCTATGAGTCGCGTTGCCGCATCTTATTTTGACGGAAAAACCTCGCGCCGGCACGATGTCTACCTGACTGTGCAGAACGGGATCGCCAGCATCGGGGAAAGCTTTCCAGCGGATGTTTTTGCTGATACCGGCAATGCGCTGCAGCGCTCCTGTCCTCTGGCGCAACTGCATGTGTCGGAGCGTATCCGCGCTGCCGCGCGCAAAGTCACGTTCCCAGATGGTGCCTATCTTGAGATCAACGATCATGCCGCCTTCAACGGCTTACTGGCCGACACGGGCCACCGGGATTCCTGGGTAGTCGCGCTACAGCAAAGCTGGCGTGGAAGCCTGCTGGCGCTGCTTGCCACTGCCGCCATCCTGATCTTGTCCTACCTGTATGGCTTGCCGGCGGCAGCACGCGTGATTGCGTTCAACCTGCCGGTATCGATGGAGCGCAGCCTGGGCGACGGCATTCTTGATTATCTCGATCAGCAGATATTTAAGCCTTCGACCTTACCTGCCACCAGGCAGCAGGCGTTACGCAGTCGGTTTCAAAGCCTGCTCTCGCCAACACCGGACCGGCCCGCCTACGTCCTGTTATTTCGCCAGAGTAAAATCGGTCCGAACGCGTTTGCCCTGCCTTCAGGCGATATCATCCTGACTGATGAATTAGTGCACTTATTGGCTGACGATGAGGCCGTGATGGGTGTCCTGGCACATGAACTGGGACATCTGCACGAACGGCATTTAACCCGCCGGCTCCTGCAAAGCTCTGCCATCGCTGCAGCGGCCACCTTGCTCGTTGGCGATGTTTCGGCGGTCATTGCCACTATCCCGACCCTGATGCTCGATTTAAAATATGCGCGTGATGCCGAGACGCAGGCCGATGAGTATGCCCTGCGTATGCTCGACAAAAATGGCATAGCGCGTGAGCATCTGGCCGTTGCCTTCGAAAAACTGGGACAGCTCAGTCCCGAAGTGGCGTCTTTCTTGTCCAGTCACCCCAGTAGTGCGGAACGCCTCAGGCACCTGCGCGGACAAACAGACTCCGGGATACGGCCGGATAGTGAAAAATAGAAGTGGACATATGAAATTAACCGAACAAGAACTCCATACGCTGAGCACGCGCACGGTCGCACACTACGATCAGAATGCGGAAGATTTTTTTATCGGTACGCGCGATCACGACGTGAGCCAGAATATTGCTGCGCTATTGCATTTTATCGCCACACCGGGACCCGCTACGATACTCGATGTGGGCTGCGGTCCCGGACGCGACCTGAAAACCTTGCGTGAATCAGGCCATGTCGCCATCGGGCTGGAAGGCAGCGAACGCTTTGCCACGATGGCCCGCTCTTATAGCGGCTGTGAAGTATGGCAGCAAGATTTTTTACAGCTTGATTTACCGCCCGGTCATTTTGACGGCGTGTATGCCAACGCATCCTTATTTCATATCCCGAGTCAGGAATTGCCGCGTATCCTGGCGCAATTGCAGGCCTGCCTTAAACCCGATGGTGTCATGTTCAGCTCCAACCCGCGTGGCAACAACGAAGAGGGCTGGAACCAGGACCGCTACGGCACTTATCATGACCTGAAAAGCTGGCGCGCGTATATGGCTGCGGCCGGATTTATCGAGTTAGCCCATTATTACCGGCCGCCAGGCCGGCCCATAGAGCAGCAACCGTGGCTGGCCATGGTCTGGCGTAAACTCCCGGAGTCATTGGCGGGTGAACGGCCTGAAGCAGTGTGAAGCGCGTCGCTTGAAGCGGGCGCAATCCGGTTTAATCCGGTGCAATAGTACAACAAGGAAAATGACACATTTTTGCCAGGTATCACTGGCCGAGAAGCTGCTGGTACACCGGTCCCCATTGCGGGTGGCCGATCTCTTTTTTGTTCAGGCTAAATTCCGGATCGGCAGCCTTTGCTGCTAAAAAAGCCCGCTTGCATTCTTCCGTGCGGGCGCTGGTGCAGTAAATAAAGGCGAGATATTTATGCGCTAGTGCGGCGTCTTTAGTCACCGTAAAGCCAGCCACCAAGGATGCTGACAAGGATTTTTCCGCTTCCGCATAGTGGCCGTCCTCGTAGGCGCGTATCCCGGAAAGCAGGGCTTTTTCAGCCGGACGTGCCGACAAATCAGACAAACCGATTTGCGCTTCCGGTGCGGCACAGCCAGCCAAAAGCAGGATAAAGGACAATGAACATGCCCATGACAGTACGCCCGGTTGAGTTCCTGATTTAGAAGCGATGGGTAAGTCTGACTTCTTTTTCACTACTGACTTCAATGGTGGCTGCATGGGTATCGTCTCCGTTCCTGATATCAATTTTATGTTTGCCCACTGGCAGGTTCAATCGTGTCAAAGGCGGCGTGACCCCTTTACTGATTCCGTCCACCAACACTTCACCCCAGGGTGACACTGCAATGGAAACAATACCCGTTTTGACCGACGCAGGGTCGGCTTTCGTGCCGCTCGCTGTCAGTTTTGACTTCGATAACTTTAACGCATGAGCTGCCTTTTTTTCTGCCGCAGTAATTCGGTCCGGCGAGGCCGCTTTATTTTCTTCGGCTGCTGTGGCGCTGCCTGGAGGGGCTTCTGCCAGTTCCAGGTTGGCGGCCGCGAAGCTTGCTGATGCGGCCATGCTGGTGACATTGGCGACATTGGCGACATCGGTGACGCTGGCGTCAAACCGGTTGGTGTTGAGGTTCGCCATGCTCGCCGGTTGTGGTGCAACTGCTTTTTGAGGTGTGTTGAACGTCAGCCAAAGCCCTCCTGCCGCTACCAGCGCAGCGAGTGACACTGGCGCGAACCGGCGCAAGTTTTGTCTGGCCGTTGTTATGGAAGAAGGTCTTTTTTTCGCGAAGACGCCGTTGTTCGCCTGAGCGCTCTTGTCCTGATCCGGTGGCGCAATCTTGGCCATGAGACGCCCGGCGCGTTCTTTATCGAGGTAGCGGTTCAGGTCATGCGCCATATCGGAAGCACGCTGGTAGCGGTCGGCGGGTTTTTTTGCCAGCGCCCTGGCGGCAATGCGTGCCAGGCGTAACGGAACATCTGCCCTGATCTCATGCGGCGGAATGGCCGGGTCATGTGCAATGGCGTGCAGCAAGCCGGGAATATCCTTTCCCTTGAAGGGTAATTGCCCGCAAAGTAACTGGTATAGCACTACCCCGAGTGAAAAAATATCCGTGCGGGTATCGACTGTCCCGCTTTTCGACTGCTCCGGTGACATGTAATTGGGCGTACCCAGCAGGCGCCGTTCCGGTAAATGATCGTCATCGAGCGTCGTCTCGGCATCGGCAATCTGGCGTGAGGCGCTGGCAATGCCAAAGTCGAGGACCTTGGGAGTACCGTTATCAT
The DNA here is from genome assembly GCA_947466695.1 of Oxalobacteraceae bacterium. GTDB lineage: Bacteria > Pseudomonadota > Gammaproteobacteria > Burkholderiales > Burkholderiaceae_D > Undibacterium. Next base: position 41,334 of record CANIFC010000002.1, on the reverse strand, counting down.
GAATAAAAATATTTGCCGGTTTGATGTCCCGGTGGATAACGCCATGTTCATGCGCGTAATCAAGGGCCCTGGCGATACGGGCTATCAGGTCTGCAATTTGCCGGTAGCTGAATTGATGACCGTTTTTCAACATGTCACTCAACTCCTTGCCTTCCAGATATTCCATGACGATAAATAGCAAATCCCCCGATTTGTCGGCGTCGTACACGGTGACGATATTGGGATGATTGAGCCGGCCGGCGGCGCGGGCTTCCTGAATGAAATGCTTCTCAAACAATTGGCGTTGATCGGCGGGCAATTGCGGATTCAAGACTTTAATCGCCACTTTACGGCCTATCAGCGGATCACGGAACAAATACACTATCCCGACTGATCCATGGCCAATTTCCGACTCATAGACGAACCTGCCGATGCGGCCTTTAGGAATGAGGGTCGGGTTGGACAAGGAGGCCAGGTGCGTATCAGATTTCATGGTCGTTAGCATAATCTTCAAACATCATTCTGAAACAGCTTTTTTCCTAAACACGATATTATTTTAAGATGAAAGGTCACAAAATAGGTAAAGTCTTCAAAGTTGGGAAAAAAAGCTGATCAATAAGGCTATTATTCATTGAAGCGACCATTGTAGTGCTGGAACAGCAGATTAAACGGATTATGAAACAAGCGCAAACTATTTGAGAGTCTCTGTTTTGTACCTGGCTTTCACTACGAATTGAGCTTAAAAACACTGCGTCAGCTTCATTTTGAATGTTATTGTTGCTCCTGTAATGCAGGGCTGTGCACCGCTATCGCATTTAGCTTGTCGAAAAAGTACTTTTTTATGTTGTTTATATTATGTAATTAATTTTTTTTTAATTACTTGTGGTAACTTGCACTGAATTATTTAAACTTTTATTAACTTACTTGAGATTACTTTAGTTGAGTATATACAGCTGCCTGCGATATTGGACCGGTTCGATGGCTGTCACTGACGGGGTAATAAACAAAAAAATGAAGTTTCCAGTTACACCACTCTTATCCATTTTTTGTCTTCTTTACGCGATAGATGCACATGCCGATATCTACAGCTGCAAGGATGTTGCCGGACAAGTGACTACCTCCGACCGTCCGATTCCTGAATGCGCTGACCGTGCGGTGAAAGTGCGGCGAAATAACGGCCAGTTCCAACGTGACATCCCTGCGCCTCCAACACAAGACGAGCGCCGCCTGGCGAAATTAGCTCAGGAACAAAAGGAGAAAGAAGAGCTGCTTGATGCGATAAAATTCAAGGAAGAGCGTTATCTGCTGGCACATTACAGCAGTGAAAATGATATCGAGCTAATGCGTGGCCGCTCATTGGATATGCTCAATGAACGTATTCGCCTCGGTAAGGAACAGATTTTGACGATCACTCAAATTTTACTCAAGCTTCAGACAGAGCAAAGAAATAGCGTAAAAAAGTCAGCAATAGAAGACGCGGCGCTTCAGCACCGGGCCAATGAGATGGATCTTTCCATCAAAAAAACCATGGCGATCAATGATGCTTATGAAGCCGAAAAAGTGCGTGTCAACGCCCGGTTTGATGAAAGATTACAACATTATCGGGAGATTCCCGACAGCAGGAAAAAATGAGACGGCTGATACCAGACTGTTCATTTTTTCCTGAGCTCTGCTACCTTCAATCAAATGAGAAATTTTCTTTTTGGACTGTTATCCACAACAGATTTCGCTCGATGTCCTTGAGCGGTAATCGGTAATAAACTGGTTAAAATCGCCAATTTGCGTGCGTTCAATGTCCTCTTGCTCTTGCAGCGAGGTTTCTGCCAATGCCTGAAAGTAATGCATTTCCTCAGCGCTCGGTGGTCGCGCCCTGAATTGATCGGCAAGGAGTTTGCTCTGTTTCAGGGCAAAGGTTTCAAATGAGCCGCCGTGTTCCCTGAGCGCTTGCATGACATGTGCTGATGGCGTTTGCTCCGGATGAAGAAGCTTATTTTTTTGCGTCTGTAAACTTCCGGCATGGGCCGTATCACCGCGCTGGGCGTCGAGTAAAGCGGCGACAGGGGCGATTTTTTCCAGCAATTCCAGTCCCCAATCCTGCAGGCTGATTGCGTTGCCACCGGATGTCAGTTGCAAGCCGGGACGTCGCCCCTGCTTCACCGTCAGGGCGAAATTCGCGGTATTTTCGTGACCTTCGGCATCATTGGTCAGGGCACTTTCATCAAGGGCGCAAAACAACAAAAAAGCATCCAGGAAACGGGAGGTCTCAAGACTGATACCTAGCGGTTCAAAAGGATCAATGTCCATGCAACGCACTTCAATATATTGCACACCGCGCCTGCACAGTGCCTCAACCGGACGTTCACCACTGCGGATGACCCGTTTTGGCCTTATGGTGGCATAAAATTCATTTTCGATTTGTAAGATGCTGGTGTTGATTTGCATCCATTCACCATCGCGCTGGGTTCCTATCGCTTCATAGGGCGGATAAGCTTGGCGCACTGCGCGAGATAGTGCGCTCATGTATTCAAGCAGTGTGTTGTAAGGTGGTACCAGACCATCCTGTGCATTGTTCTGATAACCCAGATCGCTCATGCGCAGGCTGGTAGCGTAGGGCAGATAGAGCGTATCTTCCGACATGACGTCCAGCTGATGCGGACGGCCACGCAGAAATTGCGTCGACAAGGCGGGCGATGCGCCAAACAAATACATGAGCAGCCAGCTGTAGCGATGGAAATTGCGGATCAGGGCGATGTAGCTTTCCGACTGAAAATTTTGCGCGTCACCAGGGGCCTGTTCGGCTTGCTGCAAGGTCTTCCAGAGATTTTCTGACAGCGAGTAGTTGTAATGGATTCCGGCGATGCATTGCATGCTTTTACCATAACGCAAGGCCAATCCACGCCGGTAGACATGCTTGATCATGCCGATATGGGAGGTGCCGTACCAGGCGATGGGGATTTCTTCTTCAGACGGCAGCTTGCAAGGCATGGACTGGCTCCATAGCATCTGATCGCCCAGTTCTGTGTAGGCAAAGCGATGGATGGCGTCGAGCTTATCGAGCGCAATGGCAATATCGGGTTCTGCCGGGGTGATGAATTCCAGCAAAGACTCAGAGTAATCTGTCGTTATTTGTGGATTGGTCAACGCGGAGCCGAGCGCTCGCGGATGTGGTGTGAGATTAAGATTTCCGTCACCATTAACACGCAAAGTCTCGCGCTCTATCCCGCGCAAGCCTTGGGCAAGCAAAGGGCGGCTGGTGGCAGTGTCAAGTAGCGCGATTCGGCGGGTCAAGAGGTCACTTACTGATTTGTTCAAGGGTATTCCTCAGTGGTTTGCATTTTGCGACATCAATCATGTGCGCATTTGCCCGCAAGGATAGCCGAAAAACGCCGATGAGATCAGGAAGCGTCGCTGCGGCCGGTGGTTTGCCGCTTTTTACAGCTTCAAAGAGCAGTTTTGCCGCGTTTTTTGATGCTATTTGATGCGGGCAGGAATAGCATCCTATTCGCCGCCCATGAGTTACAAAAAGGGGAGGGAGCGATCATTTTTTTTAAAAATGCATTAATTCCACTGCCGGGATGAGGAAGATAACGTTGATTTAATTTAAATTCAGGTGTATTTTTGATACTTTTAAATGCTTTTATTTTATCCTACCCGAGAATAAGCTAATGCCGGATGTTTTCGTGGTAAATGTTAAATATTAAATATTGCAAAATAGTTACTTATGTTAAAAATTTCTCCCTTGTTTCTTTGTGCCGCAATGATCGGCTGCGCCAGCAGCGGTAGTAGTGTCAGCAGTACCAAAGTACCGGATAGTGCTCCTTCTGTATCTGTCGTAGGCTCCGCCGGTTCCTATCTGGTATCGCTGGGGATAGGACAAACTGCCCAGATCCGGGAGGAAGCGCTGACGATACAACTGGTCGATGTCAATGATTCCCGTTGTCCTCCTGACGTGCAGTGCGTCTGGGCGGGTCAGGCAACTGCCACTTTGCTTGTTTTTCAATCAGGGTCTCCTGCGCAATCCCTGAAAATCGGGACTTCCGCTCCGATCAATTTTCCGTCTCAGGCATCCTATGGCTCTTTTCAATTTAGCCTGAAATCACTGGAGCCAGGCCCAAACAAAGAGGGTCCGGCCGCAGCCGAACTGGTGCGGGCGACTGTGCTGGTAGAAAAGCTCAGATGATTTTGCTGTCTCTTTAGATATAGCGCATTTTTTACCCCTGAGTATGGCAGTGCCAGCGAGCGGGTAGTGGGGCAGTGAGGTAGTGGGGCAGTGAGACGCGTAGCCTTAACGTGCCCCATACCGCAAAAAAATCTGGGGGTCGGATGGTGTCTCATGTGGGTGTCCGGATGGCTATCTGGTGAAATGATGCAGAGCCGGCAATCTTTGATTTTTTGATGCCTTGGCGAATGATGTGTTTTTCGATGTTCTCAGTAAGCGCAGGTTTTTGTGAAGGGCACTTGGGTAGCAATGATGATTCAAGGATTCCCGGGTCCGGAACCCAATGCGCGAATTGAGGCCTAACCCATCGCTCTGGAGCTTCAGATGATGACTGTACCGATCATTATTGATTTCCAAGGTTCTGGTTTCGGCAGTGCCAGTTATCCCATTGAAGTGGGATTTTCTGGCCGTCACGGTGAAGGATGGTGTTCCTTGATCCAGCCAGAAGCCGGTTGGGATCAATGGGATGCAGAGATGGCAAAGCGGCATGCCATTCGTCGTGAGACTCTTGTCGAGAGGGGCAAACCGATTCTTTATATTGCCGAACAACTCAATTTTTTCTTGAATGGGCGTACTGTATTTTCTCAATTCCGGCATCAGGACTACATCTGGATGGCACGTATTTTTACGATTGCAGGAGTCCAGCCACGTTTTAAATTGATGGATTTATGCGATATCATCAATCATGAACAGGAGATTGGCTGGTCTGTTGCCAGAGCTGCGGTAGTGAAGGAACTAGGCATGCCAAGAAACCGCGCCAGTTCCCGGGCCAGAATCTTGCAGCTGACGTGGTTACGGACCTATGATGCCAGCCGTTAAGTGAGGAGGCATAGTGTTAATCAGTGACTACTTTCTTGACGGGTTTGCAGTATTGGTTTTGCAGGATAACGCAGCCAGTGCGGTGCCAATGACGCCTTGATGGTCAAACGGGATAAAAGTCAATTGTCAGTATTTTTTAAATTTACCAGACGGGGTGTTCGATTTGTCTAAACAGCTAGTAACGGCCTTGAATCGCGAATGGCAAGCTGGCGTTTCTCTCATTGAGGTCAATGCCTTAATCGACAGCCAACCCGCCGAAGCCTGTGAAATGCTGCTCGAGCTCATCGAACAGGCCGGTGAGCATGCCGATGCCGCTTTTTTAGGTGACTTGTACTGTAAATTAGGTAATTGCCGGGTTGTTCTTTACGACCCGGGTGCAATCAAGGATTTTGAGAGCGCACTTGAGTATGCCGAAAAATGTCAAGATCTGGTCTTGAAAACAGGTATATTTCATGGCCTTGCCAGGGCGTTCATTACTTTTGGCGATACCCATAGTGCCTTGCAATACTGTGAAAAAGCCCTTGAACTTGGCCGGAAGCTGCATGATCCGCACTTGTTTGCCCAGATATTGATGACGCTGGGACTGGCGTTTGCCGTCACGCAGCAGTTCGAGCGCTGCGTCATGATTTATGCGGAAGCGGCCGAGCTTTGCCGCACGCACTCCGATACGATGGGTCTGGCCCGGGTATTGAATAATTGGGCCGATGCACTGACCAGTTCTTATGAGCACGCGAAAGAAAATCGACAGATTGATGATGTGCAGATATTGGATGAAGCGATTTTTTTCGGCCGGCAGGCACTCGCGCTGGCGGAAGAATGCGGATCATTCAGGTATCAATTGCTGGCGATCGAGACGCTGGCGCATGCAATGGAAGACCGCGGGCTTTATGCGGTGGCACTCGATGAGCTGGAAGTGGGTATGTCCAAGCTGGCGGGACATGGTTTTATCAAGGAAGAATTGGATATCCAGGTACGTCTTGGTGCCTTGGAATTATGCCTCAAGCGGGCTGATCCGGCGATTGTGCGCTTGAGCCGGGCACGTGACCTGGCACTGAAGATAGGAAACTATCCCCATCTGTCCGATATTTTGAAGACCTTGTCCATCGCCTATGAAGCGGCAGGCGACATCACATCTGCCTTGGCAACCTATAAAGAATTTCATCAGGTTACGCTAAAGTCACATGATCAGCGGGCGCAAATCAGTGCACAAATTTTTGCGGCAAAACTTGATTTGGAAAAAGTGCAGAAAGAAAGCGAGTCGCATAAGAGCCGGGCGAATCAGCTGGAAAACCATAATCGCAACCTCAATGTCGAGGTACGCGAAGACAGTCTTACGGGACTGGCAAACCGGCGCGCCTTGCAAGAGCATCTGCTGCATAATCAGGCCAGCGCAGCGGGTGGCCTTACTTTTGCCTTGCTCGATATCGACCATTTTAAACAGGTTAATGATACGTTTTCACACCTGACCGGTGATGAGGTATTAAGGCAGTTTGGTCAATTGATCCGGACCTGCCTGCGCGCCGGAGATCTGGCTGCGCGTATCGGTGGCGAGGAATTTGCCCTGGTGCTCGACCATACCAGCGGTGCCCGCTCGCTTGAGGCGTGCGAGCGTATCCGCTCGGCGATTGAACTCTACAACTGGAGTTCTATTGCACCTGGCTTGCATATCACGGCCAGTTTTGGTGTCAGTGACGTCAGGCAGGACGACGATCTTCTCAGCATGATGAGCCGTGCTGACACTGCCTTATACCAGGCAAAAAAGGCGGGTCGCAACCGCATTGCAGCTCTCTGAGCCAATGCCGGTGCTTGTCGCTGCGTAGGACTTTCGGGCATACGCCGTTCCCCCCTTTGCCGGCTCTGGTCCTCACACTGACCGGACTGGACGCGGGTCTTTTTTTTATACACCCCTATCGAAACTTGTTATTTTGCTACATTGACCAAGCGGTTGCACGGCGCTCAGTGAGAAGCATACGCTGACGATTTCTCCCCAGCGCTACCAAAATAGACCGTAAAAATAGGGTCAGCGCGTTGGAAAATTACAACAATTGCAATACTTTATAGTGTTAAATAGAAAATTGTATGAATTCAATTTACTCATGACTAGCAAAAAGATAGCATTGATGAAACTTTCTTTTACGTAAAGTATTTTTCTGTGATAATCATTCTTAAATTGCAAGAAATTTCTCTCTTTACGCCTAGCTTTGCCGTATTTTTTCGGGTATGCCGATTTTTTCACCTCTACTGAACTGGAATTATGAGTGCTATCCAAGGTAAACACCTGACAGTATTATTGTTTTTGTTTTGTTTCACTCTCGGCGCGATCGCCCAGGAAAATGCGATTCAGTTCATGGGACGCGCTAACGCCAAGGTCGCCAAGGCCGCTTCCATTAAATCCCGCTGGGACGGCCCGGTTGACGGACCAAAATTACAAAAAAGTAAAAAATTGGTCTACATCGCCTCTGATATGAGTGATTCTGGCGTCTACGGTATTTTCAACGGTATCAAGGAAGCCACTGCCGGTGCCGGCTGGGAAATATTGTTTATTGATTGTCGTGGCAGATGCAACCAGGGTGCTGCCATTGTCAGTCAGGCGCTGGAGATGAAACCTGACGGCATCGTGCTGGCAGGCGTTGATGCAACGAGTCAGGCCAAGGGTCTGGCGGCGGCGGCGTTGGCGAAAGTGCCGGTCGTTGGCTGGCATGCCAGCGTCAAGTCCGGCCCTGTTAACGGACTTTTCACCAATGTGACAAGTAACCCTAGAGATGCGGCCCAGATCGCTGCTTTATATGGCGTCGTCGAGTCCACTAGCCGGGCCGGGATTGTCGTCTTGACCGACTCGTCCAATCCTTACTCCACGGCTAAATCCAACGCGATCGTTGAAGTCATCAAGCAGTGTGAAAGCTGCCGCCTGCTCAGCGTTGAAGATGTCCCGGTTGCCGAGGTTTATAAAAAAATGCCTCAGGTGATAGAGTCTTTGGCCAAGCGACACGGATCAAAATGGACCCATGTCATCGGCATTAATGATATCTACTTTGATTTAATGGAAAAGCCGGAGATTGCCTCGCTGATTGCTCAGAACAAGATACGGGCATTGTCTGCCGGAGACGGTTCTGCCACGGCTTATAAAAGGATCAGAAATAATAGCTTGCAGATCGGAACCGTACCTGAACCTCTGTCTCTGCATGGCTGGCAGCTGGTAGATGAAATGAACCGGGCGTTTTCCGGGGTGCCTGACAGCGGTTACGTGACCCAGGTTCATCTGGTCACCAATCAAAATATTGCCTACGATGGCGGACCGAAGAATAGCTTTGATCCCAGTAACGATTTTCGCAGCCGATATGAAAAAATTTGGGTGAAATAGCCAATTGCTGGCCTGTTACGCAACGGTTATTACGCAACAAGCCGGTCAATTTTGATGAATGAAATAAATAAGTCCTTAGCGAAACCACTGGCGTGCGCCCAATCCCTGTAGCGGCCCGAGTGGCGTCCGTTCTTCGTCCTCTTGCAAGATGTTCGGCTTGCCAGTCCATAATTTATACACGACCAAATCATCTTGCATGATGAACAAGGCGCTGAATTGCCAGCCGGAAATAGTGGTCTGACGACGAAAATTCAGGAAGTCGATCCAGAAATTGCCATGGCGGTGATGGTCCAGATGTTTTTGCTCAATTTCATAAGCGCGGCAACTTTCATGCGCGGCAATGCAGCGTTGTACCTGAGGGGACAAAAACTGGACGTCCAGATTCGATGAGATTCCCAGCCGACGGATGACGTCCGAGTTATTGAGCAGCAAGACGTTCGGCGTGTAATCAGGGCGTATCCCCATGGTATGCAAGTCTGCCAGCGTCGTTTTCTCTGGCGTGATGCTGGCAAATGCTTGCTGTGCCTCTTCATAGCTACGCCACGGCAGGTCGATTTTTTGTGACGAGCGCGGTAGCAGCGAACTGCAAGCAGATAGCAAGCATGTCGCAATAATCAGAAAAAAAATACTGGCTCTTGAAAGAGAGAAAAACATGGCTGGCTCGCATGGAGAGAATTCATCTTTCTACTTTAGGTGCAAAATAAACATTGAAATTGAGATCTGTCAATGTTGCGTCTGGCCTGTGACCTGATTTTTGGTTTTTCCTGTGACTTGGACCTGAGACCGTTCTGCCGCTGATCCGCGTAGATCTTGTAATGAGTGCAATCGGTGTGAACTTGTCTGGCATAAATTTAGACCCGCGACCAAGAATGTTAAGCGCTTACAATGGCGGCTATTAATTGGCCTGGAATAAGAAATGCAAACAGCGCAGTGCAAGGTAGTGGTGATCGGCGGCGGACCGGCTGGATTGATGGCGGCAGAAACGATCGCCAATGCCGGCTGGAAAGTGGATCTGTATGATGCCATGCCCTCGGTTGGACGCAAATTTCTGCTCGCCGGTAAAGGCGGCATGAATTTGACGCATTCCGAGCCGGCCGATACTTTCCTGACGCGCTACGGCGAACGCCAGCCGCAACTTACGCCCTTGATTACTCAATTCGATGCAGCGGCGTTACGCGCCTGGGCGGCGGATTTGGGTGTTGCCACTTTTGTCGGGAGTTCGGGCCGGGTGTTTCCTGTCGATATGAAAGCGGCGCCCTTGTTGCGCGCCTGGCTGCATCGCCTGCGTGGTTCGGGCGTGGATTTTTACATGCGCCATCGCTGGCTGGGCTGGCAAGATGGGCATCTGCGCTTCATGACCCCGGCAGGTGAAGTTCTGGTCAGGGCCGATACGGTCGTGCTCGCCTTGGGTGGTGGCAGTTGGGGCCGGCTGGGGTCGGATGGCGCATGGGTCCGTCTGTTACAGGACAAAGGGATAGACGTGGCCGCCTTGCAGCCCGCCAATTGTGGTTTTGACGTGCCCTGGTCGGCGTATTTCCGCGAGCGTTTTGCCGGTCAGCCGATGACCTCCGTGATTGCGCAGTCGCCAGACCTGCACGGCGTCACTGTATCGAGGCAAGGGCAGTTTGTCATTACGGAAGGCGGCGTTGAAGGCAGCCTGATTTACGCTTTATCGGCTTACCTGCGCGAGCATATCGGCCGGGACGGAACGGCGTTGTTGCATCTTGATCTGGTTCCGGGCAAGAGCGCGGAGCGGGTACGGGCAGAAGTCATGCACCCACGGGGATCGCGTTCGCTCTCGAGTCACCTGAAAAGCAGGCTAGGGCTGGACAGCCTGAAAACTGCCTTGTTGCATGAATGTCTGCCGCCAGACTATTTTCACCAGCCACAGCTTCTGGCTGCGGCAATCAAGGCCTTGCCATTGCGTTTACATGCGCCAAGGCCAATCGATGAAGCGATCAGCAGCGCTGGCGGAGTGCGTTTTGAGGTTGTTGATGAGCACCTGATGCTGCGCCAGATGCCGGGCGTATTTTGCGCCGGCGAAATGCTCGATTGGGAAGCTCCTACCGGTGGCTATCTGCTGACGGGTTGTTTTGCCGGAGGTCGACAGGCCGGTCTTGGGGCAGCGGAATGGGTGAAAAAACATCACAATCCATCCAGCCAAGTTAGTATTGATCAAAATTGATACAATAGCATTTTACCGTATAGCAATTTACTGCACGCCAGTTTTTAGCGGCTGCGTTTCCTTTCCATGAGTGAGAGTCGTATTAACCAACAATTGGTTGTTTCCTGGCGTGCTGCCGTCCTCATCGAGGCGGGTAATATTGTGGCGGCAAAAGTGATTAAATTTTCTGGCAGCAGCCTGCAGCTGCAGTGCGCGCATTTGTTAAGAGATGGCCAAGTCTACCAACTGATGATGGAAGTGCCAGACCAGCACGATGCGTCGCTGCGTACGCAAATAATTTGCAAGGCGACTTGCCAGTATGCCTTGCTCAGTGCGGGTGAATACCGCGCCGGAATGAAGTATTTCGAGGTTCCGCCTCAGCATCATCTCTTGCTGAAAAGCTGGGGTGGGCGGATTGCGCTAGCGGTTTAGTGATAAAAATACTCCGCTGGTGAGCAGCAGATTTCCCGGTATGTTATAACTGAAGCTATTCTTTTTTTATCTCTTGTGATGACTACCGATCAAACCTTTCCTGAAAGTGTGCAGCGCGTTGCGGATTTGTTACGCGCCATGGGACATCAGTCCGGCATTGTCATGCTGCCAGAATCGGGCAAGACTTCAGCAGAAGCGGCTGCAGGTTTAGGCTGCAGCATTGGCGAAATTGCCAAGTCCATTGTGTTTCGTCGCCTTTCTGATAACGCTGCCGTGATGGTGGTGACAAGCGGCATCAACCGCGTTGATGAAAAAAAAGTTGCGGCCCTGGTCGGTGCTCTCGGTAGAGCCGATGCCAAATTCGTCAGGGAAAAAACTGGCTATGCCATCGGAGGCGTGAGCCCGGTCGGACACAGCGAAAAATCTGCCATGCTCATCGATCAGGATTTAATGCAATATTGCGCTGTCTGGGCGGCTGCCGGTCACCCCCGCGCCGTGTTTAGCCTGAGCCCGGCACAATTACAGGCAATGACTGCCGCCCCGGTTGCCGATGTGGCTGAAATGACTGACGTGAAAGCAGGCGTATGAGTATCTTGTTTGATTATGATCCGGATGACCCGACTTCCGCCAAGGGGGCCGATGTGCCTTCGCCCTGTATTGGTATCTGTCAAATCGATACGCAGCGCCAATGGTGTTCCGGATGTTTTCGCACGATAGACGAACTGACAGGCTGGAGTACCGCCAGTAATGACAGCAAGCGGATTGTCTGGCGACAGATCCGGCATCGCCTGTTTGCCAGCGCGCCGTAAATACGCTCGATCTCCAGGCCAGACTTCAGGCCCGGTCAAATTCACCGAACCGGAGCAAGACATGACATCGGATCAGGCAATTGTGTTACCTGCAGGCATTCATGTCTTTGAACGTGGCTGGCTCTCGTCGAACAATATACTGTTGCTCGATGAAGAGTGTGCCGTGTTAGTTGACAGCGGCTACATGACGCATGCAGAACAGACTTTGGCTTTAGTGCAACATGCGCTCACGGGTCGCTCGCTCGACACCCTGATCAATACCCATTTACATTCAGACCATTGTGGCGGGAATGCCTTGCTACAAAAAACGTACGGCTGTCGTACCCTGATTCCGGTAGCCGACGCGGCTGCTGTTGCGGCTTGGGATGAGCAAGTGCTCACCTATAAGGCGACGGGTCAGCAATGTGAACGCTTCTCTTATGATGGCTGTATCGCCCCGGGAGATCAACTCATGCTCGCTGGCCTGGCTTGGCAGGTTATGGCGGCACCCGGACATGACCCGCATTCGATGATTCTGTACTGCCCCAGTGAGGCCATCCTGATCTCTGCCGACGCTTTGTGGGAACATGGTTTTGGCGTTATTTTTCCTGAACTGGAAGGCGAATCGGGTTTTGCCGAGCAAGCCGCGGTGCTGCAGTTAATCAGCGAGCTCGACGTGCGCCTGGTGATTCCCGGACATGGCGCACCTTTCACCAAGGTCAGCGCTGCGCTGGAGCGGGCGCGAAGCCGGCTCGATTACCTGTCGGCCGATAGCGGCAGAAACGCGCGGAATGCGTTGAAAGTACTGATTGCCTTCTCGCTGCTCGACTCGCAGCAACTGTCCATGCAAGATATTGACCGACAGATCAGTACCAGTCGTCTCATGAGCGCCGCCGCAGAGCAACTCGATACGCCGGTTGATCTCCTGATCATGCAACTGACTGGAGAACTGGTCAGGGCGGGCGTTGCCAAAATAGAAGATGAATTATTAATAAGTACACGTTAGAGACCAATGTCACTGGTGACTGGCGCCAGCGCGGTTAGTGAGTTTCCGGTCACATTTTGAAGCGCAACCGGCAGCGATAGCGTCGCACTGACGCCATCCTGTATCTGATTTTTTGGTGTCAGTCAGTCAATCCGGCGGCGTGAATGCGTCAGATTTTTTTTAACCGGTGCGGTGCGCTGCACAACACGATCAGATGGCACATTGGCATCTGGTTCTGCAATGATAAACTGGAGTACAACGTCCTCAAGTTTGCCCGCCTGCAGCTGCATGCTTTCTGCCGCGGCCGCGGCTTGTTCTACCAGGGCCGAATTTTGCTGTGTCATCTCATCCATCTGATTGATTGCCAGGTTAACTTGCTCAATCCCGCTACTTTGTTCCTGGCTGGCTGCGGCGATGTTACTCATGATGTTGGTGACATGAGTGACGCTATTGACAATCTCTCGCATCGTATTACCCGCTTCATCGGCCAACTTGCTGCCAAGATCGACTTTGTCGACGGAATCGCCAATCAAGGCCTTAATTTCTTTTGCCGCACTGGCGCTACGTTGTGCCAGGTTGCGTACTTCGCTTGCGACGACGGCAAATCCCCTTCCTTGTTCGCCGGCCCGTGCGGCTTCCACTGCCGCATTGAGTGCGAGGATATTGGTCTGGAAAGCGATACCGTCAATGACCGCGATAATGTCGACGATCTTGCGCGAACTCTCTTTAATGGATCCCATGGTATCGACCACCTGACCGACGATATCGCCGCCTTTGCTGGCGATGTCCGACGCGGAAAGTACCAGCTGGTTTGCCTGACGTGCATTTTCTGCATTTTGTCTGACCGTCGACGTGAGCTGCATCATGGAACTGGCCGTTTCCTGAAGCGAACTGGCCTGAGATTCGGTGCGTCGCGACAGATCTGCATTGCCCATCGCAATTTCGCGAGAAGCCAGAATCATCGTATCTACCCCTTCTTTTACCTGGCTTACAGAGCGGTGCAACATATCGATAATTTTTTTCAGTGCCTTACCTGTCGTCCCGTGCGGTTCGATCCCGTGATCAAGCAAATTCACCGTACCGTCTGGCCCCTTGAGTGCATCAGTATACTCATGCAGTTCTGCCTCCTGTTTGAGATCGCGTTGCATGAGCACGGACAAATAAGCCATGACCAGTGCCTGGGCAATTACATAGCCCGCATGGGTGAACAGGATGGGCAGGCTGGGTTGTGTAAAGCAAAATACACCGATGCCTAATTCTTGTAAATAATGAAAGCTGAAATGGTGTAGCGCGATAGTTAGCGTAGCGACCAAAATGACGCGCCAATCGGCATAAATCAATAAAAATGCTAAAAATGCAAAGATGCCAAAGTGCATTTCCGTCATCCCCAGTGCCTGATGAATGTGCAAGCCTGAGTACACCATGAGCGCTACACCATTAAACAGGCGCGTGATTAATTGTCCTGGTTGCTGATAACACAAAAAAGCCGAAATCAGTAAAAGAGGTAGTCCAATCACGATGGACAGCAGCCATGTGCTGTACCAGCTTGCCAGCGCAAAAGAAAACAATTGCATGCCAAGCAGAACTTTGAGAATCAAGCGGTCGGCGCGGATGTAACTGGCACTGATGTGAGATGTTGTTGTCATTTTTGATTTTTTTTAAAAAAGATGGTAATAGCAATAAACGTACTGAGGGATAAAACTTGTTATCAAAATAGAGTATATAACTTTACCTGTAAAAATAATACCGGTGAGTATTTTTATTTACTATTGGGTAGTGATGAATATTATCGTCTTTTGAGGCGGGGGAACTCAAGAAATTTTTGGCGGAATATAAGAAAAGCGAGTGAAAAAAGCGCTTGAGATTGCGTCAATAATAGTTGCTTCATATTATGCAGACGGCGCAGCAGTAGTACCTGATGAGAATTGCTTTCTCAAAAATTTTTTTCCCTCTTTTAGCGGGGGTGCAACATCAGTTATTTAATACAAAACTCGAGGCGCACTCTGGTGCATGCAGAATGTGCCTGAAGTTTGTCTGGTCTAATTTTTTTGCATTACTTTAACTGATACGGGGCGTCAGCAAAGGGCTTCAAGGCGGGTAGATCGGCGTAATTGGTTGGTCTGCCTTGTTGCTTTGCCATGAAGGCCTCCATCAGGTTGCTGCTTTGCCAGATACCCGATTGCAACCATCCCATTTGCTGCAAAGCGTCGTGGGTGGAATGGTCACGGGCATAATGAATTGCCTGCTTGCTGCCCCAAATCGCTACCGGTGGTTTTTGGGCGATTTCGGTTGCCATCTGCATGGCGGCCGTCAGCATGACATCCTGCGTCGCAAAAATTTCATTGACAAGGCCAACTGCCAAGGCGCGGGCGGCAGGCAGGCGACGGCCGGTGTAGGCCATCTCGTGCACGATGCCTTCGGGGATGAGCTTAGGCAGGCGTTGCAGCGTGCCGAGATCGGCGGTCATGCCGATATTGATTTCCTGAATACAGAAAAATGCGTCTGCCGTTGCGAGACGAATATCGCTGGCGCAAATAAGGTCAACACCGCCGCCAATACAGCCGCCGTGGATGGCACTGATCACCGGCATGCGCAGTTGCTCGATGAGATTGAAGGTCTGGTGCATGTCCTGCAGCACCAGAACCATATTGGCGCGCCCGGCAGCGCTGGCATCATCAAGCGTTAAGTCGTCACCGGCAAACACGTCGAGCGCCATTCCTGCAGTGAAATGTTTACCGGTCGAGGAAATGACGAGTGCGCGGGCGGACGCATCGCGCTGCAGCTGATGTAAAATATCCAATAGCTCGCGGAAAAATACCGGTTGCATAGTATTCATGCTATCGGGACGATTGAGTTTTAGATGGGCAATTTTGTCGCTGATGCTCAAGTCAAAGCACTGATAAGTCATGGTAGCTCCTTGGTTATGCGTTGAGAATGATCTGATTCCGGGTGTTGTAGTGAGTGCAATACGGCGCGTACAGCCGCGTGATACAGCTGATCGGAGTGTTCCTGTTTCAGGTAGTAACCCTTGAGTTCGAGGCTGATGACGCCGTGCATGGCGGCCCACAGCAGGCGCGCTGCGGCGCCCGGGCTGGAGGCGGGCAGGCTGGACTCTTGCATGCAACGCTCAAATTCAGCGATGAGCGGGGTGAAGGACTCCCATGCCGCAATGCGCGATTCGAGCGGCGGTACAAAACCGGCAATCGCATCGCCAAACATCACCATGTAATAACTAGGGTTGCGCCGGGCATAGGCATGATAGTTGTCCGCATAGCGCCAGAGCCGGTCCAGTCCTGTCACTTGCGCTGTGCGGGAAGGCTCAGAGCCAGATTCGGATTCAGCCTCAGCCTCAGCTTCATAGGTAGAAAACTCCTGCTTGAGGCGGGCGAATCCCTCCAGATACAGGGCATTGGATAAGCCATCTTTACCGCCAAACAAGGAATACAGTAAGGTCGTCGAGCAATTGACTGCCTCTGCCACCTTGCGCACTGTCAGTGCGGCGGCGCCTTCGGTTGCCAGTAGCCGCGATGCGGCGTCGAGCATGCCCTGACGCATGGAAACGCGTAAGGCTTCCTGACCCTGCCTGAAATCTATTATTTTTGCTTTACTCATGCCATGGTATTTAAAAATTTCTGATTAATTGCCGGTTGAAATTTGCTGTCATCAGCGGCGCTGAAACGCATCGACAATTCTTTGGAAATAACAACGTTTTTTCTGATAACATCATAACAGCCCAATTTAAGATGATCAACTCACATCCCTTCGCATCGCTATAGAGACAGGAATCCACACCATGAGCAGCACGTCCCATTTGCCTAAAGCATTACAGAACCTCGCCTTGCCGGTCATCGGTTCACCCTTGTTCATCGCCAGCGGCCCCAAGCTGGTGGCGGCTCAGTGTAAAGCCGGTATCGTCGGCTCTTTTCCTGCGCTCAACGCGCGTCCGGCCGAATTACTCGACACCTGGCTCACTGACCTGCAAGCTGAACTGGCTGCTTATCAGGCGCAAAACCCTGCAGCAAAAGTGGGCCCGATTGCGGTCAACCAGATCGTTCACCAGTCCAATGACCGGCTGGCGCAGGACGTCGCCATGTGCGTCAAGCACCAGATTCCCATCATTATTTCCTCTTTGCGCGCACCGCCGAAAGAGATGCTTGATGCAATCCATAGCTACGGCGGAATTGTGCTGCACGACATTATTTCAATTCGTCACGCAGAAAAAGCACTGGAAGCGGGGGTCGACGGCTTGATACTGGTGGCCGCCGGTGCCGGTGGTCACGCTGGCGGGTTGTCACCGTTCGCCCTGGTCGGAGAAGTCCGCAAATTTTTTAACGGTCCGGTCGCCTTATCCGGTTCCATTGCCACTGGCGACGCCATTCTGGCAGCGCAAGCGATGGGGGCCGATTTTGCCTATATCGGTTCGCGCTGGCTGGCGACGAAGGAATCCAATGTGGACGATGCCTATCGCCAGGCAATCATTGAGTCCAATGCTGCCGATATCGTCTACACCAATCTGTTCACAGGGGTGCATGGCAATTATCTGAAAAAGTCGATCATTGCGGCGGGACTGGATCCGGACGCGCTGCCGGTTGCCGACAAGACGTCGATGAACTTCGGTTCAGGCAGTGCCAAGGCCTGGCGTGATATCTGGGGTGCAGGTCAGGGTGTTGGCCTGATGCACGATGCGCCCTCAGTAGCCGATGTGGTAGCTCGCCTGAGCACTGAGTACCTCGCTGCCAAGGCACGGGTGCTGGCCGCCTGATAGCTTGGAGAGCGGCATCATGAGCCTGCAGTTTTGGCATTGATGGATTAAAAAAAATAGCATCCTTGTGATGCTATTTTTTTGCCTGATACAAATGAAGAGGAAGGCGGGCTTAGCCGCCATTAGCAAGCGCTATTTTTTAGATAAAGTTGGTAATATTACTTGCTGTCATTCAAGTTTCTGCTTTTCGCTGCCGTAACCAGATCATCTTTCCATCTGACTGGTTTTGCTATGCGCTGTCTAACTGCCGTGTTTGTATCATTACTGATCTGTTTGCCGGTTATGGCAATTGATCCGCCCACTCCATCCAAACCGATCAAGCAAGCTTCCTCCAAAGAAGACGTGAGTGATAAAGAGGAGATCATCTCCAGCCCTAAGCCTGTCAGCAAATCGGTCAAGGCTAGCAGGGACAGGATAGCGGAGGCGGCGCGTGCTAAAGAATCCAAAGCCGCTGATGAGCTTGCAGCAAAAATAGCGGAAAGACTCTCGGTCATCCGCAAGGAAAAGGATGATGTGGTCAAGCTTGCACCCCGGCCCGTGGTCCGCGGCTACGCCCCACCTGTCAGGCGTCCGGAACGCAGCGAGTTCAGGCCAAAAGCTGAGAGCGGTACGGATGCGGCCCAAGCCGTGGGCGGGCGGGCAGCAGCGTCGGCGCATAGTGCATTACACTGGAGTTACCAGGGTGAAGGTGGTCCGCTAGGCTGGGGTAAGCTCAGTGCGGCCAATGCCAAATGTGATAGCGGAGAGCGGCAGTCGCCGATTGATATCCGGGACGGTATCCGGGTCGATCTTGATCCGCTCACTTTTGACTACAAACCGTCTCGCTTCAGCGTGACCGATACCGGCTACACCATCCAGGTGAATCTCGGGGCGGGTAATTTCATCAATGTATCCGGCCGCACTTACGAGCTGGTGCAGTTTCACTTTCATAAACCATCCGAAGAGCGCATTAACGGCAAGGGTTTTGACATGGTGATTCATCTGGTGCACAAGGATGGTGATGGCAGGTTGGCAGTGGTCGCCTTGCTCATTGAGCGTGGCAAGTCACAAAGCCTGGTGCAAAGCGTCTGGAATAACCTGCCGCTGGAAAAAAATGAGCCGGTACAAGCGCTCAATACCATGGACCTGAGCAAGCTATTGCCGGTTGGACGCGATTACTACACCTACATGGGATCGCTGACCATCCCGCCCTGTACCGAAGGGGTGTTGTGGCTGGTCATGAAGGAAACCATTGAGATCTCCGCCGAGCAAATCGACATATTTTCCTGGCTCTACCCAATGAACGCCCGGCCTATCCAGAAAACATCAGGCCGCCTGATCAAGGAATCAAATTAGACCAGGCTCGTGGCCCGGTCACCGGTGAACGAAAAAATTGTTCACCGTGTCTTGAAGGTCGCGTGGGTATTCATGTTCGTCATTCATACCTGAGGCACTCCACCGGCAGCATTCTGGAAGCGCGGCGGGCCGGATAGAAACCGAAAAAAATTCCGACAAAGCTGGCAAATCCGCAAGCCACCATCATGTCTACCGTACCGATGACCACCTCAAGCTTACCGGTCGAGGTGATGGCTGCCGCTCCTGCCATCGCAATTAAAATACCGATGACGCCGCCGACCAGGCAAATTGCCACAGCTTCGGTCAAAAACTGCAGCAGCACATCGCGCGGCTTGGCACCGATGGCCATGCGGATGCCGATTTCACGGGTCCGTTCTGTCACCGATACCAGCATGATATTCATGATGCCGATACCGCCGACAATGAGAGAAATGGCACCGATTGCGCCAAGCATCGCGGCCAGGCCGGCACTGATTTTTGCGCCGGTTTCAGCGATGGAGGCAAGGTTGTCGATACGAAAATCGTCGGGCTGGTCCAGCCGGATACGATGGCGGTCGCGCAGCATGTCCTTGATATCCTGATCGGCATCTTTCAGGCTCTTGTCGTTTTTTCCTTGCACGACAACATACTGGACATTGCCCGGAAAGGCGCTGCGGATGAGGGTGGCGCGTGCCGTCGTAATCGGGATCAGGACCATTTCTCCGAGATCCCCGCCATCAAACATCCGGCCTTCTCCCTGCAAGACGCCAACCACCTGAAACGGCACATTATCAATCCGCACGAACTGGCCCAGCGGGTCTGTTTTATAGAAAAAGAATTCAGCAATTTTCTTGCCGATCACCACCATGCGTGCCGCACTCCTGATATCTGCTTCGCTGAAATAATTACCCTGTTCGATTTTCCAGTTACGGACCTTGAACATTTCGGGGGTAATGCCAAGCACGGCATTATTTGAATTTTCACTGCCGACGGCGAGCTGAAAGAAACCCTGCAGTGCCGGCGCTGCACCATTGAGACTCTCCAGCCCGTTCAGTGCCATTGCGTCATCGAGCGACAAGGAGGGCGCAGTTCCGGCACGTGCACGCACGCCCTGGGTCCGGTTCGCACCTGGCGAGATGATCATCAGGTTGCTACCGAGCACCTCGAGTTCCTTGCTGATAAATTTTCTTGCGCTTTCGCCGACCGCCAGCATCATTACCACCGAGGTGATACCGATGATGATACCGAGCATCGTAAGTGCAGTCCGCAGGCGATTGGCATTCATGGCACGGAAGGCTTCGATGAATACTTGTGTCAGGTTCATGCCGGCTCTCCTGTCGCCATGAAATGCGCGTCATTGCTGAGCGCCAGCTGACGCAGACCTTCGGCTGCCGCGCCATCGTACAGGACGTGGCCATCTTTCAGCCGCACCAACCGCTTGCTGTAGGCCGCGATATCGGGTTCGTGTGTCACCAGCAAAATGGTAATGCCGCGTGTCGCATTGAGTTGCTGCAGCGAGCGCATGATTTCGTTGCTGGTCTGGGTGTCCAGATTACCAGTTGGCTCGTCGGCCAGAATCAGCGGCGGATCACCCACCAGGGCGCGTGCAATCGCCACCCGTTGTTGCTGTCCACCTGATAACTGATTAGGCAAGCGTTTGGCATAGTCCTTGAGACCGACGCGCTCAAGCTCAACGAGCGCCTTGGCATGTGCCTTGCCGCGCGAGACGCCGGCATAGATCAGCGGTAAGGCCACATTTTCGGCCACGCTCATGCGCTTGATCAGGTTAAAACTCTGAAACACAAACCCGATCGTGCGATTGCGGATGGTCGCCAGTTCGCTGCGCGATAAGCTCAGGGTATCGCTGCCGTTAAGCCGGTAGGTGCCAGAGCTAGCCTGATCGAGACAGCCGAGTATATTCATCAGCGTCGATTTGCCAGAGCCCGATTGTCCCATCACGGCCAGAAAGTCTCCGGGCGCCACCCGCAGGTCAATGCCAAACAAAACCTGGGTCTCGATACCACCGGCAAAATAACTCTTGCTCACGCCTTCAATGGCAATGAGATCCTGGCTGCTGCCAGCAGGCGCCGGATCAGTTATCGTCGCCATTAACGCGCTCCGGCACTGGCTTTATCCAGTGCGCGAATCACGACCTGATCGCCCGCCTTGAGCTCGCCAGACAGCACTTCGGTATAGCGAAAATTGGAGACGCCGATCTTGATGTCGATCGCTTTGGCCTCGTTTTTTTCATCGAGTTTGTAGATCTTGAACGACCGGGTCGTCTCATTCTTGCTGCGAAACCCTACGTCATCGTCCGTATCGGGCAGTGGTGCCGCAGCCACTGCTGACGCGCTATTTTTACCAGAGGCGGCATCAGTCTTTGCCAGTGCCTCCTTTTTCGCCTTTTCTTCCTTGGCGATCTCTTCATCGCCGGGCTTGTAGCGTAAGGCCGCGGTCGGAATGCGCAATATATCCTGACGGTTACCCACGACCAGCCGCACTTGCGCCGTCATGCCGGGCTTGAGCAGGACGTCCTTGTTGTCGACATCGAGTACGACGTTGTAAGTCACCACATTTTGCAGTACGGTAGCGGCCAGGCGGAACTGGCGCAAGCTGGCATCAAATTCGCGGTCAGGATAGGCATCAACCACAAAACGGGCGGACAAGCCACTTTTCAAGGCACCGACGTCGGCCTCGGACACATTGGTATCAATCTGCATCTTGGTCAGGTCGCGTGCAATCTGAAACAGGTTGGGCGTCTGAAAAGAGGCCGCAACCGTCTGACCCATGTCGATGGTGCGCTTGATGACGACCCCATCAATGGGCGAGCGGATCACGCTATTGTTCAGGTCTGCCTGCACACGTTCAAGTTGCGCCTTGGCGAGCTTGATATTGGCGTCTGCCACTTCCACTTCGCGCCTGGTCTGGTCAAGGGCGCTGCCGGAGATGAAGTTGCGCGTCACCAGCATCAGGTTGCGTTCCATGTTTGCCTGCGCCAGCCTTTTGGAGGCTTGGGCAGAGGCCAGGCTGGCTTCGCTTTGCTTGATCTGCGCATTGAAAATTGTCGGGTCCAGCTTGAGCAGCACTTGGCCCTGTTTCACCTGATCATTGAAATCGGCCAATAATTGAACGACGGTACCCGACACTTGCGAGCCGACATTGATCAGCTCCACAGGGTTGAGGGTGCCGCTGGCGGTCACGGTTTGCGTAATGTTTCCGCGGTCCGCCAGTGCCGTGCGGTATTTGGGCTCTTCCTGCTTTGCCTTGCCCTGCATTTTTTGGTAATAAACGGCGGCCGCTCCGGCGAATGCTATCAGTAGCAAAATAATAAAGAGACGCTTGCGGCGGGTTATTTTCATTTCTATTCGATTCAATTCAATTCAATTCGGGCGTGATGGCAGGGATATCGTCCAGGGCCAGGCTGATGTAAATTGCCGCGTGGCACATTTTAAATATGCAACAATAATAAGCTAAATAGATAGCCGGGTCATATTTTGCCTGCTGTAGTGTCCCACACAATAGAACAGATGGCCTGAACGCGGGTTTCTGGCTGGCACGCAGGAAACCGGTCAATGACGTCACGTCATGTGCCGTGTCAGTCGAGCCGCGTTAAGCACGGTGTTAAGAGCACGGTGTTAAGAACGCTATAAGCGCAGCTGAAAACGTCACTTCTGTGTACAGGTTTACCACTCCGGCGAAAGATAAAAAGCCAGCCAGGTGTTATGTGACACCGGGCTGGCTATGTGTGCTGCGAAAAATCTGCTGTGCAGTGCTGGCAGGAATCAGAAGAAGCTTTGCGGAATCACCAGCACATCACCCGGGCGAACTGGCACATTGGCAGAAATATCGCCGTCCTTGATCAGGTCGCTCAAGCGAACACTGAGAGTCTGCTGCCTGCCATCGATGGTTCTGATGATGTTGGCCTTATTGCCCGAGGCAAATTCGGTGATGCCACCGACCGCGATAAGGACATCCATCAGGGACATACCTTTACGATACGGTAAGGCCTGAGGTTTGGCCGCCTGGCCAATAACGCGTATCTGTTCCTCGTAGGGTCCGATAAATCCGGTAACGATGACCGTCACCACTGGCTGCTGAATGAATTTTGCCAGCGCGATTTCAATATCCCGGGCCAATTCTGTCGAAGTTTTTCCGATGGCAACGACATCTTCTACCAGCGGAGTCGTAATTTTTCCGTCCGGCCTGACGGTAATGATCGTAGAGACTTCAGGATTTCTCCAGACCACAATATTGACGCTGTCACCGGGTCCTATCAAATAATCGTGCGACGTTGTGGCCGGCAAGCTTGCCGGAGCCGGCATATCGGATTTTGTGGCACAACCGCTGATGAGTATAAATAAAAGAGGCGCGGCAACAGTGGTCAGCCATTTTGATGTGTTGGTAATTAACATATTCAGAATGATTCCTTATTTGCAATGGGTTAATATTTATTTGCCTAGCATTTAAAGCAATTTTTACTATTTCCAGATGGTACCACCAACTTGCTAAAAAGTAGTGACTTAACATCTCTTTTAAAAAACAATTTTGTTGTATTTTAGGATTTTTAATATCAGAAAGTATTTCTAAATCAACTATTTTTTAATTTTTGATGTTAATGTTTTTACTAATATTTTTATCAATCTATTTATCAAGCTATGTATTTGTACTTTTTATTGTCATTTAGTCATCAATATTTACCGATCAACATTATTTTTTAGAAAACATTTGTAGTTAATTGATAAATATTATTATAATATTGTCTTATAAAATTGTTAAATAAAAAGATGTTCGCCAAGCTATAGCGATATTAATAACATTGCCATTAATTACTTTTTTATACTTTTATCTGCTTTTAGTTTTACTGGTGTTTATCGCATGACGCATCCGGATTTTGATACCGGTAAAAAGACTTAGTGATAAGCCGGGCGTATTTTTTTATTTGTATTCATTTGTATTATCTAGACGGAGTTAAAAAAGATGGAGGAGTTGTTAGCGCAATTGCAGTCCTTGGTAAGGGGCGCCTGGAAATACCGGTGGTATGCAGTGACGATTGCCTGGCTTGTGTCCGTCGTCGGATTTATCCTGGTGTATAAGTTGCCCGACAATTATCAGGCGACTGCCCGCGTCTTTGTCGATACGCAAAGCATGTTGAAACCATTGCTGGCCGGAATGACCACGATTCCCAATGTTGAGCAGCAAGTGTCGATCATGAGCCGAACTTTATTAAGCCGGCCCAATGTCGAGCGCGTGATACGCATGGTCGACCTCGACATCAAGAATACCAGCGGGAAAGACCGCGAGCGCATGATCGAGGAACTGATTGCCAAGATCAAGATCGGTGGAACCGCGCAAAATGATATTTACTCGCTGGCCTACAGCGACGACGATCCCAAGTTGGCCAAAGATATCGTGCAGGCCTTGTTGACGATCTTTGTTGAAGGCAGCTTTGGTAACAAAAAACAGGATTCGACGAAGGCCATCGTTTTCATCGAGGGACAGATCAAGCTCTACGAAGAAAAACTGGTCTCTGCCGAAAACGCCCTGAAAGATTTTAAGCTCAAAAATATGAGCTTACTCCCGCGTCAGGGCAGTGACTCGGGAAGTAAATTATTTGAAGTCAGCGATAACCTGAGTCAGGCCAAACTCGAACTCGCCGAAGCCGTCCAGGCCAGAGATGCCATCCGCAGGGAAGTCATCAGCACCGAAAATGCGCTGACGACAAATAATCCTGCACTGGCAATCAATCCTGAAATTGATGAGCGTATCCAGGTGCTCAATAAAAATCTCGACTCCTTGCGGCTGCAGTTCACCGATCAGCACCCCGACATCTTGTCGGCCAAGAGACTCATAGCGCAACTGGAATTACGCAAGATTGAAGAGGCCAAGGTACGCAAGCCGAACCGCGAGTTAAGTGCGGCAAATCCCGTTATGCAGCAATTGAAAATTTCCCTGGCAATCGCTGAGGCCAGGGTGGCTTCCATGCGGGCACGTACCGATGAATACCTCAACCGTAGCGCCAGGCTGCAGGCGCTCAGTACCGCCGCACCGGAAATTGAAACACAGTTGTCGCAGCTAAACCGTGACTACGAGATCAACAAGGAAAATTATGCAAAGCTGGTCGCCAGCAGAGAGTCAGCCAAATTGTCTGGTGACTTGAATACGACCACTGAAATGATGACCTTTCGCGTCGTTGATCCCCCTTCCGTTCCTTTGACACCTGCTGGTCCACCGCGCTTAAGGCTGTTTTCACTCGTCTTCATGGCGGCCTTAGCCATAGGGATTGCCAGTTCTGTCCTGATGAGCAAGATACGCCCGACTTTTCTCAGTCAGATCGATTTACTTGAAGCTACCGGATTACCCATTTTAGGCATCATTTCAATGAAGTGGACCGATTCTGAAAGAGCCCGGCAAAAGAAGAGCTTGTATGCGTTTGCCCTCTCTTCCGTCGGTCTTGTCTTATTTTATGCGGCTCTCATGAGCTTTATATACGTCAAGCGGTAATTCTCGCATTATTTAAATAGTAAGATTTCATTTGTAAAATTCACGCTTTTTGAGTTCTTTAAATGAAGGCGACAATTTTTTTGGAGTTAGCATGAGTATTATCGAAAAAGCCGTTGGCAGACTTGAACCGGGCAAAGCTGCCATGGGTCATCCCGTCGCGGTAAAAGTACAGGATGTAACGCTCGCCCCGATGGCCTCGCTGGAACCGCAAGCGCATGGCGCCGGTACGGCTGGCAAGACCATCGCTCCGGTCGAAACCGGCCGGCCCAATCAACGGTATGTTGATATTGATATTACGCAATTGCACCGGCTCGGGATGGTCACGCCTGATGGGGCACGAACCAGTATTTCTGAAGAATTCCGCCTGATTAAACGCCCGCTGATCGAGCGTGCCTTCTTTCAAAAAAATACGCCGGTCCACCGCGGTAACCTGATCATGGTGTCGAGCGCGATACCGGGCGAGGGAAAGACCTTTTGTGCGATCAATCTGGCAATCAGCATGGCAATGGAGCTTGACCATACGGTATTGCTGGTCGACGCCGATGTTGCGCGTCCTTCAATTCCGCGTTATCTGCAGTTAAGGCCGGGAACCGAGACATCCGAAATCGGTTTGATGGATGTGTTACTTGACGATACGCTTGATCTGGCCGACGCCATGTTGCGAACCAACATTGATAAGCTCACTCTTTTGCGTGCCGGGCGCAACCATCCCCGCGCCACTGAGTTGCTGGCCAGCCAGGGCATGATGGCGCTGCTCACTGAAATGGCCAACCGTTATCCAGACCGGCTGATTATTTTCGATTCGCCGCCCTTGTTATTGACCAGTGAGGCGAAAGTTCTTGCCAGCCAGATGGGTCAGATTGTCCTGGTTGTCGAGGCCGAGTCAACGACCCAGCACGCAGTGAAAGAAATGCTACGCCAATTGAAGGGATGCCCAAATATAAACCTGATTTATAACAAGGCGAAGATGCTCTCAAACGGGGACTACTATGGTCGTTATTACAGCTGAACTAGTACCTTTACGGTGCCAAATGGCTCAACTTTCACGCCTTCACTTTGGCGGGATTTTTTTTGCCGGCCTGCTCGGATTCACGGCCTTTAATGCCAATGCGGCAGAATGGAAATTAGTCCCGACCATTGGCCTGACCGAATCCTATACCGATAACCTCAGGCTTGCGCCAAAAGGAAGTGAACAAGGCTCCTTTGTCACCCAGCTTTCACCGGGTTTCACTCTCACGGCAACCGGTCCGAATTTGAAGTCGATGCTCAATTACGTCATGGAAAACTCGTATTATTCCGGCGTTAACAGTGACATGAAAACGAATCACCGATTACTGGCCAACGCCAATGCGGCCCTGGTGCAAGATCTTTTTTTTTTAGACGCTAACGCAGGTGTCACGCAACAAAATCTGAGTCCGTTTGGTCCGGTGACGGAAAACAACCTCAATTTATCCAATAATCGCACTGAGGTAAGGACCTACGCCATCTCGCCGTATTTACGCAAAAATTTCAGTAACGAAGTGACTGGCGAAGTGCGTTACAGCCACGATTCGGTCTCCAGCAGTAACTCTGTCTATGCGCAAACCGGTAACCAGTTTGCGTCACAAAATCTCGCAGACAGCCAGTCCGATAGTGTTCGCATTGGCCTCAACAGCGGCACCGATTTCAGGGTGGTCAGCTGGGGAATCAATGCCAATCAGCAAAAAATTGATTACAACGGGTTAGCGCCGCTCACAATGGGGATGACGACGGTCAACCTGGGTTATGCGCTGACGCCGCGCTTCAAACTGACCGCTACTGCGGGCTACGAGCACAACAGTTACGTTTCCCTGACCGGAAAATCTTCCGGTAACTTCGGCAGTCTCGGTTTTGTCTGGGCCCCGACCGAGCGCACCAATATTGTGTTCAGTGCCGGTGAGCGATTTTATGGAAAAACCTACGCACTCTCAGTTAGCCAGCGAGCGCGCCTGAGTGTGTGGAATCTGGGTTACAACGAAGACGTGACAACGACACGCGGACAGTTTCTGGTACCGGCAACCACGAATACAGACGCTTTCTTGAATCAGCTGTGGAAAAATTCAATTCCCGACCCGGCTACCCGTCAACAGGTTGTCGACGGTTTCATCCGTGACGCGTCATTACCCCTCGCCCTTGCCCAGCCCGTCAATACGTTCACCAATCAGGTTTTTTTGCAAAAAAGCTTGCAAGGGTCGGTCGCCTTAACGGGAGTGCGCAATACAGTGGTCGCCAGTCTATTTAATTCCAGCCGCGAAAATCTCTCGGTAGCGCAAGGCAATGCCGCCATTTCCGGCTTATCAGGAAATATCCGGCAAACCGGTGCCAGCCTGGTGTGGAACCTGAAGTTGTCTCCGCTGACCAACGCCAACGCCAGTGCGGCGTATGTCCGCTCAAACCAGACCGACACCGCATTGACGGATAGAACCAGAAGCTTTCGGGCCTCGATTTCCAAACAGTTGCAGCCGAAATTAAAGGCGACGGTAGAGCTGCGTCACATTGAGCGCGACTCCAACATGGTATTTGGAAATTACAGCGAAAACGCCATTACTTTTTTCATGTTATTAGGATTTTAGCGGAGTTAAACCAGCGATGTATCAAACTTACTATGGCTTGAGTGCCAAGCCATTTCAATTAAAACCTGATCCACGTTTTTTCTTTGGCAGTAAAGGCCACAAGCGGGCGATGGCGTATCTGGAATACGGTATCGCCCAAGGTGAGGGATTTATCGTGATCACCGGCGAGGTCGGGGCCGGCAAGACAACCCTGATGCGTAACCTGTTTTGCGGCATTGAGTCCGACAGCATCATCGCCGCACAAATCGTCAATACGCACGTCGGCTCCGATGACATCTTGCGTCTGGTCGCTGCGGCTTTCGGTATTGAGTATGAAGACGTCAGCAAGGCAACGCTGCTGATACGCCTCGAGCAATTTTTACGCAGTTGCGAAAAGCAGGGAAAGCGCGCTTTACTGGTGGTTGACGAAGCGCAAAACCTGACTCCGCGCGCGGTCGAAGAATTACGCATGTTGTCCAATTTTCAGACCGAGTACGGCTCTTTATTGCAGACTTTTTTACTCGGTCAGCCCGAATTCCGGCGCACTTTACTCAGCGGTGACATGCAGCAGCTATTGCAGCGCGTGATCGCCAGCTATCACCTGGGACCGCTGGATTTGTCCGAGACGCAGGCGTATATCGAGCATCGTCTGCATACGGTCGGCTGGAACAATCAACCCAGCCTGAGTGAAGATGCCTTTGCCGAAATTTTTGCCTTTACCAGCGGTATCCCCAGAAAGATCAATACGCTTTGCGACCGGCTTTTTCTGATGGGTTATCTGGAAGAGCTACAGGCGTTCAGCGCGGTCGAAGTCAGCCAGGTGATTACCGATATCAAGCAGGAATTTGAACTTCCTGCCGCCCTTGCCGGCGTACCTGAAAGGGACATTGCCAGTGTCGAGGTATCGTCCGTGAGCCTGGAAAGCGTCGATGAACGGCTAGTGAAAATGGAGCGCTCCATCGGGTCGGTCATTGATGCATTAAAAAAAATCCTGCCCGCCATCAAGGCCAATACCATCTCGGAAAAGGAGTGAGGATGGAACATATTTTTCAGCCTTCACACAGCATTATCTGTATCGTCGGCGCACGGCCGAACTTCATGAAAATAGCGCCCATCATGGCCGCCTTGAGTCAGTTCAAACCGGCCCTGGAGGTGACTTTGCTGCATACCGGCCAGCACTATGATGTTGCGATGAATGCGCAATATTTTGAAGCGCTGGGCATCTCTGCGCCGGATATGAATCTGGAAGTGGGGTCCGGCACGCACGCGAGCCAGACCGCCGAGGTCATGTGTCGCTTTGAAGCTGCACTCGAGGGTAAAAATCCTTCGGCCATTTTGGTCGTGGGCGATGTTAATTCCACCATCGCCTGCGCCCTGGTGGCGACAAAAAAAGGCATTCCGGTCATTCACGTCGAAGCGGGTTTACGCAGTTTTGACCGCGCCATGCCGGAAGAGATCAATCGTGTCCTGACTGATCAGATTTCAGATTTGCTCTTCACCACAGAGCCCAGCGGCAAAGATAATTTGCTGCGCGAAGGGATCGCGGAAGAACGTATCCACTTTGTCGGTAATGTCATGATTGATACCTTGCGGCGTAATCTGGCACGTGCGATTCCGACCCGTAAAATCGTCACTGATGCGGGCAGTCCGCATTTTTTCAGAGACGACGATGGTTACGCGGTCCTGACCATGCACCGGCCCTCGAACGTGGATGACGCACAGACGCTGGGCCAGCTGATCGCCACCGTGGTGACGATCAGTGCACAAATCCCCGTAATTTTTCCTGTGCATCCACGGACCAAATCGATGATAGAAAAGTTCGGTTTCGGGAAGTTGCTGGAAAGTTCGCGCATCTTGCTGCTGCCGCCGATGGGCTATCTGGAAATGCTGGGTCTCATGCGAGGCGCCAAAGTGGTACTGACCGATTCCGGTGGCATCCAGGAAGAGACCACGGCGCTGGGGGTTCCCTGCATTACCTTGCGTAACAATACCGAACGTCCCATCACGGTTGAGGAGGGAACCAACACCGTTGCCGGAAATGATCCAGCGCAGATTCTTGCAGCCTTTAACGATGTCATGGCAACGGGTGGCAAGCGTGGCCGGATTCCACACTTTTGGGACGGCCAGGCGTCACACCGTATTGCCGGCATTATCGCAAGCCAATTTGGTATCGCCAGAGCGGAAGGGTCGTAGCGCTTATGTCGAATATTAAGACTGCCATGCCCGGCGCATCCTTGCCTTCTGATTCCCGCATCCGCAATGCAATGACGATTGATGTCGAGGACTATTTTCAGGTGTCCGCCTTTGCCGGTCATATTTCACGCGAAAGCTGGCCGCTTTTACCCTGCCGGGTCGAAAAAAATGTCGATTGCATTCTTGCGCTGCTCAGCGCGGCCGATGTGAAGGCGACGTTTTTTACGCTGGGCTGGATCGCGGAACGCTATCCGGACATGGTCCGGCGTATCGTCAATGAGGGTCACGAGCTGGCCAGCCACGGTTACGCGCATTTGCGTGCTTCCGACCAGTCCATGCCCGAGTTTATGGACGACGTCAGCCGCAGCAAGAGTTTGCTTGAGGATATCGGCGGACAGGTGGTGTCGGGTTACCGCGCGCCGAGTTTTTCTATCGGCAGCAATAACCTCTGGGCGCTTGATGTACTGCTCAAGGCCGGTTACCGGTACAGCTCAAGCATCTACCCGATCAAGCATGACCACTACGGCATGCCGAATGCCCCGCGCTTTAGTTTCTATCCCAATGGCAGCGACGGTTTGCTCGAATTGCCGATCACCACCTTACGCTTCATGCAGCGCAATTTTCCGGTGGGTGGCGGCGGATTTTTTCGCCTGTTTCCCTACCCGCTGTCACGCTGGCTATTGCAGCAAGTGAACACCCAGGACCAGCAAGCGGGGATCTTTTATTTCCATCCCTGGGAGCTCGATCCGGGGCAGCCACGCCAGCAGCATATCGGCTTAAAAACCCGCTTCCGGCATTACGTGAATCTGAGCCGGACTGAAAACCGCCTGAAGGCGCTCACGCGTGATTTTCAATGGGACCGCATGGACCGTATTTTTCTAGGTGCTGCATGAACGCGCTGACCGATCTGTCTGTACAAGGACTTTCGCCCGTTGTTCCGGCAGCGCCAGTGGCGCCAGTGACTGTGCATTTGATGCAGCCGCAAGACAGTGCGCGCTGGGATGCTTTTGTCCTGGCCTGTCCGGAGGCGAGCTTTTTCCATCGCGCCGGCTGGCAGTCAGTGATAGAGCGTGCCTTTGGTCACAAGACCTGGTTTTACTATGCCCAATCAGCCGGGCAGATCGTTGGCGTGCTGCCACTGGCAGAGATTAACAGTTTTTTGTTTGGCCACTCGCTGAGCTCACTGCCGTTTTGTGTCTATGGCGGCGTTGCGGCAGTCAACGAACAGGCGCGGGTCGCACTGACTGGCGCAGCGGTTGCACTGGCAGAAAAACTTGGTGTCGGTCACCTCGAGTTTCATAGCGTCACGGCACACAATCCTGGCTGGCAAAGCAAAGATCTGTACGTAACCTTTCGCAAAGCCATTGATACCGATGAAGAAAAAAATATGCTGGCGATCCCCCGCAAGCAACGCGCCATGGTGCGCAAGGGGATAAAGGCCGGGCTGCACAGTGAGCTTGATCACGACATTGAGCGCTTTTATTACGCCTATTCCAGCAGCGTTCACCGCTTGGGAACGCCGGTTTTTTCGAAGAATTTTTTTCGCCTGCTCAAGGAGGTGTTTGCCGGCGACTGTGAAATCATGACGATCGTCAAAGACGGCAACACCGTTGCCAGTGTCATGAGTTTTTACTTTCGCGATGAAGTCCTGCCCTACTATGGCGGTGGTACAGCACAGGCGCGCGACGTGGCCGGTAACGATTTCATGTACTGGGAACTGATGCGCCGTGCCTGCGCAGATGGCTACAAGGTGTTTGATTTTGGCCGTAGTAAATTAGGTACCGGGGCATTCGATTTCAAGAAAAATTGGGGTTTTGAGCCCACGCCGCTGCAGTATGAATATCAGCTGCATAAGTCAAAAGTGCTGCCGGAAAATAATCCATTAAACCCAAAATACCAGCTCTTCATCAAGGCGTGGCAGCGTATGCCGATCGCTATGGCAAACGCCATCGGCCCTCATATCGTCAAGAATCTGGGTTAATGGACTGCGTATACAATGAGTCAACAAGCTACGCCGCCAGACACACCACAGAAAGAGCATTTGCTGCTGCTGGTACACCGTATTCCGTATCCTCCCAACAAGGGTGACAAGATACGCTCCTACCATTTGCTCAGGCACCTGAGCCAACAGTACACGGTGCATCTGGCGAGCTTTATTGATGACCAAAATGACCTGCAATACATCGATACCGTGCAGCAATGGTGCGACAGCAGCTATTTTGAACGGCTCAATCCCCTCATGGCAAAACTGGGTAGTGTCACCGCCTTGCTGAATAATCGGCCGATGTCGCTCGATTATTATCGCAGCGCCGCCATGCAAAAATGGGTCGACGACATGTTACGGCAGCATGCGATAGACAAGATCGTGGTGTTTTCTTCCGCCATGGCGCAATTCGTAGAAACGTATTCCAAGGCGCGCCGGATCATTGATTTTGTCGATATCGATTCTGACAAATGGCAGCAATATGCCGGCAAAAAAATCTGGCCCATGAGTTGGCTGTATCAGCGCGAAGCGCGCACCTTGCTGGCCTATGAAAGAAAAATTGCCGCGACCTGTGATGCCGCTTTATTTGTCTCAGAGCCAGAAGCGGCTTTATTCAGGCAACTCGCTCCTGAAAGTGCCGGCAAAATCGGCTTCTTCAATAATGGTGTGGATACTGACTACTTTTCACCGGCAGCGAAATACGCCAATCCCTATTCTTCCGCTGCCCGGGTCATCGTCTTTACCGGCGCGATGGATTACTGGCCAAATATAGACGCCGTGCAATGGTTTGCCGATGAGATTTTTTCAGTCGTGCACAAGAGGCATCCCGATACGCAATTTTTTATTGTCGGCAGCCGTCCCTCCGAACAGGTCATGCAGCTGGCGAAATTGCCGGGAATCACGGTCACCGGACTGGTTCCTGATGTGCGGCCCTTTCTGGCGCACGCCCATGTGGCGGTGGCGCCGCTGCGGATTGCGCGCGGTATTCAAAATAAAGTGCTCGAGGCGATGGCAATGGCCAAGACGGTCGTGGTGTCGCCACAGGCGCTCGAAGGCATCGAGGCGCAGGACGGCAAGGAACTGCTGCTGGCACAAGATGGCGCCGAATTTGCCCGGATTCTTTTTACCGTGTTAGGCCAAAAAGATGAGCGCATCGGGATTGCCGCCAGAAAAAAAGTGGAATCGAGATACAACTGGGACAGTAATTTACAAAGTGTCAACACTTTACTATAGGCACTTCTATATAATTATAAAAAAAATACTATTTTTGATTTTTAATATTTTATGTTTTTAATATTTTTTGTTTTTAATATTCTAAATCTTTAAGATTTTAATTCTTTAATTTTTCAAATCTCTAACACTCACCATGCTGGTTGCGATAGAAAGGTTCCACTTGATAGTTTCTGATCTGCAGGGAAATACGCGCTTACGCTTACTGGTCGTTGCAGTGGCAATGCTCGCTCCTTTCTTGTTCTATTTTGCCACCGCGCAGTCCATCGTCGCGATCTGGAATAGTTCAGAAACCTTCGCCCATGGATACATCATTGCGCCCATCAGTCTATGGCTCATCTGGCAACGCAGAGAGACGATCGCCCGGATGCCGGTGCGGCCCTACTGGCCAGCGCTCGCCGTACTGGCTGCGTGCGGTTTCGCCTGGCTGCTGGCTGCCCTGGCCGATGTGCAGGTGGTGAAGCAGTACGCCTTCGTCGCCATGTTGCCAGTCTCGGCCATGTTGATACTTGGCCTGCGCATGTCATGGGCGATGGCGTTTCCTTTCGCCTTTTTGTTGCTGGCAGTCCCGTTCGGTGATGTGTTTATCGCTCCGCTCATTGATTTCACTGCAGACTTCACGGTCTGGGCTCTGCAGATGACGGGAATTCCTGTGTTGCGCGAAGGCACGCATTTCTCGATTCCCTCCGGTAACTGGTCGGTGGTGGAAGCCTGCAGCGGCGTGAGGTACCTGATTTCATCGGTCACGCTGGGCTGTTTATACGCTTACCTGACTTACCGTTCGTTCACCCGCCGCGCGGTGTTTATCGTTTTTTCCATCATTGTGCCGATTGTCGCCAATGGCTTGCGCGCTTACATGATCGTGATGATCGGCCATCTGAGCAGCATGACCATGGCAGTGGGATTTGACCATCTGATCTACGGCTGGTTATTTTTTGGCCTGGTCATGTTTGTCATGTTCTGGGTCGGCAGTTTCTGGCGTGAACCGGCAGAACCCGCGCTCGCCGATAGCAAATCATCAGTATCCGCCCAGTCAGGCGCATTACCCGCTGCCAGTACCTCGCCGGTGTTGGCAGCAGCGGCGCTTGCCTTGCTCTGCATGAGTTTCTGGCCCTTCTATTCAGGCTATATCGACCGCGCCAGCGCCAACCCGGCAGTGGCCAGTTTCGCCGGCTTTCAGTCGCAGTGGAAAGACGCCCCGGTACTGCCAGACTGGACGCTGGGTTACATGCCAGCCAATGCCCGGTTTGATCGTGGGTATCAACGTGACGGCGCCACCGTCGGCCTCAGTGTCAGGTATTACCGCAACCAGGACCACGACTCTTCCCTCATCAGTTCGTCTAACCATCTGGTGAAAGACAAAGACGCAGTGTGGCAGCAAATCAGCGCAGGCCGGCATCGTGAAGTGATCTCTGGCACGCCTCTGACTGTAGTCGAGAGCACGCTCATGGACAGACTGGGACGCAAAGTCCTGATGTGGCATTGGTATTGGATCGACGACAGCTTTACCACTAATACCTACGTGGCGAAGTTACTTCAGGCAAAAGAAAGAATCTTGATGCGCGGCGATGATGGCGCGGCCCTTGTCGTGTACGCCACTTTTACTGACAAGCCCGGTGAGGCACGCACCGCAATGCGCCAGTTTTTGACTGAGCACACGGCATCGCTGAACTCGACGCTGTCCGGCAACAAAAAACAGTAACACCGAATAGAAACACCGAATAGAAACAAGCAACATCAATAACGAATCGTTAAAACGAACATTACCAATGAACACTAACGAACGCCGATAACGTTAACTATGCGATGAATCAATTACCGTTAGTGGTCCACCTGATCTATCGATTTGACTTCGGCGGGCTTGAAACCTTGCTGGCCGAATGCATCAATCGTATGCCTCGAGACAAATACCGCCACGCAGTCGTCTGCCTGACCGATTACAGCGATTTTTCAAAAAAAATTGTCCGTCCTGGTGTCGATATTTTTGCCCTTCACAAACGCCCCGGGCTGGGGCTAAAGACGCATTTTTCCATATGGTCATTACTGCGCCGGATCAGGCCAGCCATACTGCACACCTACAATATCTCGGCACTTGAATACAGCGTCGTCGCGACCCTGGCCGGTGTGCCTGTGCGCATTCATGCCGAGCATGGCCGTGATGCCAGCGACCCCGACGGTAGCAACTGGAAATACAATTTGCTCAGGCGCGCATGCCGTC
Source organism: Oxalobacteraceae bacterium (assembly GCA_947466695.1). Taxonomy (GTDB): domain Bacteria; phylum Pseudomonadota; class Gammaproteobacteria; order Burkholderiales; family Burkholderiaceae_D; genus Undibacterium. The sequence goes on along the minus strand of CANIFC010000002.1, from coordinate 5,815 downwards.
CTTTTATCGATCGTTTTGTGCCTGTTTCCGCCGACTTAAGGCGCTGGTTCAAGGACGTCATCGGCGTTCGTGAGCAGAAAAATACCCTCATCAACAATGGCGTCGATACGCGCCAGTTTTTTCCTGCTATGAACGATGATCGTCATCATGCGGCAGCGCATTTTTCAAAAGACTGTTTCGTGATCGGTACCGTCGGCCGCATTCAGGACGTCAAGAACCATGCCGGGCTGATCGATGCATTCATTTTTTTGTGCGCGCAATTACCTGCGCAAAAAGACCGTTTGAGATTAATCATTATCGGTGATGGTCCCTTGCTGGCTGGCCTGAGACAAAAAGTTAGTGATGCCGGTATCGCGCATTTAGTCTGGTTACCCGGTGCCAGGGACGATATCGCTGCACTGATGCAGACTTTTTCGGTTTTCGCCATGAGCTCCATTGCCGAAGGTACGCCTGTTGTTGTGCTTGAGGCGATGGCCAGCGGCTTACCGGTAGTGGCCACCAAAGTGGGTGGCATGCCCGAAGTCATTCTCGATAACGTGACAGGAAAACTGGTACCGGTTCATGACAACCAGGCGTTTGCAAGCGCCCTCGCCAGATATGTGCTCGCGCCCGAGTTGCGGTTGCAGCACGGTGCCGCCGGCCGTCAGCGTATCGAGCGCAGCTACAGCATTGAAGCCATGCTTGATGCTTACACCGGTTTATACGACACGCTCTGCGCCGCAAAGACATAAAATTTAAAGGAAGTGACAGCATCATGTGTGGAATCGTAGGCATGTTTGATATGAGCGGAGCGCGCACCATTGATCGTGCGGCGCTTGAGCGGATGAACGAGACGCAGTTTCACCGCGGCCCGGTAGAGGGTGGTTTGTACACGGAGCGAGCGCTTGGTTTTGGCCACCGCCGGCTGTCAATTATTGACCTCGCGTCAGGCCAGCAGCCACTCTTTAACGAAGACCGCAGCGTGGTCGTGGTGTTCAACGGCGAAATCTATAATTTTCAGGCCCTGATGCAGGAACTGACGGTGCTTGGCCACTGTTTCGCCAGCCACTGCGATACTGAAGTCATCGTGCACGCCTGGGAACAATGGGGTGACGACTGTGTCAGCCATTTTCGCGGCATGTTTGCTTTTACGCTGTGGGACCGTCATCTTCACACCTTGTTCATGGCGCGCGACCGGCTAGGGATCAAACCTTTTTTCTATACTGTTTTAGCTGATGGCATGTTCGCTTTTGGCTCGGAATTAAAGTCGCTCTTGTCACTGCCAGAGCTGAGCCGCGAGATTGATCCCCGCGCCGTCGAAGATTATTTTGCTTTTGGCTATGTGCCAGAACCACGGACCATTTTTAAATATGCCTATAAGCTGGCACCCGGTCATAAGATAAGCATCAAGGTCGGCGACACTTCTGTGACTCAGAAAAAATACTGGGATGTGCCCTTCATTGCCAACGCACCGGCTTCCGAGTCAGCCATACAAGACGAATTGGCGAGCCGTTTCCGGGAAGCCGTCAGCAGCCACCTGATTGCCGATGTCCCGCTCGGTGGCTTCCTTTCTGGTGGCGTTGACTCCAGCGCAGTCGTCGCCATGATGGCTGGCTTGAGTGATACTCCGGTCAATACCTGCTCGATTGCGTTTAACGATCCCAAGTTTGATGAATCGGTCTTTGCCACCCAGGTCGCCAACCAGTACAACACCCGTCACCACACCGAAACGGTCGACAAAGATGATTACGGCCTCATCGATACCCTGGCCAGTTTGTATGATGAGCCGTATGCCGACAGTTCTGCGATTCCGACTTACCGGGTCTGCCAGCTCGCCAGAAAACACGTCACGGTCGCGCTCTCCGGCGATGGTGGTGATGAAAATTTTGCCGGTTACCGGCGTCACCATCACGCCCTGGTCACCGACCGCGTGCGTTCGGCCATACCGGCAGCGATCCGCCAGCCGGTGTTTGGCTTGCTGGCAAAATATTATCCGAAAGCCGATTGGGCACCGCGCAGGTTTCGTGCCAAGACCACGTTTGAGGCGCTTGCCAGCGATCTGGCACCGAGCTATTTTCAAGGCGTTTCCATCATGCCCGACCGCATCCGGTCGCGCTTGTTCAGCGCGCATTTTCGCAATGATCTGCAAGGCTATCACGCTGTAGAGGTCATGCTCGCTCATGCCGCCAACGCCCCGACGGACGACCCTTTATCGCTGGTTCAGTATCTCGACATGAAGACTTATCTGCCCGGCGATATTCTCACCAAGGTTGACCGCGCCAGCATGGCGCATGCACTCGAAGTTCGGGTGCCGTTGCTGGACCATCAGTTTGTCGAGTGGGTTTCAGGTATCCCTTCAGCCATGAAATTACGTGGCGGAGAAGGAAAATATATCCTGAAAAAATCAATGGAAGTTTATTTGTCAGACGACATCCTGTACCGGCCAAAAATGGGATTTTCCATTCCCCTGGCCAACTGGCTGCGCGGGCCGTTGCGGCAACGGGTACGCGAAGCCGTATTGGGCCCGACCATGTCTTCGATCGGTATTTTTGACATGGCGTATCTGACCGAGCTAGTCGATTACCACGAGTCCGGGCGCCGTGATAACAGCGCGCCGCTGTGGTCATTGCTGATGTTCGAGGCATTCTTGCGCAACGTCCTGGAAAATGCCCACCCCGGCCTGCGCCAGCCAGCCTGAACGCCCCCTTCAAGCCCTTTCAAAATAATCTATGCGTATCCTGCACATTCTCGATCACTCCATTCCGCTCCATAGCGGCTATACCTTCCGTACGCTATCCATTTTGAAGCAGCAGCGTGCACTCGGCTGGGAAACCTTTCATATCACCAGCCCCAAACAGGGTAGCTATACCAAGGCCGAAGAAACGGTCGATAGCGAGTGGGTCTTTTCGCGTACACCGCAACAAAGCTGGATGAATCGCTTGCCGGTGCTCAACCAGCTTGCCGTCATCAACAATCTCGCGCGTCGCCTGCAACAAGTGGCAGAGCAGGTCAAGCCCGACATCTTGCACGCCCATTCCCCCGCGCTCAATGCGATTGCCGCCCTGCGCGTTGGCAAGCGTTTGGGTATACCCGTTGTCTATGAGATCCGCGCCTTCTGGGAAGATGCCGCCGTCGACCATGGCACCAGTTCCGAAGGCGGCCTGCGTTATCGCCTGACCCGTGCCATGGAAACCTACGCAATAAAAAATGTCGCGGCCGTCACGACGATTTGTGAAGGCCTGCGCAGCGATATTATCGAGCGGGGTATTTCATCGGGCAAGGTGACCGTCATTCCCAATGCCGTCAATATTGACGATTTTCATATCGGCGAGACGGCCGATACAGCGCTTGCCCACGAGCTGAGCCTGGAAGGCAAAACGGTGCTCGGCTTTATCGGCTCTTTCTATGCCTATGAAGGCCTTGATGTCTTGCTGAAAGCCTTGCCCATCATGCTGGTGGCAAACCCGGCGATTCATTTGCTGCTGGTAGGCGGTGGCCCGCAAGAGTCACAGCTGAAATCGCTGGCGCAACAATTGGGCGTCGCGGCGCATGTCACATTCACGGGCCGGGTGCCGCATGAGCAGGTGCAACGTTATTACAATCTGGTCGACGTACTGGTGTATCCGCGCCTGCGTATGCGCCTCACCGAACTGGTCACGCCCCTCAAACCCCTGGAGGCCATGGCGCAGGGCCGCCTGCTGGTCGCCTCCGATGTGGGGGGACATGTTGAATTGATCGATGACGGCAAAACCGGCATCCTGTTCAAGGCCGACGATCCGCAAGCCCTAGCCAGCAAGGTTCTGGGTCTCATCAATCAGCCAGAACGTTGGCCGGCACTACGAACAGCCGCCCGCAGCTATGTTGAGAACGAACGTAACTGGCCGGTCAGCGTGGCCAGATATCAGGCGGTTTATGCGGGGATTTATTGTGCGAAAGTAGCATGAATATAGCTCTCAAGCGAGGACCATGAAAATACAATATGTTCGCTCATAGAGTATTTTTTAACGGCTTGACGCAGTAGAAGATACAGACGCATTTTGGCAAGATACATCCTAAACTGCATTTCAATTTGATTGCCCGGTTTGAATAAACATTACTCACTTTATCTTGATGTCGTTCGCTTTCTGGCGTCATTGTTTGTCGTGCTTGATCACTTCAGACAACATCAGATTCTCGATGACATTAGCGGACGTTTTGTTCCAGAGATCGGGCGCGAAGCCGTGATTATTTTTTTTATTTTATCCGGCTATGTAATTGCTTACACGACTGAGATCAAGCAGCAGGAATTGAAAGACTATGTTGTTGCCCGATGCGCACGTATTTATTCGGTCGCACTTCCTATTATGTTGCTGGCATTCGTGTTGAATTTTATGAGTAACGCTTATTCAAATCCTGCACTCGCTCCGTCTTACCAAGTCGCTAAAGCCTATTTCTACATCCCCTTTCATCTTCTTTTTCTTGGCGAATTATGGAGTCTTTCTGAAGTTCCGCCTTGGTTGATCCCGTACTGGTCTCTGAGCTATGAGGTCTGGTATTACATTTTTTTTGCTACTTTGTATTATCTATCATCGTATAAACGGCTTTTTTTTGGCGTAATTGTATTCCTCATTCTTGGGTATAAATTATGGTTGCTGCTACCGGTCTGGATGAGTGGTGTTCTTCTTTTTCGTTACCAGAACAAATATCCTCTCGGCATAAAATTAGCGAGATTGGGTTGGGTATTTAGCATCGTTGCCTTAGTTTTCTATAAATATTCTAATTTAGATCACTATTTGCACATGCTGGGCGTGTCGATATGGCCGTTTAAAGCACTTCCTCTTGGCAGTGCAAGCCGCTATCTGGCTGATTACAGCGTAGCTATGATCGTTTTGGTGAATTTTTTCTGCGCCAGATACTCACATTTTTCAGTACTTGAAAATTTCAGTCAAATCATACGCACGATTTCGTCTTATACCTTCACTTTATATCTGGTCCATATGCTGGTGATATCAATGTGGCTGAGCTTCTACCTCCATGACCCATTAAGTGTTGTTGATATTGTCAGGGTGTCTGTCTTGATCGGGCTCTCAACTTATTTAATTGGCATAGTCACTGAACAAAAAAAATTGTGGATTAGCAGTACATTTGATCGGTTTTTTTCGCAGGTGTTTAGAGCAGCAGGGGTGTTCAGAAATCGATAAATTATTAGAGTATTTAAATTTGTTGAAAGAGGTTTTATTTTAGAAAAATAAATGTCAAATAGATATCAAATAAGAATTTTTTAGAGCCGTACTCTAGCGGTATATCACTTAAAGTCATGGTAATTCTCGCGAGAGATTATTTATCGTAAACGAACTTTGATTATTCACCACGATCGATTTAACCGATGCTTTTTAATTCATTTGGTTTTATATTTATCTTCCTGCCAGTTACAGCGTCCATATTTTTCTTATTGGCCAAGCGCAGCCATCAACTTGCTGCGATATGGCTGGCACTCGCCTCGGTGTTTTTTTATGGCTGGTGGGATTACAGGTACGTTCCTCTGCTGCTCGCCTCCATCTGTAGCAATTATTGTTTAGGCTGGCAGATTGCACATACCGAACGGATTGTATCTAGACGTTGGTTAATTTTGGCGATCGCCGCTAATCTGCTGTTGCTGGCCTATTTTAAATATGCCGATTTTTATATTTTCAGCGCCAATTATCTGTTGGGGGCGGATTTTCCGGCGCTGCATATTATTTTACCGATAGGAATTTCGTTCTTCACCTTTACCCAAATTGCCTTTCTGGTCGATACCTATCAAGGCAAGGTGAAGGAATACCGCTTTGCGCACTATGTGCTGTTTGTGACGTATTTT
>CANIFC010000001.1 GCA_947466695.1 Oxalobacteraceae bacterium | reverse complement strand
GAGCCATGTACTCTTTGTATAGCTGCGGAATTGAGCCATTAACACTTTCTTGCAACCTGGTTTTCCAGCGCGATGCTGTACTTAACATCAGTACTAAAATTCGATGAAAATCATCACCAGCATTTTTTGATACGATCAAGAAAGCAGTTAAAGTCGTACCAGTACGGTGTTGCACTTCGGCGTTGAAGCCACCTTTCTTTACAAGTGAAGGTAATTGATTTTTCGCATCGAACGAGCATCGTTCGCGAAGCTCACGATGGAAAAACCGTACATGGAGGGTGCTATCGAGTTTGGCCGACTTGCTGCATCCTCCAATTAACCCTTGCCAATTTTGTCCGGGCTAAAGGTTGTGCAGCAGATTTTCCTGATGTGACGATGCCATTTGCCGTGGCGAAAAAATATCCGCAAGTAAAGCAAACTTGAGGATGGCAACGGGCTCTCTCTCAATCTGGCCTGATTATTCTGGCTACTGAGCTGTTGCAGTGCGCCCCCCCGGACTTGACCCGAAAATTTTCCTGTTTTTATCCACTTTCACTTTCATTATCACTTCCTTCGTGATCAGTCTCACCGGAAGCAGCGCTATTTTGCTACAGGATGCCAGCGTAATTGCACCCGCGTGGTGCAGTTGTGATGCAAAAGGGTGATGCGGACTGTATGAATGGGTTATCTGCAGCTTATTTACCGATCATATGCAGAGCACATGCATGTTGCTGGTGCAGGTGGATACATCAAACGCAACTTAAACTGGCATGAATTTTGCTGTATGGAAACTGTCCTGTTTTTAAAATCACTTCCCGGAAAGAGCTCTACGATGAATTTACGCCATACCACCCTGTTACTTGCCTTGTCCGCCTGTTTCAGTGTCTCCTCTGCCATTGCTGCAGACAAGGCCGCTAGCCAGAAGATGCCCGCTTTTCCCTTGCAACCGCTGGCGGAAAAAGCCGGTGAAATTGTTATTCCCGGCACCAAGGGCAAGGTATTTTATGTACCGTCGACTTTGGAAACGATCAAGTGGGGCTACTTGCCCAACGCGAGCGACAAGCCGGTCCTGACGGTGCCGACCGGTTCTACCATCGTTTTCGATACGCTGTCACACGAAGGCTTGCTGGAAGACCAGAGTCGCGATCCGGTCGCGTATTTTGCCAGCAAAGGCATACCTGTCAACATGGTGCTCAAGGATGCGATTGCCATCACCCAATCAGCGATTCCGCATGACTTCCAGAAAGACGGTCCGCATATCGTGACCGGTCCGGTCGCTATTGAAGGCGCTGAGCCGGGCGATGTGCTCAAGGTCGAGGTCTTGTCGATCGTTCCGCGCGTTCCCTACGGTGTCATTTCCAACCGTCACGGCAAAGGTTCGTTGCCGGGTGAATTTCCTGAAACGGTTCCACCTGAGGCAGACGCCAGCGCTGCGCATCCGGAAAAGTTCCATAACGTTTCTGTATTTACGCCGATCCGCGCGGTCAAGAATGGCCATTGGGAAGGAATCCTGAAGAACAAGAAGGGCACTGAAGTGGCATTTCCCGCCGTCCCGTTCATGGGTGTAATGGGTGTCGCCTCGGCCACTACCGGTCAGGTGCATTCAGTCCCCCCTGGCCCGTATGGTGGCAATATCGATATCAATGAACTTGGTGTCGGCTCCACCGTGTATCTGCCGGTGTTCGTCAAGGGTGGTAATTTTTACACGGGTGACCCGCACATGGCGCAAGGCGATGGCGAAGTGGCGCTGACTGCGCTTGAACATTCATTGCGTCCGACCTTCCGGATCACCTTGCTGAAAAAAGGTGACAAGCAGATTCCTTCGGCTTCCGGTTCGCTGCTCAAGCCGTTTGGTGAAACGAAAGACTTCTGGATTCCTATCGGTCTGGACCCGGATCTCAATCTGGCCATGAAAGATGCGGTACGTGAATCGATCCGTTTCCTGACAGAGGTATTGGGTATGGAGCGTGATATTGCCTACGCTTACCTGTCGGCAGCGACCGATTATCAGGTGTCCCAGGTGGTTGATAAAACCAAGGGTATCCACGGCATGATCCGTAAATCCGATTTCAGTAAAGTGCTGAACGAAAAGAAATAAACGGGTACGTTAAAAACAGCCGGTAAAAACAGCCGGTAAAAACAAAAAAGAGACTGGAATAATCCGGTCTCTTTTTTTGCCTCTCACTTTCGCTGCAGCGCCTTATTTTTACTTTACCTGGTGAGCGTTGCAGCTTTGCTTGCTTAATTCTCGACGAACACGACCGTGCTGCGTGGCGGAATGATAAAGGTGCCGCTGTTGTGTTCAAAGCGAGCAGTTTTTGCCAGCCGGTCACTGTCCGAACTACGCTGTACCGGGTGCAGTACCAGGTGCTTGCCGCGCATTGCCTCAATACTCAGGTTTTTAGCGACTTTATCGACGTTGAAAAACACCATCACACGTTTATATTTGGCACCGGGATACAGGCGTGGCCGCTGGCCGTCGATGCCCATGGCGATCAGGCCGGTCTGCTGTTCCGGTCCGGTGTTGTAAAAGCTCAGGCGCTCCATGACATCCTGGCCGCTGCGCAGGCGAAACAGGCTGCTGTCTGTACGGATGGCCAGCATGTCGGCAAAATAATCGCGTGCCCCGGCAATGGCGCCCGGACCCGGGGTGATGAGCGGGTTGTTCAGGATCGGTGCCATCAGCGGCCAGTTAGCCTGGTTGCTGCCGGCCATCGGCAAGCCAATACCAAAGTGATTGCTCTGGTAGCTGAAGTCCAGCTGGTTGAACCAGTCACCGGCATTGTAACTATTCTGGTCCAGCGATTTGGAGCGCAGCATGTCTTGCCCGGCATGGAAAAACGGCACACCTTGCGACAGGATATTGATTGCCGCACCGAGATTTTGTACCCGTACCCGGTCACTGATGCTGGTGCCTGAGGGCAGCTTCCAGGCGTTCAGGTCGAACAGGGTCTGGTTGTCATGGGCCTCAATGTAATTGATGGTTTCCGCCGGATTGGCGGTGTAGCCGGCTGGCTGGCCAAAATAATCAATCGCTGAATTTTTGCGCAGGGTACCGGTGCGGTCAACAAAACTATAGTCGCGCAAGGTGCCTGTCAGGCCGACCCGTACCAGGTCGGTCAGGCGCAGCAGGTCGTCCTTGTTCTGGGTGCTCAGGGCATTGGGATCGTAATAGGCGCCGTTGATGAAACCTTGCTGGCTAATGAGGTTGGTTCCGCCATCGCAACAGCCACCACCGCGTACAGAATCACGCAAACGGTCATTGAACGAGCCGATGCCGGCATTGAACAGATTGGCCTGACGGGCCTGCACAAAGCGCGCATCATTAGCGATCAGGCCGAAATTCCAGGCTTCGCCATACAGGTAGATATCGCGTCTTGCCGCCTGGCTGACCGCTGTCTTGATCTGCTTGATGAGGGGCAAGGGATGCATTCCCATGATGTCAAAGCGGAAGCTGTCGATCTTGTATTGGGTTGCCCAGGTGACGACAGAGTCGATCATCAGTTTTGCCATCATCGCGTTTTCTGCGGCGGTATCAGAGCAGCAACTGTCGTTGGTGATGCCGCCATTGGCATTGAGCCGGTAATAATACGCCGGAACGATCTTGTCGAGGACTGACAGGGTTCCCTGGCCGGACTGGCTGGTGTGGTTATAGACGACGTCCATCGTGACACGCAAGCCTTCGTCATGCAGCGACTTGACCATGGCACGAAATTCACGCACGCGCACTGCGCCATCGTTGGCATTGCTGGCGTAACTGCCGTCCGGGGCGCTGTAATGCACCGGATCATAACCCCAGTTGAAGCAGTCACCTTCCTGGTTGGCCGCAACGGCGGCCTGCTGACTAGCAGAGTCTGGTGCTGCTGCGGGCACGACGGTATTGCTGCAGCCGGTTTCAGAGACGCTGGCCATGTCAAAGGCTGGCAATAAGTGGATGTGTGTCAGGCCTGCGCGTTGTAGCGATTTCAGATGGCGCATGCCGTTGGACTGACGGTCGGTAAATGCCATGAACTTGCCGCGATGCGCTACCGGCACGCTCATGTCACTGACGCTAAAGTCGCGGATATGCAATTCGTAGAGCGAGATATCGGTCGGATGCGCCAGTTCAGGAATGTCCTGATGATCCCATCCCTGTGGTTTCATTTCATGACTGTCGAGGTCGGCGACAAAGCTGCGCTGGCCGTTGGCGTTCAGGCTCAGCGAGTAGGGATCGGTGACCACATTGCTGACCACGGTATTGTTGGCCCAGCGCGACAGGACATCGACGGTGTAGGTATAGTAAAAACGGTTGCTCCAGCGGGCATCGCGGGCGCTGTAACTCCAGACTCCGCTGGCGGCATCTTTGCTCATGGCAACCTGTGTACTGACCGTGGTGGTTGCATCGGCATACAGCGTCAGGCTGACCGATTTGGCCGTTGGTGCCCAGAGCCGGAAAGTGGGCGCACCAGAGCGCTCAAAACTCAGGCCCAGCTTGCTGTTGCCGGCCCTGTCTGCAAACAGCGCATCGAGCATGCCGGCCGTCTGGAGTGAGGTGACCTGCATCAGCTTGCCGCTATCGTCGTACTGTGCCACGGCGAACTGGCCGCTTAATTTACCGGCGATACTGGCGGCATCACTATCCGACAGACGTAAGGCGGTCGCGCTGGCCAGATGGGGGAATTTGTTTTTCAGCGGCAGTGGCAGACCGCCGCTCACGAGATTAAGCATCATGCTGCCATCGGCATTGGTGACGCCGCCGGTATCTGAGCCAAGGCCGCCATTGGCACCGTAAAATAATTGGTAGCTACCGCTGCTGGCAGCACCCGGCCAGGCCAGTGTGCTTGCTGTAAGCCAGTGGGCAGTGGCATTGCCCAGATTGCCGAAGCTTACCGGTGGCGCTGACGGGTAGATGGTACAGTCACCTTCGAGCATCCAGATTTCCTGCCCGGCGCTGGCGATGTCGCTGGCAAAATTAGCCGTCTGGTCGTTGCCGCAGTTCTTGTTGCCGTAGCCGTCCGTAAGCAAAAACCAGATTGCACTTTGGCTGGTATTGACCGCGATATCTGCGTAGCCACCGAACGCGTCGGTATTGGTCATCATGAAACGGTCGGTAATCCAGGCCGAACTGGGCACTGCCGGGCCGCTCCAGGAATAGACGCCCCACTGCGCGGTGTCATGTTGCGCACGGTGATAATGCATGCGCAAGGTGCCCGCTGCCACAGCTGGCGCCTGTACCAGCGACTGTGGTGTGGCTTGTGCCAGTGACGTAGCCACTTTGGCACTTGCTACAGGCTGGCTACTTTCGCCGCCGCAACCAGCGAGCGCGCCAACTCCCATCCATAGCAGTAACGATAATTTTAAGTGATGCTGAACATGACTTCGTGACTGCATGGCAAGCTCCTGGCTGAGATGAATGGGTTAGTCCGTGATTTTGGAAAAATAGCATTATGATGACAACGCTACGCTAATGACAATGATATAAAAATGTAACAATACTACATAAAGTATTTATTTCATAATAATTATTTATTGCGAAGTAGATGACTAAAAAAGAAAAAATCGAAAATACTTCGTTTATTGAAACATTTATTTTCAATTAAAGAGATTTTAGACGGTCATTATTTTTATGGAGTAAGAATTTGCTGAAAAATATTCTGCTAATTCTTAAGATATTTAAGTATTAAAACTACAGTTTATCTTCTGTGCTGAGAGCCGGAAAAGGAGATGTTGGCGGGCTTGCTGGCGGAACTGTCGCCAGCAATTGTTTTGCTGGGCGCTGACGCGGCGGTTGTGTGTACGGATTGTTGCCTGGTTTTTTGGTGCACACTTTTTCTGGAAACTCCGTGAAAATGCTTGAGAAAGATAAAATAGTCCCGATCTGTAGCGTCTGTGTGAATGGTGTCCCGGCTTGGTCAATGCGTGGTCACCAGCCTGCCGTATTTCTCAAGGGATGAATCAATGACTGACCAAGCAAATGAACCCGTAAATGAACCAGCAAATGAACCAGCAAATGAATCAGCAAATAATCTGGTAAATGTTCCGGCCAAGGTGCCTGCGCTGTCCGCTTCATGCGGTCACCAGTCCGGTATCTCTGGCGACGCGGTGCTTTCTGCAGCAAACTCACACGAATCCATGAATGAACGCTGTTTTTGTATCAGTTTGCCAGAGGGTGCCCTGAGGCAGGCGCTCAAGGCAGATCTGGGAGTGTCTGGAGCGCAAACCGTTTATTCTTTGCTTGAAGAGCGTTGTCCGCATCTGTTTTCCGCTCGCCCGGTCTTTATTTCTGCCAGCCATACTGCACGCATGGCAACCGTGGTGCAGGCAATCGAGGCAGTAGTCGCCTTGCCGGCGTATCGCGACAAAATTCTACATGACGCTCCTGCCATCGTGCGGCATGATCCGGGTGGCGCCAAAGGGGTTTTCTTTGGTTATGATTTTCATCTGCATGAAGACCGCATCGGCCTGATCGAAGTCAACACCAATGCCGGTGGCGCCATGCTGAACGCGGTATTGGCGCGGGCCCAGCACGCCTGTTGCAGCGTGATGGCAAGCCTGGTGCCCGGTGCCGAGAGTGCGAACGTGCTTGAAACACAGATCATGGACATGTTTTTCAATGAGTGGCGCCTGAGCGAGCGAGCGCATCCCTTGCGCACTATCGCCATTGTTGATCTCGCCCCGGAGCAGCAATATCTATACCCTGAATTTCTTCTCTTCCAGCAGCTGTTTGAGCGCAACGGTGTGCATGCCGTGATTGCTGATCCGGCTGATCTGGTCTGGCGTGATGGTGTCTTGTGGTGCGGTGCGAACGCCATTGATCTGGTCTACAACCGTCTCACCGATTTCTTGCTTGAATCGGAGGAATGCGCCGCCTTGCGCAGCGCCTATCTGGCACGGGCGGTCGTGTTGACGCCGCATCCGCAGGCACACGCGCTGTATGCCGACAAGCGTAATCTTGCTTTGCTCACTGATCCCGCTGCCTTACAGGAACTAGGTGTAGCGGACGCACTGCAGAAAATTTTACTGGAAAATATCCCGCCTACCGAACGGGTGTTGCCGCAGCACGCTGAACGCTTATGGCGGCAACGCCGTCAGCTGTTTTTTAAACCCTTTGCCGGTTATGGCGGACGTGCCGCCTACCGTGGCGACAAACTGACCAAGCGCGTGTGGCAGGAAATTCTCGCGGGTGGCTACATTGCGCAAGCCATCGTTACTCCGGGCGAGCGGGTCAGCGGATCGGCCGGGCAACCGGCGCAACTCAAATTTGACCTGCGTAATTACGCCTACGACGGTGTCGTGCAATGGATCGCGGCACGGACCTATCAGGGCCAGACCACCAATTTCCGCACCCCCGGTGGCGGCTTTGCACCCGTGTGCAGTTTGACTGGAGGGGCGCTGGCGTGTAGTGCCGAAGCCGGAAATACCGAACTCAAATAAGGATTGTCATTAATTTTTGTAACGGGTGTTTTAAATACGGATGAATAAAATGGCGGCAACCGCATCAGTTATAGACAAAAGTCAGGTTCAGCTTTATTTAACAATGGTATGCTGATTTGGTATTTTTTTACGCTCTTGCATTTACCAATTCAACATTCACTTTCAACATTCACTTCAAGGATAGACGCTCATGACTGCCGTTAATGTATTTTCTTCGTATCCGCTCGGTCCGGTGAGCCTCAGTAACCGTCTGGTCATGAACCCGATGACGCGTTGCCGCTCGGACGCGGCAGGAGTGCCAGGCCCGCTGGTGGCTGATTATTACGCCCAGCGCGCCAGCGCCGGCCTGATTCTTTCGGAAGGTATTGCGCCTAGCGCCAACGGCAAGGGGTATGCGCGTATTCCCGGCTTATGGAGTGCGGCGCAAGTGGATGCCTGGAAAACGGTTACAGCCGCTGTACACGCAAAACAAGGCCACATTTTTGCCCAGTTGATGCATACCGGCCGGGTTAGTCATCCCGCCAACATGGCCGAAGGCAGCAGAATCCTCGCCCCTAGTGCGGTGAAGCTGGAAGGCCAGATGTACACCGATCAGCTGGGCATGCAGGATTATCCTGTGCCCGAAGTGATGACACAAGCCGACATCCAGGCAGCCAAGGCCGAGATTGTTACGGCCGCTAAAAATGCGATAGCCGCCGGTTTCGATGGCGTCGAGCTGCACGGCGCCAATGGTTATTTGCTGGAACAATTTTTAAGTCCGCACACCAACCAGCGCACCGATGGCTGGGGCGGCAGTATTGAAAAACGACTGCGTTTCACACTCGAAGTGGTACGTGAAACTGCCGCTGCCATCGGTGCTGACCGGCTTGGTATCCGGCTTTCTCCGTATGGCACCAACTCGGGCATGGCGGCGTATCCGCAAGTGGAAGAAACCTATCTGACGCTGGTGCCGCTGCTGGCCGAGGCCGGCCTGATTTATCTCCATATTGCCGATCATGCCGCCATGGGTGCGCCCGTCATACCGCTGGAATTCAAGAAGGCGTTGCGCAAGGCGTGGCCGCGTACCTTCCTCATTGGGGGCAGTTTTGACTTTAGCTCGGCCCAGAAAGCCGTCGATGAGAGTCTGACCGATCTTGTTGGCATGGGACGCGCCTTTCTCGCCAATCCTGATCTGGTCAGCCGTTTGCAACAGCAGTTGCCGCTTACTGAGGCAGATTCTGAGACCTTTTTCTCACCCGGTGCCAAGGGCTATACTGATTACCCGCTTGCTTCCGCCTGATTGGTCAGCAGCGTCCCCGTTAATCGTCATTGAAGCACACGCCTGCAGCTGCTTAACTGCAGGCATTTTTTCAGGTGACAAGTAACCGGCAACAGGTAACACGTCACACGTCACAGGGGAAGATCACGGATAAAAAGTTACCCGATTACTGAACCATGGCCGGTGCCGGGGTCGGCATGGTCAGGGTAAAGGTGAAGTCAGGATCTTCCACCACTTCGCCGGTAGTCTTGAGTTCGTATTTGCCGCGTTTGGCCGGTGAAAATTTTTCCAGGATAGGCGGCATGCGCCAGGTTTCACCCTCGTGGACACCGCCCAATTCAATCTCGATACACTGCGCCGTGGCGGTCACAATGACTCCATGCAGCTGCTGCTGGGTCAGTACTTTACCCTTTGTGCCGGTGCGGGTGATACCAACGAGCAGGTACTTGCCGATGAATCCATCGGCAAAATCAGCATCAAAACCGCTCTCAAAATAGTCATCGCTCGTATCGTTCAAGACGATACCTGATACGTGTCTTCTCATGTTCATCGATAGCTCCTGATAGAAAGGTCGACCGACACAGCGTGTGTCGGAACTATACGGAAAAATGCGTAGTGCGGGACAGACTGATGAGTGACTTATCAGTTACAAAATTGCTGCGCGGTTAGCGCAAAATAATTGCAAAATTACTGCGACCTGGTGACGAACTGACCGCGTAATATCACGATGCG
Source organism: Oxalobacteraceae bacterium (assembly GCA_947466695.1). Classification (GTDB taxonomy): domain Bacteria; phylum Pseudomonadota; class Gammaproteobacteria; order Burkholderiales; family Burkholderiaceae_D; genus Undibacterium. Next base: position 81,992 of record CANIFC010000001.1, on the reverse strand, counting down.
GTAGTGTTGAAACGTACTGGATGAGGAGGTGGAAACTGCCTGAATTGATTACGGGCAGCCATGTGACAATTGATCATAGACTACAAAAAGCTTTCCTGCACAAACTATTTATAGGCAAGTTTTGAAAATTCAATGAAAAGAATCAAAAAAACGAATAATCATCATAACTGACTTTGTAAATGGCGGTCAGCGGTCAGCTGCTAACTTGCTGCAAACATTTATTTTGCTGTGCCGTCGCTCTTCTTGGTCGTCAGTTTTTTTTATATACTAGACGATAAAAATAGCCGTACTTATAAATGATTGAAATGCTTTTATCCCGCTACATTCTCTTTCTATCTTAGGATGGTGCAAGACTATTTATCGGGATTGACAGGGCACGCGACACCTTAAAAAAACCGGTTTTGCAGCCTGTAATACCCGCAGGATTAATCGCGGTAAAAATACAATGCCGCACATAAAACAGCACCCATCAGATATAACAGGCCAGTGTTGTCGCCAATCAGGTAGGGGTAAAACATTAGTGTTACACCTATCCATTTGGTTCTGCTGCGGGCAGTTTTTTTACCGTAGCGATACGCGGCAAAACCAATGATCCCAAACAGGATAGAGCCAAAAATAACGGCCGGGGAGGGCATCATTCTCAGCAGGCTCGATGTCAGTTGCTGTTCATCCATACGGGCAGCCTTTGTCGTAAAAATAGGGAGATGGCAGATGGTACGCCAGACGGCGTCGCGATGCAGAAAATCCTGCGCCTGACATGATGGTGACCCAATCTGTACCAAACTTCACCGGAGCCTAAAAGCCCCGCCGTTGACAGATAATTTTGTGCTCTACATTCCGTTACAAAGTACCTGTCAACACAGATTATCGAGACCGCGTTATTGCCCTACGTAGATGATCTACGCCACGTAAATCAACCAACAGAACAGGACTTACCATGAACAAGCTTGCCGCCACGCTGATCTCCACACTCGTCACCGCTACCTTCGCCATGGGTACTGCGTTCGCCCAGGCACCTGCTAAAACAAGCACTCCTGCGGCACCGGTAAAAACAGTAGCAACGACTGCAAAAGTAAGCGCCACCCCAGCCGCTAAGCCTGTACTGGCGACAGAAGCGAAAGCCCCCACGGTCGTCGCAGCGCGCAGCGAGAAAAAATCGGTAAAACATGCCAAACACGCCAAGGCAAAAAAAGTCGTTAAGGCTGATGTGGCGAAAACTGTTGCAATGAAATAAGCTATATCAAGGTTAAGGTCAAGGTCAGGTATAACCGGCGCAGCAGTTCACGGGTGCCGGTTTTCTTTTGTGCGAGCGCCTGTAAAGACATTGTCCAGACTGGTTTTTCCTTGTTATAGTGGGCCTTTCTCAGTCATCTATTCGTCATTGATTTATCATTGAGCGGTATTATTTTTTTCAATATTGTTGGTAAAAATCTGTGACGTGATGATGTCTGTTACATGTCATGTCAACCTCAAGTATTTTTACCGCGTTGTTCCTGCAGAATCGTAGATAATTCACACCACATCAACCAACCAAAGAACAGGATTTAACATGCATAAGCTCGCCGCCGCGCTTGCCGCCACTACCTTCATCATGGGCTCCGCGTTTGCCCAGACCGCAGCATCAACTGCCAAGTCGAGTACTCCGGCTGTAATTACCGCCACAACGCCAGCGGTACCGTTGGAAAATACAGTCAAAGCTACTGCACCTGCGGCCGTAGCATCAGTCAAAACGCCTGCCTCGGTTAAAAAGCCAGTGGAATATCATAAAGCCAGCAAAGCGAAAAAAGTCGAAAAAGCCAAAGATGAAAGCGCGGCCCCAGTGAAATAAAGTGTATAAAAACGCGTGTAAAAACGCCTGATTTTTCAGAGTGCCGGCGTCGCCGGTACTTTTATTATTTTCACCCAATAAAAAACCGGAGCCATTGAGTAGCTCCGGTTTTTTATCGGGTGATTGCCAAAATGTGCTGGCTATGTGCTGGCTATGCCCGGTATGTGTCGATGATCAGTTGCGGCGATTCCAGTATCCTTCCCTGAAATGCCAGTCGTCACCCCGGCGTTCCCAGTGATGTGGCACCCAGTCGTGATCCGGGCGCGGCGCTTGCCAGTAGCCTGGGTGCCAGTTATGCCGCCCACCTTCCCAGAACCAGGCACCACCAATCCAGATTTGTCCGGGGTAAGGCGCAACGCCGATCACCTCGATGCGTGGTGCTGGTGGTGCTACCTGAATATAGCGCTGATTCTGGCTGTAGCCGTAGTAAGCCGGGCGTGGCGTAACGACGGTGCAGCCGCTCAATAAAGTCACTATGCTGATACTGGCGAGTAGCAGTGAAACACGTTTCATGAAATTCTCCCTGTGATTGACCTGGTCGCGCTGAAGCTTTTATTCGCGTCATGCCATCATCAACGGCTATTTTTATGCTTCGGTTGACGACTTGTTTGTATCACTAAGTAAGCAGCCGTTTGCGGTAAAAAAATCAGCCAAAAAAATATTGCCATAAATTTTCGTTTCAGTGCTCACCCAACATTGTGATCCGTTTTTTTCTTGCCGGCAGGCGCATCGGTTGCGGTTTGCCGCAATCTACATTTCGTTACAAAGTACCTGTCAACACAGATTATCGAGGCTGCGTTATTGCCCTACGTAGATGATCTACGCCACGTAAATCAACCAACAGAACAGGACTCACCATGAACAAGCTCGCTACCACGCTGATCGCTACACTCCTCACCGCTACCTTCGCAATGGGTACTGCCTTCGCTCAGGCACCTGCCAAAGCGAGTACTTCTGCGGCACCGGAAAAAACAGCAGCAACGACTGCAAAAGCAAGCGCCACGCCGGCCGCTACACCAGCACCTGCAGCAGAAGCTAAGGCAACGACACCTGTTGCTGCAGCCACCGCAGCAACGCCTGCCGAGAAAAAAGCAGAGAAAAAAGCCAAGCGTGCCAAGGCTAAAAAAGAAATGAAAGCGGAAGAGACAAAAGCGGCTCCGATGAAATAACTTGACCACTATAGGGCCTGTCGCAAGACAGATAAGCGCTTCCTGAAGTGCTAAAAAAAAACCGGCGTTCATGAGATTAACTCATGGGCGCCGGTTTTTTATTACACAGATTTTTGAAGAATCGACGTTCAGGATCAAGACGAGGATCAATACGGGGATCGGGCGTGGATCAGCTACACATCTCCTCAATGCAGCTGGTGAGCGCTTCCGCTAACAAACCAGTATCCGTGTAAATAGTCACATATAAAAATTACTCAGAAGCTAGTTAAAAGCACCTTGCGCGCCGGCTGAGCCACCAGCATTGGCAGATCCGCTGGCGTTGATGCTGGCACCCGATGAGATACCCGACGACCTCACAGCCGCAGCAGAACGCTGTGCACCGGCTGCTGCCGCTTGTCCGCTGGCGCTGGCGGCACCACCGGCATTGGCCATGCTCGATTGTGAATAATCACGTGTCGCACCGGCTTGTGCCCTTGCTCCGCCAGCAGCGCCTTGCGCTACGCCACCTGCACCTTGTGTCGCGGCCGATGTCGCCTGACGACCATTGATGCGGCTCGATAAATCTGCAGCGCCATTGGCGCTGCCGTTGAAATTTTCATTTCCATTTTCGTTGGCAGAGCTGGCCTGACGGCGTAGCGCGCCACTCAGATCAATGTCGCCACCGGAGGCGCCAGATGCAGCACCACTGACATTATTGATATTACTGGCACCAACGGCACCGCGGCTGGCACCGGACACAGGGCGCGCGCTGTCTCTCAGTGAGCCCTGCTGGCGATCTATCCCGCTCAACGATCCGCCCATGCCGCCGTTGCCACCGCCGCCAATACTACCGATCGAGCGACCTATGCCACCACTTAATCCGCCACCGCCGCCACCGCCTATGCTGCCGCCCAAGAGCTGGGCTTGCGCGCTCATGCCAATAACCAGTGTTCCAAGCAATGCTGTCAATTTGAGGATGTGTAAGGTTTTCATGCATATTCTCCTGAGTTTGCTACGGACAATCCGCAGCTGTTACAAGGAGAACGTCCGGCCTTGCCGGTTTAATCCCTCACGGCAAAAATAAAATGTAATTGTATCGGTTGGACTTGCCCGGCTTTAGCGAAAATCGCGTGGATCTGTGCGAAATACCGCCCCCACGATACCCAAACCCGTCGCATTGTCAGTGACATTTTTATCCTTCTTGCTGGCTTGCCGGGCGAGCGTCGCCAGCGCACTTTGCGCCTCAGCCTTGTCCGCACGCGGATGCAGGTCGGCCAGCAGCGCTGCGACGATAGGCGCGGCAAACGAGGTGCCGCGTACCTGCCGGTAGGGCGGGGTGCCGATGGCGGCACTGACCATATTGCTGCCCGGTGCGGCAAACATGACCTGTGGCCCGCGTGCCGCTTCCGGCAGACCCCGGCCCTTGCCGTCAACCGCGCTGACACCGACGACACCGGGATAACTGGCCGGATACAGCGGAGCGGCGGCCGGGCCGTCATTGCCCACTGCCGCCACCAGCAGGTGTCCGCGTGCCAGCATGGCCTTGACGACACGTTCCAGCGCACGGTTGGCCGGGCCGACCAGGCTGATGTTGATGACGCCGATATTCTCGCGGGCAAACCAGGCTAGCGCGGCGGCGATCTTGTCGGCAGACCCACCGGTCGCGCTATCGCAGTAGATGTCTGCGCTGTAGAGTGTGGCGTGCGCCAATACCCCATGAAAGCGCGATGATTGTCCCGCCATCAGGGCGGCTACTGCGGTACCGTGCGCGCTTGGATGGAGGGTATCGGCGCAGCCAAAACGCTGCATCTTCACGTCACGAAAAACAATGTGGCCAGCGTCAACGCCCGAGTCAATGAGACCGACGCGCACTGTGGTTGCCGATTTTTTTTGCCCGGACGGCGTCTTTGCTTCTTCGCTCGTGGCAGCGCTTGCGGCTTGCGTCGCTATGGATGTTGGTGCCTCTTCAAGGCGGTCAGGCGGCACGGCGCTGCCGCCAAGATAGAGGTGGTTGAAGTCGTAGGAGCCGTCCGGGTCCAGCGTGCGCAAGGTCTGCAGTAGCGTGGCGGTATCGGCTTCGGCCGGCACGCGCAAGGTGACCAGCGTCTGCTCAAGGCCATCGAGCACCTGCGTGCGGATCACGCTTAACCCCGCCTCTTTGGCTGCAGCGAGTCCGGCGGCGCCCGGCGACCAGGCTAGAATTTCATGGCGTACCGCAGGTTCGCCGCGCGGATCGGCTTCCAGTTCTGCGCGATTGGCGCGTAACAGATCCGTGACGTTCTTGAGACGTATTTTGGGCAGCGTCGCCAGATCGTCGACATCAAGCCCGGCGAGCAGGCGACTTGATGGCGCGCGTAGCGAAGACGTATCGAGCGAATTTAATTGTGGCATGCCGGGCAGGCCAGAGCCGCCTATGCCACCGACTCCACCAGGCAGCCGGAGTTGCGCGCTGGCATCGGTGAGGCCAGACATGAGCGTCACCGCCAAAATGAAAGAGGCAAGAGAGAGTTTGCTACTGAGTAAGTGTTGTCGCATGGTCAGATGATAGTATAGTAAGAAAATGAACGTCAAAATGGCTTTTGCACTGACTTCAGGCTGGCCGGTTTTCATGCCGGGCGAAACCGGTGCCGATGCCAATGGGCCAGTTGATCACCAATGAGCAGCCAATGAGCCGCCAACTAGTCGCCAACTAGCCGCCAATTAAGCACCAAATTCGGGTCCGTTACTTATTTAACGAACCAACCATGGATTAAAATCCCTTGCTGCAGCGTTTACTTATCTATCACCATCACCATCACTATGACCGATACGCCACATGATGCAACGCCACCACCTGTTTTACCCGTGTCCGCAACAGCGCTGCATCGCGACATTGCGGCGCTGTTACCGCGTTTGCGCCGCTTCGCCCGCGCCGTTACGCGCCATCATGAAGACGCGGATGATCTTGTCCAGCTTGCCGTCGAACGGGCGCTGGTGCGCAGTGCGCAGTGGCAGCCCGGAACGCGGCTCGACAGCTGGATTTTTCGCATCATGAAGAATGCCTGGATCGATGAAATCCGGTTTCGCAGCCGCCGCGACCAGCTGTTTGCGCCCGAAGAAGCCGGTGAGCATGTCGGTGACCAGTTTGCCGAAGCGCACCAGCAGCGTCTGGCGATCGAAAAGGCGATGAGCCTGTTAAGCGAAGACCACCGTATCGCCATTGCGCTGGTGCTGGTCGACGGTCTGCCGTATAAAGAGGCGGCCGAGGTGCTGGAAATTCCCATGGGGACCCTGACCAGCCGGCTGGCGCGTGCACGCGAAGCGCTGCAAGGATTATTGACCGATCAAGTGAGAACCGCATGACTATTTCCGACGAAACAATCATGGCCTACGCCGACGGCCAGCTCGATGCCGCCAGCAGTAGCGCTCTCGAACTCGCCATGCTGAGCGACCCGGTGCTGGCAGCGAAAGTTGCGCAGCAGCAGGCGCTGGGGCTGATGGTCTTTGGCGCCTTTGCACCGGTGCTGGACGAAGTGCTGCCGGCGCGCCTGACTGGCCTGCTGCAAGCGTCACCGGCGACCGCCACCAATGACGCCAGCCCGAAAGCCAACGCCAAGGCCAACGGTAGCGCTAACGTAAACACTGAGCCGTACAGCGACCCGATTGATCAGCTGAAGGCTGCGCGCCAGGCCAGGCAAGAGGCGGATAAAAAAAAGGCAGACAGAGTCAACCGCTGGTCATTACAGCGATGGGGCTCACTGGCGGCGACGCTGGTGGTGGGCGTCATGCTTGGCCGCTACGGTATTTTTGCGCCTTCTGGCACCACGGCAATCACAACAAGCTCAACGGCCTTAGTCGTCTCAGCCGGCGGTGCACTGACCGCGCAGGGCGCACTGGCGACGGCCTTGTCGCAGCAGCTTGCCAGCGCGCCGGTGAGTGATTCCGGTATTCGTATCGGTGTGAGTTTTGTGGCGCAAGACGGCGCTTATTGCCGTAGCTTTGCGCTCGATGGCGCGGCGGGCCTGGCCTGTCGCGACGCAGCGCAATGGAAGATTCCGCTCATGGTTGATAACACGCCAGCCGCGCAGACAAACGGCTACCGGCAAGCGTCAACGGCCATTCCACCTGTCGTACTGGACGCGATTGACCAGCGACTCGCAGGCAAGGCGATGGATGCCGCCGAAGAGCGGCGTGCGCTTGAGCGCGGCTGGAAACCGTAGCGAAAAAACTGTATATCAGTGAGCGAGCCGGGTAACAACATCTGCCCTGATCGCGCTGATGAATAGCGCCGATGAATAGCGCTTACTGCCGCTCAGCCATGTAAATCACCCGCGGGCAAGCGCTGTTCTGCGGGCTTGCCGGGCACCAGAACGACACCGTCACCGACCAGCGCTGGCAGGAAATCTCGATCAGGTCGGCCGTCTTGCCCATACCCATATTGCAAGTCGATTGCAGCGCTGCGTCAATAGAATTGCCTTGAAAATAGCCATAGGTACTCACTTTACTGATCGCGTCATAGGCCACTGCGGGCTCTACTGTGCCCGGACGAATGCGCAGTTTACGCTCTTTCAGGGCGACGATTGTTTCCAGTTCTGCCTGACCGCAACTCCATTGATTATCAGCGCGCGCGCATTGTGCCACGTAGTACAGCGGCTGATCCCTGAGGCGCGCATGCGGACGGCAGCGGACATCGGCGTAATTCGCCTTGCCTGCCTTCGCATCAAAAGCGCGTGCATCAATATCGGCCGCGGCTACACCATATTTTTGTCCACACACTACCTGTTCCAGCAGCAGATGTTCATCACGGCTCAGCCGGACCGGAAAGGTCTGGTCAATGGCGTTGACTGCCTGCGCGGGTAAAAAGAAGCTTGCGGCCAGTAGTGTCAACAGCGGCAACGTACGGTAAAGGCGGCGGAGCGAGCGGGCAAAGGAACGTAGCAGGGGCATGATGGCGGTCGGCAGGCCAGACAAGCTGGCCGAGATTTTGATGCTACAAGAGTACGCTATTTTGCACTTTATTATCCAGTGGGTAGCGTAGTGGCAGGGCGATTGCATGAAGGATCAGATTGCCAAACCCAACAACTTACTCGTATCGAGCAAGGAAAAGACGCGGCCGAACGTGCCGTGCGAGGCGATGCCATTGGTCAATGGCAGGTGCTGACATACCCAGTCGAGCTTCATTTCGCGCCACTCAACAACCGTCGTCCAGCTTTCCGCTCCGCTGATGACGGTGCAGATCGCGGCCTACAACAATTCGTCCAGTTGACAGGCGCACTTACGTGCCCGCGGATCGCGCAATGCATCGAATGCGTCTAGCAGCTAAATCGGTTCGATTGTCATACTCTTGTCCAAATATTGAGAGTTTGACTCTTGCAGATGAAGGTTATACCCGCTATTCATAAAGGTTTTTCATATAACATACCCTCATAGAGAGTATGTTATGCCATATAATAAGTTATCTATGAGGGTATCTATAAGGGAATTTTTATGCCAAAAAAGCTTTTTAACACGGATACTCTGCCAACCCTGGTAGCGGAACGCCTGCGCACTTGGGGACGTTGTATTCACGCGCAACGCTTGCGTCAGCGCATTACAGCGGCCGACTTGTGCGCGCGCATGAGTATTTCAGAGGCTACCTTGCGCCGTATGGAACACGGTGATCCCGGCACAGGTGCTGGCGCCTATCTCGCTGCACTGCTGATCCTGGGCGTAATGGATGACGCAACACCTGCGCTGGCCCCCGTTTTGTGGTCAGATTCTCCACGCCGTAGAGTAAAGCATAGTCAACAAGAACGAGGGGGCGAAGAAGATGCTCACTACTTCTAGGCCATTGTTCGTCTATTTGCAGCGGCCAGACAATGCCCGGTGGGTAACGGTCGGACGCTATCTTGCCGGTCCCGTCGCAGGCACGGGTAGGTTCAAGTACGCCCCCAGTTATGTCGATGCAGGTCTCACCTGGGCGATTGACCCGGTCAACTTGCCGTTCCGGCCGGAGGACGACCGGCCAGCTTCACGCTACAACGGTTTGCACGATGTGCTGCGAGACGCTTGCCCGGATTCATGGGGCCAAACGCTGCTGAGGCGGGAGCACAATCTGCCCGAAGGGACGCTTCCGGCACGCTATCTGATTCTTGCCAATAACGCTGACCGGTGGGGCGCACTCGCCGTAGGCACAAGACCCACTCCCTCGGTGGCGCAACTATCCCACCCGAAATTACGCCAGTTACCAATGTTGGTACGGGAATTAGCGGCCATGAGCGAGCAACGCCCGGCAATCGATGTCCGGCTTCGCCGACGTCTGGTCCAAACTGCCAGTGTGGGTGGCGCCCGACCCAAGGCAACGCTGCGGGATGATGAGGGCCGGTACTGGCTGGTCAAGCCCGGAATCGCCAGTGATATTGCCGACATCCCTTGCCTTGAGCATGTCGGCCAGCAATGGGGGGCAGCAAGCGGTTTGAATTTCGCAGCGACTGTTTTACATCCGGCCACCGGAGGTCGCAGCGCGGTGCGCGTACTGCGTTATGACCGCATCGGGCAGCAGCGCTTAATGTGCGTCAGCGCCGCCTCCCTGCTGCAAGCGGAGTATCCGGACAAGCTAACGCACAATGCCCTCTGGAGCTATCCGCGTTTGGCGGAGGAGTTACGCATCATCGGTGCTCCGGTTGAGGACTGGCGTGAGCTATTCGGCCGGATGGTCTTCAATGCCGTGTGTGGAAATGATGATGATCACGTTCGAAATCATGCGGTCGTGTATCAGTACGAACAGCGGCGCTGGCGCCTGGCGCCCGCTTTCGATGTCGTGCCTAATCCGGTTGAGACACCGCGCACGTTGACACTACAGCTGTCAATGGGGCGCTTTGACATTTCCCGTTCAGCAGTGCTGGCCGACGCCCATCGTTTTGGCTTCGGCAGCAATGACGAGGCTAGTCACTATCTCGATACCTTACTGCTGCGTATTACCAAGGCTTTCGACCAGGTCACACGCTGGCTCGAACCTGAGTGGCAGGAAGTGCTGCGTACGCGTATGCAGGAGAACATCGCCTTTCTGGATGTTACGCAAATAGAGCATGAATAGAGCATGAATAGGGCATGGATGACCCGCCGGTCGCCTATGGACGACCGAAGTGCTACACGGGGTTTATCCGGAGAGTTATCTAGACAAATCCCCGGAGTAACCCCGCGCTTCTCTCACGGTGAATCCGGCGAAGTTCAATTAACCCAGCCGGATAGCGTGCTTACTGTCGTGGTTCGCCGTTACGGTTCACGGCAATGGTGCCTCCCCGAGGCGCGCTCATTTGTATGCGGTGTTCAGTGCCGCGGTAGATATAGGTCACATCCCAGTATTCAGGCGTATTGTTGACCGTAGTTTCGCAGCGGCGTACATCCTGCGAGTAGCTGCCGCCACCGTTATTGTTACCGGCTCTTGAACCAATAACAGCACCGGCAACCGCGCCACCAGCGGTCGCCAGATCACGCCCTGTACCGCCGCCCACCTGATGGCCCAGTACGCCACCGATCAGAGCGCCAACGATGGTGCCGGCAGGATTGGCGCGTGAAGGTTCGTTCACCTCCTGGCGCTCAACCCAGCAACGCTCACCCGATTGTCCAACCACCGCACGCACGTCAACGACTTGCGCTTCATAGATTCGTTCATTCGGACGGCGACGGTATTCATACGTAGGCTGTGGCAGTGGGGCCGGGGCCTCGTTGCTATAGCGATCGCGCCGCTCAATCGGGCGCAGCGATGAAATACGGTCATTCATGCCCATGCTGCCCAGCGATTCGTAACTGCCGCGGCGCAAGACCATGCAACGGCCGCCAAAGCCCCTGTCATCGCAGACTTCCCACTGGCCACCATCAATGACTACTGAAGAGGCAAGGTCGTTAAAGCCCGAGCGTGACAGGTTGTTCACCTGCCCGTTGGTGCTAAAGGCCCGGCCGCGCCAGCCATCGTGTTCATACAGCGTAATTTGTGCCATTGCGTGTGATGCCATGGTAAAGGCGCTGAGCGCTAACACGATCTTGAATGCTTTTTTCATCTGATTCTCCAGTATTGAATTGTTTCTGTTTTTTTACTGACTTGGCTCTGTTCGTGCTCTTGTTCTTTGTTCTTGCTCTTGCTCTTGCTCTTGCTCTTGCTTGTACTCTCGCTTGTACTCTGACATGGGTTCAGGCAAGCTTTTGTCAGGTCACGGTCGCAGAATGCCGTATTCCTGACCAAGCGTATGTGCGGGCGGGCACATAGCGTGCTGATGTTAAAAATAACAGCTTTTCTTTCCCAGCGCAGATTGCCGCACCGGGTGCCGTGGCCAGACTGCTTGCCCTGCATTAGAAGATACAGGGTTTTTTTTCTTGCCCCGGATGGCAGGCACAAGCTGCAGCGTGTCATCGAAAGCGCAGGCGACAAACTACACCCGCACGGACCGATTTTGTGACCAATAGTTCAGTGGACAACTCGTCGCCTGAATCATCGCTAGAATCATGTTAACATCCTTCCCTTATCCGCAACGTCACCAGCAACCAAAATGAACCCTTCCCAAAATACGCTCCCCGGCGACACCACGAACTGGACTGCCGCCCTGCGCGAGCACATACAACTGCATCCGGTCACCGCCGGCGGCTTTGCCCTGGCTTTTTTCGTGCTGCTCATTTTATTGGTGCAAAACATCACCATGCTGGCGATGGGGAAGGTCAGCCAGGAAGTCTACTGGGCCCTGCTGGCAGGTGGCGCCGGTTTTGCCGCCACCGCCGGCGGCGCGTTGCTGGCTTTGCCGCTCAAGGGTATGCCGCAAAAAATCGAAGACAGCCTGCTTGGTTTTGCCGCTGGCATGATGCTCGCGGCCAGCGCCTTTTCATTGATCCTTCCGGGCATTGCCGCCGGCACCGAGCTCTTTCAAAGTAAGTTCCTGGGCTCCGGCATCGTCATCATTGGTCTTGGCCTGGGTACACTGCTGATGATGGGCCTGGATCAGTTCACCCCGCATGAACACGCCGCTTCCGGCCCCTGCGGCCCTGGTTATGAACTGTGCCAGCGCAGCTGGTTATTTGTCTTTGCCATCGCCCTGCACAACCTGCCCGAAGGCATGGCCATGGGCGTGAGCTTTGCGCAAGGCGACATGGCAGTAGGCTTGCCGCTCAGCACCGCCATCGCCATTCAGGACATCCCCGAAGGCCTCGCCGTTGCGCTGGCGCTGCGCGGCTCAGGCATGAAACCTATTTATGCCGTCTTGGTAGCCATTGCCAGCGGCCTGCTCGAACCCGTGGGCGCACTGTTAGGCGTGGGCCTGTCGAGCGGCATGGCGTTTGCCTACCCGCTAGGACTAGGCCTGGCCGCCGGCGCCATGCTGTTCGTCGTCTCGCACGAAGTCATCCCCGAAACCCACCGCAACGGCCACCAGACCCCCGCCACCATCGGCCTGATGGGCGGCTTCGCGCTGATGCTGCTACTTGATACCTCACTGGGTTAAGTCGCGTGTAGGACATTTCTACGATGAATAAATTGGCGCTAATGTTAAAGCATTAGCGCCAATTTTTTTGCAGCGTTTGGCTGGCTGATTATCGGGTTTTGCTGCTATTTTTTTACGCTGTAAATAGCGCTTTCAGTTAACAAAGACTGCGACAAAAGCAGTCAATTTCTAACTTTTAAAGTTAATCACCGATATTTAAATACGTTAAATAAAAATTAATTTGTGACTCATAGTCCGTAGACCAATAAGTCACATCGTCGCATGATTGCCTCATGATAATAATGAGGCAAGTAAATGGTCAATCCACAATTACTGGAGTTTGGTCTTCATCTTAAAAAACTGCGTTTGGCGCGCGGGCTAAGCCAGGAACAACTCGGCTTGATCGCTGATCTCGACCGCACCTACATCAGCGGTATCGAACGCGGTGTGCGTAATGTTAGCTTGGCAAATATCTTTAAAATTGCGACAGCGTTAGACGTCGAGTCAGCGGAATTATTTGTACCCAATCGATAAAAAAATGCTGTCTATAGCGTTTAAAACGTTACGTATCGCCACGTAAGCGCACATAAAAAATAACGTCCAATGAAAACTAGGAGATTGGCTACATGATTGAAACGATCAGGCGTTTTGTTAAAGACGAAGCGGGAAAATTCGGGGCTACTGAGGGATCTTATATCGAAAGAAATAACACCAAGGCTGATGCGTTGAACGACAATGGGGCTTACTTTGGTTTTATTCATCCATCTGAGCCCATCTCGGGTCCCTATCACGACTTTTCATTTACCGTGATGCCAAGTGAAGAGAATGATGCTTGGATCATTACTCTTTGTGTTGGCTCTAGTGGATTTAAGAACGATTACGATCTAGCGTCAGTTCCAGGGCCTCGTCGACTTTTTTCCAAGTTAATTAACGAAGATGGTTTTTGTAAATCAGATTTCTCTGATATTGAATCATCTCCACCTAAAATTTTTTTAAAACGGTCGGAACTCGCGCATCTTCAGAAAACAATAGAGTCCTATAAAAAGGTCTTTAGTGTTATGCAAATCGTCAAACAACCAAACACTGACGATGGCAAAAAACGTATTTCTGCTATTTTGGCGGGTTACGCCAAATTACGAAATTGGCCGACGAATGAGTCCCATCGAAAAGCAATAACAAAAGCAATCAAAGACGTCGCCAGCGACAACCCTCGTGACGATAAGGCAGAAGTTTCTAGCCTTCTCGAAGAACGAAAATACCTCGTACTGCAAGGCGCACCAGGCACCGGTAAAACGCGGCTCGCAAAAAATATTACCGAGGACTGGAAGGCGAGAACCTTCTTTACGCAATTTCATGCAGAAACGTCTTACTCCGATTTTATCTATGGCATACGTCCGAAATTAGACGCAACGTCTTTGGCCTATTCGGGCGAAGAAGGCGTATTGCTGAAGGCGATTAAGTACGCGCAAGCGAACCCAAATGAGCGAACCATACTCATCATCGACGAGATTAATCGTGCTAATTTATCGAATGTCTTAGGGCCATTGTTTTACTTATTCGAATACAAACAAGACTTTGCCAATGTCGAGATCGTGCTTACCCCTGATCTTGCGCTATCGAAGATGCCAGGCAATCTTTACGTGATAGCTACCATGAATACTGCCGACCGCAGTTTGGCGGTGGTTGATTTTGCCTTACGTAGACGATTTGCATGGTATGACCTTAAACCGCAGGCGATCGGTCCTAACAATTTTCACGGAGAACACTTTGCTAAATTCGAAGAAATATTTAATTGGTATGCCAGCTCAACTGAATTGGCATTGCAGCCAGGGCAAGGTTATTTCCTCGCGAAAAGTAAAGTTGAAATGAAGAACCGAATTCGCTATGAGTTATTTCCACTCATGCGTGAATATCTGCAAGAAGGATTGTTAAGTAATGCTAAAGAGGAACTGAATAATTACTTCGTTGCCGAAATAGGCCAGGCATTATTTGAATGAAAAAGTTTAACGAAATTTTCTGTGAACTCCCATGCTTAACCGAACAATCAAAACTGTTCAGCGGTATTGAATTACAGAAAACATTTTTTAAAAATGCTGATAAAAGATTAATCGGGCAAATCTTACAAAAATTCGTCAATTACAACGCAAAATCTTTCGAATTTCTTGGTGTGACACCGTCTATCGTCGGCATCGATCAAGACGTATCGCTTTGTTTTAGAACTACCGCATTTGTCGGCACCATTCCGCTACGCGCACCAGATACTGGGAAACAAATTGGCGACTTCGTTGTTGTACCGAGATTCATCGCGCGTGATCGATACGCTGATTATGTTGAGATCCTCAACCTGTTAGACAATCAGATAGAGCCGCAATTTATAGAAAGCCTACCGCTTAAGTCTGGTTATCATTTTCGTCCGCCGTTATATTTAGAAGCGGTCAAATTTGTAGATTACCTCACCGAACTCACCAAGACGCATTGGCAAAAATTTTCTCGAATTAAAAAAACCGCGCAAGCACCCGTTGGGCAAGTCAATTGGAACAAATACATCGTCAATCAATTTAAAGTGGAGAACCAACAGCGATACCCCATTGCCACCAATGTGATGACAGAATTTCACGCAGGATATGCGCAGCTCGCTTATGTATTTGAACTCTGTAAAAATGAAATCAATTCACCGCGCACACCAGTCAGTCTAAAGCTACGCATCAAGAAAAAACTTGAAGCTCTGGAAGAAAAATTATATTTTCATCGCCCACTCAAAACAGATCATTTAAACGAAAAACAATCAGACTTACCCATCGTCAAACGCTGTAAACAACAAGCTAACCGAGTCTTAAGTTTTCAAGCAAACATAGGCACGGCTTGGCGGGTGGATTTTTCTGATGTCTTCGAAAAATTTGTGCAACACATATTCACTACGGTTGCCAAACAATGCGGCGGTAATTTTTTCGCTAATTACAAAATCATTCGCGATTCCAAACGGCATTACGCATGGGAGCTACACCATCTGGAGCCAGACGGCATTTTCAAAAAAGATAGCCGCTTGCTGTACATAGACGCCAAATACAAATCACACTTGTTGAATAGAGCCAGCAGCAGCGAACAATTAAAAGCAGATTACCGCCACGATCTCCATCAAATTTTAGGCTATACATCGTTTGATACGCGCATAGAGAAACAAGCCATTCTCTGCTATCCATCAAATCAACTAGAAGTGACTGAAACTGTTTATCTGAATCGAATCAATCAAAGCAAAATTAGAGTAAAAATTATTGGCATACCGTTGCGCGCAGATGTGCTTAATGAGGCGAAACGATTCGTAATTAAAAACGTATTTTGATTTGAAGCTGAATCAGCTTAAAGACATGTGCAGCATCTATTATTTTAGTCTTTGAGTTTTCTTTGAAATTTAGACTTCGATAGACGACATAAAGTATCGCGAGTTCAAATTAGAAGAGTTAAAAATAAAAAAATCTTAAAACAATCATACACGGCCAAATTCTAACAGCTTGCGATCGATCTGACGGCAGGAGTGCAATTGCTGCTGGCATCACGTACCTATGGCGCGGGGAAGGCTGGCTATATTTTGTCATCGCTCTGGAACTACCCAAGCGGGAAGTGACCGGCAACGAGGATGACCGCACTGGTCACCCCGTCCTTCCTCATCCGCGCTATGTCGCTAGTCCGGGGTGTCCTCCATCTGCTGGCGTCTGGTTTCACCCTGGCGCTCGAACATCCAGCCCGGATATTCGGCGGGCAGGCGGCTGCACTCATCGAGTATGCGCAGCTCGTCTGCGTTCAGTGTGACCTTGGTGGCGGCCAAATTATCGGCCAGCTGGTCCGGTCGCTTGGCGCCGACGATGACGCTGGTGACCTGCGGCTGGTGCAGTAGCCAGGCCAGCGCGATCTGTGCCACCGAGACGCCGTGGGCTTTTGCGATCGGATGCATCGCTTCTATGCAATCCCAGGCGCGCTCCTTGTCGACCGGCGGAAAATCAAAGTCCACGCGGCGGCTGCCTGCCTCGGCTTGTTGCGCGCGGCCGTACTTCCCGCTCAGCAGCCCGCCTGCCAGCGGGCTCCAGACCATCAGGCCCAGACCTTCGCTGCGCAGCATCGGAATCAATTCGCGCTCGACATCCCGGCTGGCGACCGTGTAGTGCGCCTGCAGCGATTCGAAGCGTGCCAGGCCAAGCCGTTCGGAGATGCCAAGCGCCTTGGTGATCTGCCACGCCGCCCAGTTTGATATGCCGATATAGCGCACATGGCCGTGCTGCACCAGTTGGTCGAGCGCACGCAGGGTTTCCTCGATCGGTGTCGCCGGGTCGAAGCCGTGAATCTGGTACAGATCAATGTGATCGAGCTGCAGCCGTTTCAGGCTGGCCTTGACGCCATCAAGAATATGGCCACGCGAAGCGCCCCGGGCATTCTGGCCGGGCCCGGTTTCGCCAAATACCTTGGTTGCGACGATGACGTCTTCACGTGGAATTTTGAGATTTTTCAAGGCCTGGCCGGTGATTTGTTCGGACCGGCCGCTGGCATACACATCGGCAGTGTCGATAAAATTGATACCGGCATCAAGTGACTGCCCGATCAGGCGTTCGGCGTCGTCTTGTTGCAGGGTGCCGATCTTGCCCCACATACCGTCGCTCCCGCCGAAGGTCATGGTGCCGAGACACAGTTCAGAGACGAAAAGGCCGGTGCGGCCAAGAGCGTGATAGCGCATGTGATGGACTCCTTATGGTAAGCAATAGGTAAGCAATAGGTGAGCGATAGGTGAGTAATAAGCCCGACCCGATGCCTGAATGTCATTATTAGCATACCCGCCATCCCACCTGCCTGCAAGACAGAGGAAGGAGGACAGAGCTTGTTGTACGTCAATGTGCAGGCCGGTGTGCAAGCGGTGTCCGGCCTTTTGCAGCGGCAATATAAATGTCTGGAAACAGCAGGCTTGGCCAAGATGCGCCATAGCGGTAATCACGGACGTGACCGGGCCAATCTTGCCGCTTCGGTCTGTGGCGGGTTGCGATTCATCGCGCTGAAAATCTTAAGCGAGAACGCCGTGCCGGAATCTGAAAACCGCGCCTGCGCGCCCGGCGTATGCTGGCCAGATGTTACCTGCCGTTGAGCGTAAGTAGCCTGACGTTGCATATGATAAACTGAGCAGCGCTGGTTTTTTAATACGCCCTTGACTGACGCCATCGTGCGTCAGATCAGCTACCAATCCGGCTTCGGTCAGACCTCGCTTGAGGTGATCACCGGTCTTTGCCCGCTCTTTTAGCGCGGCTATGTCGGCGATGCTTTTCTGAAAAATATCACAGTCCTCCTGAGCTTTGCACCGACTCAGGAAAACCCGGAGAGCCCGGCTTGGGCGTTATCTGGCATCCGGGACAATTTTTGAATAATGACCATCATCCGCACTCAAAGGAAAATTCGCCATGAAATCACGTTACTCTATCTTTATCTTTATCTTTGGCCTGCTGTTTTCAGGCCTGACATTTGCCCAAACCGCTCCGGTGGTTGAAGTTTACAAGAGTGCGAGCTGCGGGTGCTGCAGCGCCTGGATCACACATATGCGTCAGAACGGTTTCACGGTAGTCAGCCACGACGTCGATGACGTCCCGGCAAAACGACAGCAGCTGGGTATGCCCGAAAAATTCGGCTCCTGCCATAGCGCAAAAATTGGCCCCTATGTGATCGAAGGCCACGTACCTGCCGCAGATATTCGCCGGATGTTAAAGCAGAAACCGCAAGCCATCGGCCTGGCCGTGCCCGGGATGGTGCCTGGCTCGCCCGGCATGGAAGGCGCGCAATCAATTCCCTACAATACCTTGCTGGTAAAGAGCGCCGACAGCTATAGCGTATTTGCCAGTCACTAGCCCGCAGGCACCTGATAAAAGTGCGTAGCGATAGCGCGGCAATGTCGAAGCAATGTTGAATTAACCTGCTTACTCCTGCACGTGTTGCACGCTAAAGGTGATCAATTCATTCGGCTGAACCGGCGTAATATCGTCGGCGCTAATTCTCGTACCCGGGCCGGCATCTGAGTTAAGCTTCCGAGCCGACATTATCAGGATCACTGGTCAGGTGCGTACGACTGTCAATCAGGCCCGGTACCAGCGTCTGATCACCCAGATCAATGACCTACACTCCGGCCCGCACGCCGAGCAGGAAAGCAGCCTTGAGAGCGGCCCTTTTTTTTGCAATTAAACTCTGTTTGATGTGCGTGTTATTAAGAGGGGGTGTCGAGTCACTTTTAAAAAGTAATAGTCAGAAAAGTGAGCGTCGGTCCTGATAATCCACGATGTGAAAAGAACTGAGCCCAACACGAAGCCGGGGTCAGTTCTGATAGATGACGCGCGGTCTGGTTACAGGCAAGCCGGGACCGGCGGCAAGCGCACCATGAACCGCAAAGGTGAATTCATGGTGCGCTTGCTATTGATCAGGTTGGGGCGTCCTGATCGACTGTGCGAACGAGTTTTTTGTTCACAAACTCATGTATGCCCATATTGCCCAATTCTTTTCCGTAGCCGGAATCCTTGACGCCACCGAATGGCAGTTCTGCGTCGGACCAGTCGATATTATTGACGAACATCATGCCGGTATCGACCTGACTGGCGACACGTTTTCCGCGTGCGACGTCTTTGGTAAATACCGAGCCGCCCAGGCCAAAGTCGGAATCGTTGGCGAGGGCAATCGCAGCGGCTTCGTCCTTGACGCGGAAGAATGAGACGACCGGGCCGAAGAATTCATCGCGGTAAGCCGGGTTGTCAGGCGCGATGTCGGTTAGTACGGTGATTTCCATGAAGGCACCGGGACGGTCAAGGCGCTTTCCGCCCATCAGGAGCTTGGCACCATGTTTCACGGCGTCGTCTACCTGGCCGACCAACTGGACCAAGGCTTTTTCA
This sequence comes from Oxalobacteraceae bacterium, assembly GCA_947466695.1. GTDB lineage: Bacteria > Pseudomonadota > Gammaproteobacteria > Burkholderiales > Burkholderiaceae_D > Undibacterium. Next base: position 62,686 of record CANIFC010000001.1, on the reverse strand, counting down.
GTCGACATCGGGCCATGTGTGGTCGCTGGATCCATCGGGTCACCGGGTTTCAAGTCGCGCAATGCGGCCTGAAATTTTGCGATGAATTCGTCAGCGATAGAATCGAGCACAATGAAGCGCTTGGAAGCGCAGCAGGTCTGGCCGCCGTTGAACATCCGGCCCCATACTGCCCAGGGAATCGTCTTTTCCAGATCGGCATCGTCGAGGACGATGAAGGCGTCACTGCCGCCAAGTTCCATTGACGACTTTTTCAGGTTTTTTCCAGCCCGCGCAGCAACCACTCTTCCGGCAGGGACACTGCCTGTCAGCGCCACACCCTTGACGCGTGGATCATCAATGATGGCCCCGGATTGTTCGTGGGTAATCAGTAGGTTGGTGTAGATGCCGGCTGGTGCTCCGGCGTCGATCCAGAGTTGTTCGAAGGCGATCGCACATTGCGGCACGCAAGCGGCGTGCTTGACCACGATCACGTTCCCCGCCATCAGTTGCGGGCCGGCGACACGCGCCAATTGATAGTACGGAAAATTCCATGGCTCAATGCAGAAGAGCACGCCAAACGGGCTGCTTTCCATGTGCGCTTCACCGACTTTTGGATTTAATTTCACCGGCTGGAGAAATTCTTCGGCGTGCTGTGCGTAGTAGTCCAGAATTTCTGCGCTGAGTGTCACTTCACCGCGCGCCTCGTCGATGCGCTTACCCATTTCAAGGGTTGCCAGTTGTGCGAAGTCGTCTATTCTTGCGCGTAGCAGTTGTGCCGCCTTGTTCACGATAACAGCGCGGTCTTCATAGCTTGTCTGTTTCCACGCCTGGAAACTTGATTCGGCGGTCGCCAGCGATTTTTTAAGTTGCGCGTCGCTGATATTGTCAAACGTCTTGATGGTTTTTCCGTCGTACGGATTGATGCTTTCATAGGACATGATGCGGATCCCTTTCTGAGGAATTTTGTAAAAGCTGGCCGCGTCGCAGCATTGCGGTACGCGATCAGTAACGTGAAGTAGTGAATAGGTGTATGGTGACCGTTGTTGCTTCATCTTTCAGTCCGGTAACGTACATAGCGAAAATAAAGCCGGATAAAAGAAGGACTAAACAAAAGTGAGAGGTTCAGGCGAAGGCGTAGTTCTGGCATTCCCCTATTATCAAAACGCATCACGTTTATCCGATGCGCTCTGCAGGCCAATATAAGCTTCTCTTGATAATTCATCTGCCATCAATCAGATGAATTTCATGCCGCCTTTTTTTCCTGATTTTGCTCAGCTATCCCGTGATTGAGGTATTGGGCTGACGATAAAAACCTCAGGGGAAGATAAGGGTAGTTCTTCTATTCCCACATTTGAAAATCACGCACTCCGACACACAGTGGTGTCAGTTTTACTTTTGGCAGTGATGATCGGTCTGGCAAGCCGGGCTTCACCGGGTTTGACGTTCTGCTGCAACCCAGAGCTCACATTGGCTCAGACATGTAAATTTTTTTTAGGAAACTCTCTACTATTTTTCTACATAGCAGAGGCATTGATATTGATGACAACTTCGACTCTACCCACGCACCGTTACTCCTCCGAAAGCAACTGGATGGTACCGGCGGGCCTGCTAATAATCAGCAACTTTTTTGTACTGATGCTGTGGCAGTACGGCTTCTTGCAAGCACAGGAAAACCATTTACTGGAGCTGGCTCAGTGTGCTTTTCTGATGTTAGCGTGTGGCGTATGCAGCATGCGGGCGTGGCGCCTGGCGAAAACGTCGTTGAACCTGAATTTTTTGCTGCATGCCGGCCTGGCATTGTTGAGCTATTCCTTCATCTTGCGTGAAGTCGATATCGACCGGCTAGGTACTGCGCCGGCGTGGGCCTCGTTTGAGCAGGGGTTGCGCTTGTTTGGCGTTACCTTGTGGCTCGCTTTGCTGATCTTTGTGGCGCCGCGCGTCAGGCAACTATGGGCCCGGCGCGCCATCATGTTCAAAAAGCCCATGGTGATACTGGCGATGATGGGAGGCACGTTTCTGCTGGCGAGCTGGCCTTTCGATAAGCAAGTGTTTGCCGTGCTGCCTTATTTAACATCCCAATTTATCGAGGAACTGCTGGAATTGAACGGCTGCATGGTTCTTTTTTTCAGCTCGCTGTCGGATTAAGCGTGTGGGAGTTTTATGGCGTAACGGAACGTAAAACCGCGCCAGGAAAACTATTTATTGCAACGGGATGTCATCAACTTCGTGACCCGGATGGTGGCGTTTTACCTGCATTAAAAAAGGCAGACGATGTCGGTAGCCGTCGGTTATCGCATGGGCTACTGGCTGTACAAGGCAAGTTCTGATGCGATTGCTTGTCTCACTATACTATTGACGCTGACCATTTTGTTCCACGATGAGTCTGGCTATTTGCGCGTCTTCCCTGACCGGCAATGCCAATTTTCTTGCACTGACCGGCCTGACCACGATCAACAATAGCAACGCGTCGTTCCGGTTCGATGGCGTCGATACCGACGTGAGTGCCGTGCCAGAGCCAGCGGGCTACGCGCTGCTGCTGGCCGGCCTGGTGGTGTTGTGTGATGACCCGCAGGCGCAAACCGCTGACGGCTTGAGTTGTTCATTAAGACGGTTGCAGTTGGTGCCTGAACCCCCATGCATGGCTGTAACAACGACTGTAACAACGGCTGTAATAACGACTGAATTAAGATGAAATTAAAAGGACTGAGTCCTGTGCAATACAGAACCCAGTCCTTGCTTGCCTAAGCATTTATTCGGTCCAACTTAGTGGATCAGTTCAATGCTTACACGCTTAGCGACTTTTTTACATACGCTTTTTGTCAGCGCTTGGTGATATCAAATACCAGGTTCGTTGCTGAAGGGCCAAAGGATGGATAAGGCACAACCGCCGTTTGGTTAACCCCGGCTTTGGACCAGTCACACACACCGCTTGGGAAGATGGCGCTCAGACGGGTCAGCTGGATCGTGGTAAACGTGACGGCATAGTCTGATGCGGCTATCGGCTTAAGATCGCATTTCAGCTTGTCAGCGGCGACCGATGCTCCTGCCTGCGCCCGGGGATAACTCCACGACGGCCAGATTGCGTTGCAGGTTCCTGCAGCACCGGTACTCGATAGCGTCTGGGTCTCGGCTTGGAATTGCGGCGACGTCGACAGTGTGTAGCAGCCATCAACCGCTTCCGAAGGTTTCGCTTTAATTACTTTGTCGCGCTGCAATGCTGCCGATGCATCAGTCTTGTAGGCCGCGACCCACTTGATAAATGCCGGCCAGCCTTCGGCCAGCGACTTGGCCGCGACTGCGGCGCGTTCAGCTTTGCCAGCGGTGGTCTGACCGAACAGGTCTGGGAACGAAGTGCCGCCACGCCACATCACGTGATTTTTAGTGTCGCCGTTGGCCTTGAGCATGCGTTCGCGCACGGCGAAATGGAACCATTGATAGTGGTAGTAATTGTCTTCATCGTAGAAATTCGTGCGGTCAAACACCGGGATAGACGCCAGTCCACCATTGCCGCCCAGCTGCAGACCGCTCTGGTAGGCGCGTTTGATGGCGCCGGCATCACCAATAGTGCGCGTAGTGGTGTAGTTGCCGTCCCGGTCATAACCGCCGATACTTCCATTGAGGTCAAGGAACTGATCTGCAGTAACCGTGCCAGCGTTCAGTTGCGCCAAGCCGTACTGGACCCCGACGTTATCGAACGGGCGCAAAGCATAGCCTTGCGCATCGACACCGTAGACGTTGCGTCCAATATCGAACACCGTGGCCCGGGCTCCACCCGGATTACTCACCGCATTCCAGCGTTGCGCGGCCGGGACGGCAGGATTGAAAACTCCGGCGGCGTACGCTCCAAGGAGGGAGCCTGTGACTGGAATCGTTTCGGTGCGGCCGGAGACGGGATCGGTGCGACCCGACTGCAGTGCAAGGTCATACCAGGCGCGTGCGGTTTTGTGACCCGACACGCTGGCCATCTGCGCTTCCGTGACGGCAGTGGTATTGCTGGCAGTGTAGAAACGATTGAGCAGCTTGGCATCCATCGCCGACATGGCGATCGACATGGCATCCGGAAAAGTCGCATCGATGAATACGCCATCCAATAAGCCAGGGAAGGCATCGGCGACCTGGAGACTGGTATAGGCGCCGCCAGAAGTGCCGACACTGACGGTGAAATCTGGTACGCCAAAGGTCTTGATGAAGTGTTCCTTGCCCATCATCGTTGTCTCGCCGGCCAAAAGTGCGTTGCAGCTGTTGGTCGGGTGGTTCAGCGTGTTGGTAAAAACGGCATAGCCTTCGCCAAGGCGTGTCTGGTTTGTCGCCGTATAAGGACTGACGCCCATCGCAGCGCCCTGTATGAACCATCCTGCCGTACAGCCGGTGCCATGCACGGCGATCAGGCGCTTGTTCCAGCCCTTCGGTGGTGTTGCCGGGCTTGCCGCAGAATCCGTCACAGGATCAAACAGAATCGCGTTTTGATAAATACCCCGGTTCATCGTCCCGGTCTCGACACGTACAACAAAAGGTACAGTGACGCCTGTGCTTGTGGTGGTGGTCGCGACGTCCGACGGCAATGCCGTGGTGGTCAGCATTGGTTTCAGCACGCCGCCGCTCGTGGACCTATACAGGTACTGCACTTTGGTCGGTGCCGAGCAATTAGCATCCGTGGCTGCACCCAGTTTTGAACCATCAGGCAGCGTAAAATCCTGGGTCTGGCAATTGAATGGTGTGGTTTGCGGGCCGGACAGCATTGGCCCGGTAGCTGGAAAGTTGCTGATCTGGGTGGAGGCAGATAAACCGCCGTAGTTGCTCACCACGGTATTTGTACCCAATTTCAGGCCAGAAACCAGGCCGACCATATGCCCCGGGTTGGCAGGGTCGGCCTTGAATGCAGATGACACATCGATGTCATTCGCTTTGACGCTGAGGACCGCAGCCGTTAAAGCCTTAGGCAGAGTTATATCGATAAGGGCGTCGCCACTCGTGACGAATTCAGCTTTCGACGACAGCAGTTTGATGGTGGGCGCGTCATTGAGCGGATCGCTGCTGCCGCAAGCGACCAAGGTGCTGCCGATCACGCCAGCAATGGCAGCGGCGAGTCCATAGTTTTTCAAATTTTGAGTGTGCATGTGTTTTCCTTGTTATGTTCATTCAGTCATGCGCCTTGTGCGGTTAGTCATGACATGAAAGGCTATTTTTTAATTGTTATTGGCTTGTTAGTGTCTCCTTTTGTCGCTGTGATTGCCGAATATACTTCATGGACTACTCTTCTATTTAACCTGCTCAAGCCTCAGAATTTGTACCACTCACTGGGGAAGAAAAAGGATCGACTCAGGGATGAACACTTGCCAAGTTTCGTCTGATCATTAACCCGGTTTGCAAATAAATCGGTCTTTTTCTGTTATCACTCCTTGTTCGCTTGTGTCGGTGTTTTACTATCGATGGCACGTTGCGGAAAGTGGTGGTTGTAGAGCTCCCAGTAATTTTTCGGTGTAGCCTCAAGTTCGGACGCGCTGACGAAATGGGTTGGCCTGATCAGCTCGCTGATGCGGCCATTAAAGCGCTCAACCATGCCTTTTTTTTGAGTGCCACAGTGACACCATGCGGTGTTCTACGATGGCAACGTCAAAGTGGTGAAAGGATATTTAAAATAAAATACAACCGGAGTCGCCAGCCTTGCGATAAGGTAACCGCAAGCGTGCAAGGAGGAATACCGGGTATGTGATAACGGCATCGAGCGCGATTTTTCTGACTGCTATTTTTAAGATAAGCATGCGTGTCTCCCCCATAATTGCCGCCGGTTTGTCTGATACAAGTCGACGACGTCTCGTAAATTACACATTATTCGCATAATTGTTTAGTCTGGCCGAAATATTATCCGGCATTTTTTCAATTTATTATTTCATGCGTCACTTATTTTATACATTTAAAACGTTTAATGACAGTTAATTTCTTTTAAATAATACAAAAAACTATGATCTGTATCATTTTTATATTAATTAAATTTAATAATCATTTGTTTGTCTCGATTCGAGTATATATTTAATGATTATTTCAAATGAGATCATTATTTACCAAGCAAAGTCGCAAGTACATAAACCTAAAGAGGCTCTATGTCACCCATTGGCCGTAATTGGTCAGGCAAGCTGCTAGAAGTGCCGCTACATCTTCGTTGACAGTTACCGAAGTGGTCAATGTCCGGCATGATCATTGCCACTGGCCGTTGTTTGTGCTGTGCGGTACTCCGGGCCGGTCTTGCTATTTCTATAAAAATCCGCCAATTATAAAGATTCGTCCGCGTATCGTCGCACGCCATGCACTCAGTACGAATGCACACCTGCTACCGCTGTTGTACGTGACATCCTAAGGCAAGATCGAGCAAGTTCAGCTCGGAAAAATCGGGTAACTCTAGCGTCAGGTAAGTTGATGGCACAGCGGCTAAAACATGGCTCGACATCACTATGTAGCCACTGCAAGATCAATTTTTGCCGTGGCGACATGCTGATTCGCCGCAAAAAGGTTTGCAGAATTGATGGCGCACAAGAGAAACAGCAAAAGACCGCAGCCATTGACGAATTGCGCTAAAATCAAGCCCGCAACAGGAACAGTCACGCACTGATCAGTCGTTCACTGCCAAAGCCAACGTTCATAACAAGTCAAGCCAAAAAATTACATACCGTTGATGTCACCATGAGATTTTCTTACCAGGTCAAAATCTGCGCAGTGTTGCTCGCCATGTTCAGCATGTTATTCATGCAGGTGGCGCTGGCATCCTACGTCTGTCCTGGCCTGCCATCCCTTGCGTTATCAGCGCCTGCTGCCTCTGCAGTGATGCCTGATTGCGACGGTATGGACATGGACCAGCCGGTCTTGTGTCACGCCCATGCGCAGGATCAGGGCAGCAAGCAAAGCCTGGATAAACCGCAGGTGCCACAGGTGCATGCCTTTGTTGCGGCCGCCATGGTACAGAGCGTATTGCCGCTCGATTTTTCTCTCCTTCCAACCCAACCACGCGCCGCGAATGAATTGGCGGTTGTGTCGCTGGCGCCTGATATCGCGCTTCTGCACTGCTGTTTTCGCCTCTGATTCCCTGAAAATTTTATGTTGATGCTGTGCTGAAATGGCCGGCATATTGTTAAAGTTTTTTCGGAGAATCTATGTTTCCCCTTGCTACCTTTCGTCCCCTCGTTGCGGCGACGCTTACTTTGCTGTGTGTCGCGCAGGCATCCGTCAGTCTGGCAGCTGAATACACGCTCAATCTGCCGCAGGCGCAACAGCTGGCGCTGGAACGTTCCAGACTGTTGGTCGGCCAGGAGATGGCAGTGCGGTCAGCACGGGAGATGTCCGTCGCTGCCGCCCAGAGGCCGGACCCCGTACTGAAAATGGGTATAGAAAATCTGCCACTTGCCGGGGCGGACAGATACAGCTTAGGCCGCGAGTCGATGACCATGCAAAAAATTGGCCTGATGCAGGAGTTACCTGGCGCAGACAAATTGCGGCTCAGGGCTGAACGTTTTGAGAGCTCGGCGCAAAAATCCCTCGCTGAAAAGGCCTTGCTGGCGGCCGTCATACAGCGCGACTCCGCACTGGTCTGGCTGGAGCGCTATTACGCTGAAAGCATGGCCAAAGAAATCGACGCAGAGTTGGCGCAGGCCACATTGGAAATTGCTGCGGCAGAAAGCGCCTATCGGTCCGGACAAGGCAGCCAGGCTGAAGTGCTGGCCAATCACAGCGCGCTGGCGATGCTGGAAGACCGCAACGACGAGCTGACACGCAAGATCGCTAATGCCAAAACCATGCTGATACGCTGGGTTGGGCCGCAAGGTGCCCTGGCGCTGGGCAAGCTGCCGGACCTCAGCCAAACCACACTCGCTGACGCTGAAGCAGACCTGGCGAGTCAGCTGGAGCGCCATCCCCAACTGGCGGTTCTGGCCCGGCAAGAGCAGCTCGCGCACACGGAAGCGAATCTGGCAATGGCCAGTCGTAAGGCCGACTGGAGTGTGGAAGTGAACTATCAGCGCCGCGGACCGGGATATGCCGACATGCTGTCGGTCGGTGTGGCTATCCCCTTGCAGTGGAACCAGGGGCAGCGTCAGGACCGCGAGGTGTCAGCCAAGATGGCGGTCATAGAACAGGCGCGGGCTGAGCGCGAAGAAGGCTTGCGTGCGCTGCTGGCGCAAGCGCAAAGCGAACGGGATGAATGGCGCAGCAAGCGCCAGCGTCTGGCGCGCTATGAGAGCACAGTGATCCCGCTCGCCAAGCAAGGCAGCGCGGCGATTCTGGCGGCCTACCGCGGCGGTAAAGCGAGCCTGAACCAGGTGCTGGCGGCCCGGCGCAATGAAAGCGAAATCCGCCTGCAAAGCCTGCAGCTGGAAGCCGAGTGCGCCAGGCTGTGGGCACAATTACAATTCTTAGCCCCGGCAGGTATACAAAATGAATACTAAAAAACGCCTCCTCGTCGCCGCTGCGATAGTTCTTGCCGGCGCCTCGGGCTTTGCCCTGTATCAACTCGGGCTTAGCCGTGGCAGGCAACACGCGACCACTGACGGTGTTGCAATACCCCCGCCAGCAGAAAAAAAAGTCCTGTACTGGCATGACCCGATGATGCCTGCGGCGCGTTTCGACAAGCCGGGACCGTCACCCTTCATGGATATGCAACTGGTGCCGGTATACGCCGATAGCGCAGAAAGCAATGATGCCGGTGGTACGGTCAGCATCAGCCCGCGCATGCAGCAAAATCTGGGGGTACGTCTGGCACAGGTCACCCGCGGCAAGCTCGGCGATACCGTCAGTGCGGTGGGCAGCGTGGCCTATAACGAGGCCGATGTCGCCTTGGTGCAGGCGCGCAGCAATGGCTTTTTGGAAAAACTGCTGGTACGTACGCCGCTCGAGACGGTACACAAGGGCCAGGTGCTGGCCCAATTGTATGTGCCCGATTGGGTGGCGGCGCAGGAAGAATTTTTTACAGTCAGGAAAATGTCACCGGACATGCCGGGCATGCTCGATGGCGCGCGCCAGCGTATGCGCCTGGCCGGCATGAACGATGCCCAGATCGCACTGGTCGAAAGCGGCGGCAAAGTGCATGCGCGCATGGACATCACGGCGCCATCCTCGGGCGTGGTCACGGAACTGATCGCACGCGAAGGCATGACCGTCAGCAATGGTGCAGCGCTGTTTCGTATCAACGGTCTTGATCAGGTCTGGATCAATGCCGAGATAGCGGAAAACGACATCAGCAAGATTGCCTCCGGCACGAAAGTGGAAGCGCGTACCGCCGCCCTGAGCGGACAGGTATTCAAGGGCAAGGTCAGCCTGCTGTTGCCGGAAATTAATCCGGTCACCCGCACACTCAAGGCCCGCATTACGCTCGCCAATCCCGGCCGGCAACTGGTGCCTGGCATGTTTGCCACGGTCAGCCTGATGCCGCGCGAGTCAAGCGAAGTATTGCTGATTCCGTCGGAAGCGCTCATACAGACTGGCACGCGCAGTGTCGTGATACTGGCAGATGGCGGTGGCAAGTTCCATCCGGTCGATGTCATCGCCGGCGCCAGCAGCAATGGCCAGAGCGCTATTTTGCAGGGGCTGGAAGCGGGCCAAAGTGTCGTCGCCTCCGGCCAGTTCCTGATCGACTCGGAATCGAGTCTCAAGGGTGGATTCAAGCGCATGAGCGAGCCGCCACCAACTTCACCAACGCCGGCCAAGACTACCTCGACAATGCCTGAGGTATCCGCGATCCATCAGGCACACGGCAAGATTGAAGAGATCAGCAAGGACGAAATCATCATCTCGCACGACCCGGTCGCCAGCCTCAAGTGGGGCGCGATGACGATGGGCTTCGCTCCACCAAAAAAAGGCTTGGCGGCGGATATTGTCGTCGGCAGCGTAGTTGATTTTGAATTCAGCCTGGCCGGTGAGGGTCACTACCAGATCAGTAAAATGCGCAAGATCGACATGGCCGCCGGAGGCAAGCGATGATCAACCAACTGATCCGCTGGTCGATCACTAACCGCTACCTGGTGTTGCTGGCGACGGCACTGCTGACGGCCTGGGGCCTACTGGCGTTGTCACGCACGCCGCTGGACGCTCTTCCTGACCTGTCGGATGTCCAGGTCATCATCCGTACCAGCTACCCTGGTCAGGCACCGCAAATTGTGGAAAACCAGGTGACCTATCCGCTCACGACCACCATGTTGTCGGTGCCCGGTGCCAAGACCGTGCGCGGGTATTCTTTTTTTGGCGACTCTTACGTCTATGTCCTGTTTGAGGATGGCACCGACCTGTATTGGGCGCGCTCTCGTGTGCTCGAATATCTCAATCAGGTGCAGTCGCGCTTGCCGCCGCAGGCCAGGACCGCGCTGGGACCGGACGCGACCGGAGTCGGCTGGATCTATGAATATGCGCTGGTCGACCGTAGCGGCAAGATGGATCTGTCTCAGTTGCGCTCCTTGCAGGACTGGTTTCTCAAATTCGAGCTAAAAGCCGTACCAAATGTGTCGGAAGTGGCCAGTATCGGTGGCATGGTACGCCAGTATCAGGTGGTGCTCGATCCGGCCAAGATGCGCAGTTTTACTATCACGCACGGCAAGGTCATCGACGCCATCAAAAAGAGTAATCAGGAAACGGGTGGTGCTGTGCTGGAGCTTGGTGAGGCCGAATACATGGTGCGCGCTTCCGGTTATCTGCAGTCGCTGGAGGATTTTAGACAGATACCCTTGCTCACTACCGATGCCGGTGTTGCCGTGCATTTGAGTGATGTCGCCACCATTGAGGTAGGGGCAGAAATGCGCCGCGGTATTGCCGAACTGAACGGTGAGGGTGAAGTGGCCGGTGCCGTGATCATCATGCGCTCTGGCAAGAACGCGCTGGAAACCATCGCCGCCGTGAAAGCCAAGCTGAATTCGCTCAAAGCCAGCCTGCCGCCGGGCGTCGAGATCGTGACGACCTACGATCGCTCCGACCTGATCAAGCGAGCGGTAGATAATCTGCAAGAAAAGTTGATTGAAGAATTTATCGTCGTGGCGCTGGTGTGCGCAATTTTTCTGTTTCACCTGCGCTCGGCGCTGGTGGCCATCATCACGTTGCCGATCGGTATATTGATTGCCTTCATCGTCATGGAATATCAGGGCGTCAACGCCAATATCATGTCGCTCGGTGGCATCGCGATCGCGGTCGGCGCCATGGTGGATGCCGCCGTAGTGATGATAGAAAACGCCCACAAACATATCGAGACCTGGAACCATCGCCACCCCGGTGAGACCCTCGCCGGCGAAACGCGCTGGCAAGTGATCGCCGATGCCGCCGCCGAGGTGGGCCCGGCGCTGTTCTTTTCGCTCTTGATTATCGTGCTGTCCTTCATTCCGGTCTTCACCCTCGATGCGCAGGAAGGCAAGATGTTTGCACCGCTCGCTTTCACCAAGACCTATGCCATGGCCGCCGCGGCAGCGCTGGCAGTCACGCTGATTCCGGTGCTGATGGGCTTTCTGATCCGCGGCAAGATCCCCGACGAACAGAAAAATCCCTTGAACCGTTTCTTGATCAAGCTGTATCGTCCACTACTCGAACTTGTGCTGCGTTTCCCCAAAAGCACCTTGCTGGTGGCGGCGCTATTGGCTACGCTGACGATCTGGCCGTTATCGAAGTTAGGTGGCGAATTCATGCCCGCACTGGACGAAGGTGATCTCTTGTACATGCCCACGGCCTTGCCAAGCATCGGCGCGGGCAAGGTGGCCGAGTTGCTGCAACAGACCGATCGCCTGATCAAGACGGTACCGGAAGTGGCCAGTGTATTCGGCAAGGCAGGGCGGGCAGATTCAGCGACCGATCCGGCACCGCTGGAAATGTTTGAAACGACGATACAGTTCAAGCCGCGTGCGCAATGGCGCGCCGGCATGACCAGCGATAAGCTGGTAGAAGAACTGGACCGGGTGGTGCAGGTGCCGGGACTGTCCAATATCTGGGTGCCGCCGATCCGCAACCGTACCGATATGCTGGCCACCGGCGTCAAAAGCCCGGTAGGGATCAAGGTATCCGGTGCCAGCCTGCTTGAGATTGACAAGCTCACTGCGCAGATCGAGGGCATCGTCAAACAGGTGCCGGGAGTCTCTTCGGCGCTGGCCGAACGTCTCAATGGCGGGCGCTACATCGACATCACGATCAAGCGCGACGCGGCCGCGCGTTATGGCATGAACATCGCAGACGTGCAGAGTATTGTGGCCTCGGCGGTAGGCGGCGAAAACATCGGCGAGACCGTAGAGGGATTGCAACGCTTCCCGATCAACCTGCGCTATCCGCGCGAGATGCGTGATTCAGTGGAAAAACTGCGTCAGCTGCCTCTACTGACCGAGCGTGGCGGCCAGATCCTGCTCGGCGATGTGGCGAACATCCGCGTCACCGACGGTCCACCCATGCTGAAAAGCGAAAACGCGCGGCTATCGGGCTGGGTGTATGTCGACATCCGCGGACGCGACCTGAGTTCTGCGGTGCATGCCATGCAAAGCGCCGTTAATAAAGAGCTCAAGCTACCGGCAGGTTACGCCATTGGCTGGTCGGGCCAGTTCGAGTTTCTGGAGCGGGCCACGGCCAAGCTCAAGATCGTCATTCCGGCCACGCTGCTCATTATCTTTGTGCTGTTGTACCTGACCTTCAAGCGTTTTGATGAGGCCACGCTGATCATGGCGACCCTGCCGTTTGCCCTGGCTGGCGGCATCTGGCTGCTGTGGTTGCTTAAGCATAATCTGTCGGTCGCCAGCGGCGTGGGTTTCATCGCGCTGGCCGGGGTCTCGGCTGAATTCGGCGTGATCATGCTGCTGTATCTGAAAAATGCCTGGGACGCCAGTCTGGCAGCAGGCAAAGGCAGCGAAGAAGACTTGCTCGATGCGATCCGCGAAGGAGCGGTATTAAGAGTGCGGCCAAAAGCCATGACGGTCGCCGTCATCATCGCCGGCCTGATACCAATCATGCTCGATAGCGGGACTGGTTCGGAAGTCATGCAAAGAATCGCCGCCCCCATGGTCGGCGGCATGATCAGCGCGCCCTTGCTCTCGATGCTGGTGGTGCCTGCGGTGTACTTGCTGTTGCGCAGGAGGGGCTTGGCTAAACAATAAAAAAATAACGGATAGCAGCGACAGCCATCCATAAAACCTGGCGCGAACTACAACTTTTACCAAACGCTGGAAGGCGCGGAGGTAATCGTATTTGGCAACTTTTGATCAATCCGTCAAAAGTTGCCGGCCTCAACTTTATCGTCTTGTCACCACAGGAATACCTTCTCGTTCACGTATTTTTTTGTGAGAAATTTCACTATTTTTTGCTCGCTATCAGCCTGGTCTTTTCTTGCAAAATGTCAAAGACCCCGCTTTTTCAGCTACTAGACTACATCGCATAATTATCTTGATCTGCAATCAAAACGCGTGATTGATACCCTTTATCTGATCGAGGTGTAATGATTTCTCGCTTGAGTTGCAAACGCCGCCGGGACGTTAAAGAGAGCGGTTGCCTGTCTGCAAGCCAAGTGCAGATTGTGGATTGTTGATAACGTTTCCTCACCCGTCGCACTATTGCGACCGGGCATACCGGGATTCGAATAGCGCAGGCGGATATCGCCATGTGTTTAAGCAAATAGCAAAACTGCTGAAATCTATCCAGGAGGTACTATGAAAACGAAACAAGCAAAAGGAATGGTCGCGATGACTGAAAACTGCAATTGCGTTGAAACTGCCAGTACGGTTTCTGGTGCAAGCGCAGCCGGTGGAAACGGCCATAGCAAAGAGCACGAAGCGGCCTATCAGATGCCTAATGATGAAGTCATCGGCGCGCTCAGTAATGATGATGGCGGCATGCCCGGCCTGAGCGGCCCCAGCACTTTGGGTGGTATGCCTGACGACGATATGGGAATTCGCGCGGGATCAGGGATTAACGCTGACACTATGGCAGGCAATGAAATGCCGGGTAGCGAAATGCCGGGCAACGACATGCCGGGCAGCGACATGCCGGGCAGCGGTATGGCTGATCAAGGCGGTGGTTTTGGCAAGATTGGTGGCGGTGGCGGTGGTGGTAACGAGCTGCCGCAGGTGCGCCGTTGTGCCACCATGGACGTGCATCGCCGGCTGTTGTCTACTGTGCCCGGGTATGCCCGCATGCGGGACGAAATCGAGATGCATGCACAGCACTACGAGCTGGGCGAATTGTCGACGCAGCGCACGGGCGTCACGCGCATTCCGGTTGTCGTGCATGTGGTGTGGAATACCGCCACGCAGAACGTTTCCGATGCGCAGATCGCCAGCCAGATCGATGTGCTCAATCGCGATTTCAGGCGTACCAACCCGGATGTGAATTCGGCACCGGCGCCTTTCCTGCCGCTGGCAAGCGATAGCCGCATCGAGTTTGTGCTGGCCGACACTGACCCGAACGGTGCACCCGCCAGCGGCATAGAGCGGCGTCAGACCAGTACGGCGACGTTTAACGACAATGATGCGGTGAAAAATTCCGGCACAGGTGGTCTGAACGCCTGGCCGCAGAATCAATATCTCAATCTGTGGGTTTGCCCGCTAGCTGGTGGCTTGCTCGGTTACGCGCAGTTCCCCGGCGGACCGGCGGCGACCGATGGTGTGGTGATCCAGCAGTCTGCCTTTGGCACTACCGGGACCGCGACAGCACCTTTTAATCTGGGGCGTACTGCCACCCACGAGATCGGTCACTGGCTGAACCTCAATCACATCTGGGGTGACGACGGTACCGGCTGTTCGGGTACTGACAACGTGGCCGATACGCCCAATCAGGGCGGGTACAACACCGGTGCACCAAGTTTTCCGCATGTTTCTTGCAGCAACGGCCCGAATGGCGACATGTTCATGAACTATATGGACTACGTTGATGACCGCGCAATGGTGATGTTTTCTACCGGTCAGGTAGCGCGCATGCAGGCTTGCCTGGATGGGGTGCGTAGCAGCATCGGTATCGGAATCGGGGCGCCACGCGTAAGTTCTTCACCAGTGGTGGCATGGAGTCCGAACCGGCTTGATGCCTTTGTACTCGGCAGCAACCGTGCCCTGTATCACAAGTGGTGGAACGGCTCGGCATGGGGGCCTTCCGTTACCGGCTATGAAAATATGGGTGGCGTCTGCACCAGCGTACCCCAGGCGGTGGCGTGGGGGCCGAACCGGCTTGATGTATTCGTCACCGGTACCGATAGTGCGCTGTATCACAAGTGGTGGAACGGTACGAGCTGGGGACCGTCGGTGACCGGTTACGAGAACATGGGCGGCGTCTGTGTTGGCGATCCGCGCGTTGTTTCATGGGGCCCGAATCGCCTCGACGTGTTCGTATTGGGCAGCAACCGGGCGCTCTATCACAAATGGTGGAACGGCTCGGCATGGGGACCCTCGCTCACTTCCTACGAGAACATGGGTGGTGTCTGCGTCGGTCAGCCGGAAGTCGTCTCGTGGGGGCCAAACCGGCTTGACGTATTCGTCATCGGTACCGACCGTGCGCTGTATCACAAGTGGTGGAACGGTTCTGCCTGGGGTCCGTCGCTGACCGGTTACGAACGGCTGGGCGGGGTCTGTACCTCGGCACCGCGTGTGGTGGCGTGGGGGCCGAACCGGCTCGACGTCTTCGTTACCGGTACCGATGGTGCCTTGTATCACAAGTGGTGGGATGGCGCTCACTGGGGGCCGTCACTTACCGGTTACGAGCGTATGGGTGGCATCTGCGTTGGCCAGCCGGAAGTTGTCTCGTGGGGGCCAAACCGGCTTGACGTGTTTATCACCGGCACCGATAGCGCGCTGTATCACAAGTGGTGGAACGGCTCGGCCTGGGGGCCGTCGCTCACTGGTTACGAAAACATGGGCGGGGTCTGTACCTCGCAACCACGCGTCGTGGCATGGGGTGCCAACCGGCTTGATGTGTTCGTCACGGGCACCGACAGCGCGCTCTACCATAAGTGGTGGAACGGTTCGGCATGGGGTCCATCGCTCACCAGCTATGAGTACATGGGCGGCGTGATCTCGGCCTTCCGGACGGCAGTGGCGGAGGAAGCCGCTATTCCCGCCATGCCGGCGGCACTCACACAGCGGCCGTCCCGTTCACCACGTGCGGGTAGCAACGCCTCATGATGCAGAGCCACGAAGCGGTGCGATTTGCCGGTCACTGGACCCATTCGTTTGAAGAGGATGGCGCTGACGTATTGGTCTACCGTCCGACGCATGGGTTTGCTTTTCCGCTCAGCCGGCGTGGCCGAGAAACGCTGGAGGTGGATCAGGCCGGGCAGGTGGTGAGCGGCACGCCCGGTCCCGATGACCGCCTGCGCCTGAGTAACGCCAGCATGGTCTCGCTGGGCATGAATCGCTTTCGTCTGGAGGGAACTGTCCAGCCCGCGCAAGTGATCGAAATTATCGAGGCAAAGCCGGATATGCTCAAGCTGCGTTACGTCTGATGCTTGCCTGTTTAGGTGGGCAATAAGTTTTATACGCCCACCTGAACGGCAAATTTTTTAATTTTTCTTAGCATGGAAATTATTATGCAGGCGAACGCTACATCAGGGTCGTAGCAGCAGATATTGAATTGCAGGCGAAAAAAAAGCCCGCTACGGGTAGCGAGCTTTTTTACACTGGAACCAGAACTTAGAACTGGTTCATTGTGTTGTCTTTGCCAGATGCTTTCAGGGCTGCTTCGCCGCTGAAGTATTCTTTATGATCATCGCCGATGTCGGAACCGGACATGTTCTGATGCTTGACACAAGCGATACCCTGACGGATTTCCTTGCGCTGGACGCCAGCGACATAACCGAGCATACCTTGGTCACCGAAGTAGTCTTTTGCCAGGTTGTCAGTCGACAATGCGGCTGTATGGTAAGTCGGCAGTGTGATCAGGTGATGGAAAATACCGGCTTGGCGGGCTGAGTCAGCCTGGAAAGTGCGGATTTTTTCATCAGCGGCAATCGCCAGTTCCGTCGTGTCGTAGTCAACATTCATCAGATTAGCGCGATCGTAAGCGGAAACATCTTTGCCTTCGCTCTTCATGCTGTCAAAAATTTGCTGACGGAAGTTCAGTGTCCAGTTGAATGACGGGCTGTTGTTGTAGACCAGCTTGGCATTTGGAATCACCTCACGAATTGCCTTCACCATGCCGCCGATCTGGGCGATATGCGGTTTCTCGGTTTCGATCCACAATAAATCAGCACCGTTTTGCAGCGCAGTAATGCAATCCAAGACACAACGCTCTTCACCGGTGCCAGCGCGGAACTGGAACAAGTTACTAGGCAAACGCTTGGGACGGACAAGCTTGCCATCGCGCTTGATGACGACGTCGCCATTACCCATTGAGTCAAGCGAGACTTCTTCAACGTCCAGAAAGGAGTTGTATTTGTCGCCCAAATCGCCTGGCTCGCGGGTTACTGCGATTTGCTTGGTCAGGCCGGCACCGAGAGAGTCGGTACGTGCAACGATGATACCGTCGTCGATACCCAGTTCAAGGAACGCGTAACGTACAGCACGGATTTTGGCGAGGAAGTCTTCGTGGGGAACCGTGACTTTACCGTCTTGATGACCACACTGCTTTTCATCAGAAACCTGGTTTTCGATCTGGATACAGCAGGCACCGGCTTCAATCAATTGTCTGGCCATCAGGTAAGTCGCTTCAGCGTTACCGAAACCGGCATCGATATCGGCAATGATAGGTACAACGTGGGTGATGTGGTTGTCGATCTGGTCCTGAATGGCTTGCTTGGCAGCGCCTTCAGCCGCGTCTAACTGACGGAATAAACCACCAAGTTCGCGGGCATCGGCTTGACGTAAGAAGGTGTAAAGCTCCCTGATCAGGTCGGCAACAGCGGTTTTTTCGTGCATGGACTGGTCAGGCAAAGGGCCGAACTCAGAGCGCAGCGCAGCAACCATCCAGCCGGACAGGTACAGGTAGCGGCGGTCGGTGCTATTAAAATGCTTCTTGATCGAAATCATTTGCTGCTGGCCAATAAAACCGTGCCAGCAACCCAGCGATTGCGTGTACTTCGACGAGTCAGCGTCGTAGTTCGCCATGTCATTACGCATGATCGTGGCAGTGTACCTGGCAATATCCAGACCGGTTTTGAATTTGTTCTGAGCGCGCATACGTGCAGCGGACTCAGGATTAATGGCGTTCCAGGCACTACCTTCTTTGTCTTTCAGACCGGCAATGGCTTTGATGTCGTCTTGGTAATGTGACATGTTCATATCCTAAATAAAAAAGTAGATGAAGAAAAAACGTAATAAGTGTTGGCACATCGGCGCACTCTCATACGTCAAACAGGGTGGTGAAATCGAAGCAGAACTGCATGAAAGAATAATAGCTGTTTTTTTACCGTCTAGGGTAGTCTTATATAAGACATATAACTTAAATTAATCTGTTTATATTCAATAACTTAGATATTATTTTTCGGCATATGAAATTAATTTTCGTAATTTGGAACAATATCTGTCTTTTTTACTGCATCAATATTTCACAATATGAGATTGATTTTCAGAGCGGGCCTAAAAAGGGTATTTATTTTGCCGGCTGGAACCGCTCTGCTGCTGGCGTTTCAATATTCGAGCCATGACCACATGCTGTAAACGGCAGGGCACCGCTGGCAGCGGGTCTATTCCTGAGCGGTGTTCAAGTTGAGCGTCAGTGAGCTTAAAAGAGTTGATTACGCAAACTCTTGCTGGTATATATGTTATCTGTAAGGCATGATCCTGCGTGTGTCAGTATGTTCGATACTTGCAAAGCAAGATCTAACTCGTCTAATTTTAGAAATTGAGCATATGAAAAAAATACTTAAAGTCGGCATCGTCGGATACGGCTATGCCACGGCAACCTTCCACGCACCGCTGATATCTTCTGTTCCCGGCCTGGAGCTGGTGGCCATTTCCAGCAGCGATGCCAGTAAAGTCCATACGGCCTGGCCGCAGATGACAGTGTGTGCAACGGCGCAAGACCTGTTTGCGCGCGACGACATTGATCTCGTCATTATCCCTACGCCCAACGACACGCACCATGCGCTGGCAAGCCAGGCGCTGGCGGCGGGTAAGCATGTCGTTGTCGATAAGCCTTTCACGCTCACTACAGCAGACGCCCGCGATTTGATTGCATTGGCGAAGGCGGAGCAGCGGGTGTTATCGGTTTTTCATAACCGCCGTTGGGATGGCGATTTTCTGACGGTGCAAAAGTTGCTGGCATCCGGCGAGCTAGGCCGCGTCACGCATTGTGAATCCCATTTTGACCGCTACCGGCCAGAAGTGCCACAGCGCTGGCGTGACGGTGCTGGCCCCGGCAGCGGGCTGTGGTATGACCTGGGCCCGCATTTGATCGATCAGGCGCTTTGCCTGTTTGGTATGCCCGAGACCATTTTTCTGGATCTGGCAAGCCAGCGCGAGGCTGTGCTCACTGACGATTGGTTTCACGCCATCCTGCATTACGGTAAGCAGCGCGTGATCCTGCATGCCAGTGCCCTGGTCGCACATCAGGGACCACGTTTTGTGCTGCACGGCACTCAAGGCAGCTTCACTAAATATGGGCTTGACCCGCAGGAAGATGCGCTTAAAGCCGGCGGGCGTCCGGGCGATGAAGGGTGGGGCGTTGATACACAGCCTGGCCGGCTCGATATCCAGCGCGGACCATGGCTGCAGCAGTCTACATTAGCGAGTGAACCAGGTGACTACGCGCAATTTTATCTGGCCATGCGTGATGCCATCTTGCATGGCGCGGCGAATCCGGTACCGGCAACCGAGGCGTTGCAGGTCATGCAATTGCTGGACTTGGGCAGGCAAAGTGCCGCTGAAGGCCGGGTAATGCAGGTCGCGGGGCGCGATTGAGTTTTTTTCGAGCTCAACAAGTGAATATTATTAGCGCAGTGCGTCGCTATGTTAATACATAAAGTTCAATAGCAGGACGATGCGCAAGCAGTGCCACAGGTGGGCTATAGACAAACGCCGGCTCATCTGTGGCAAGAACGGTGCCAGCGTCGCGCAACATATATGCACAGCTAGCACGCGTTGTTGTGTTGAGTAAAAAAGTGCGTCTGCGTAAGCACCGGGAACGAGCATGTTCATACCCAATAAAGGAACTATCAAACCCAAAGTGGGGTTTTACTGTCTCGGCACGGTTTTCCGGTAAACAGCATATTTTATATTGTCGAATTAATAAAAATATTGATCCTTAGAGGAACCCGGTACGCGCCCGCTCACACCGGGCTTACCGGTGAGCCCGGTGCGGATAGATTTGTCCGACCTACTCCTTACACCGGCAAACGTAAATCGTATAAGCGCTGGTGTACGGCGTCTTCCCTGTCCACTTTAAGCTGCTGCTTGGCGCTGAGGTAGTGGTCGGTAAAGACATCCAGATAGGCTTCCAGAGTTTGCGCGGCCAGGGTGTCGCCAGCCAGACCGAGGCACAAGGCGGCTACTTCGGAAGTACACAGATGATCATCGCGGCGGGAGCGGCGCAAGCGGTAGCGTGACAATTGTTCCGGCGCCAGGCTCAGCACAGGAAATTGATTCAGATAGGGGCTTTTCTTGAAGATCTTGCGCGCCTCTGGCCAGGTCGCGTCGAGCAGGATAAACAGCGCGCGCTTGCCGCCTGATGCCGGGGCTGGATTCTGCACCATCATATCGGTATCGGTATCGGTATCGGTATCGGTATCGAGATTGAGATTGACATTGACATCGGTATCGTCAGCATCACACTTATTTGCCTTGCCGTACCCGGATAATAACTGTGTGATCACCCGTTCTGGCGCAACAAACTCACCTGGAAACACGACATAAGGTTGCCATTGCGGATCTGCCAGC
Organism: Oxalobacteraceae bacterium; assembly: GCA_947466695.1. GTDB lineage: Bacteria > Pseudomonadota > Gammaproteobacteria > Burkholderiales > Burkholderiaceae_D > Undibacterium. The sequence continues at coordinate 41,918 of CANIFC010000001.1, read as the reverse complement.
AGTGCCAGCAGCGCCGGGTCGACCGCTGTGCGGGCCCAGCCAAACGCCATCGTATCGGGCACGACATCGGCAATCAGCCAGCCGGTGTTGCTGGGCTTGAGCGTTTCATGTTCGGCCATGAGCAGGCACACTCCGGCACGCGTGGGCACCACCGGGCGCAGGGCGCACAGGCAGTGGCTCAGTATCAGGCGACAGCCGCCGCAACGCTCGCCATGCGGCCCGCCACGGGCTAAAAATGGTCTGGTACTGCGCTCAAGACGGGAAGAGCGCAGGCGTGATACGGCGTGTGGTTGATGGGATAGTTTCATGTACGGGGCAGCATCGAGGCCGGGGTCATTCGGGAACATCCGCGAACAATCTGCATCGAGCAGCGAAAGCCCTGCATTTTAGTGCAATAAGCGGCAACGGTGTGATCGCGTGTGGGGCATTCATACAAAGTGCGCTCAACGCCCCCTGCGTGCGCCTGTGAGACAAGGCTGCGTCAATTGCGCTAAAGTTGATGTTGTGTTCCCCGTGTACCTTTGTGTATTGATAAATGGCTGACGGCCTTGCTTCACCCCTACGATCAGTGAATCGCTAATTGTATGGATCGGGTTTCTAGTGGATAATCAGCGCCCATGAACGATACCCCTACATTTCCCCCTTTGCCGGACCGGCTGTCAGTTGATCCGCGCAGTCCTTATTACAACGCTGCCGTGTTTGAACACGAAGTCGGCATTAAACTCAATGACAAGGAACGCCTCGAAGTCGAAGAGTATTGCCTCAGCGAAGGCTGGATTTTAGTGCCGGGCGGTAAGGCACTCGATCGCAAGGGTCATCCGCTGATGGTTCGGGTAAAAGGCAAGGTTGAAGCGTTTTACCGCTAAATTGACGCTCGCTGGTATTTCATTGGACGCCGTATTGAGCGTCGTAATGAGCGTCATATTCAAATAGATTTAAAAAACGGGGCGGATACTTTCATTGATTTTTTTCGATGAAAATCGTATTTTTCAGTGAAGTGTCGCCGTAAAGTTTATCTCCGGGCACAGGTCTGTACCGGGCATGTCAGCCAGCACACGTCAACAAAATCCGGTGCGGATTAACCGGTGCGGATTAACCGACACGGATTTCCCCTGCTCTCTGAACTCCTTTTTTATCTTATCTTCTGCCGTAGCCACCTAAAATAAAAGTCCAGCGAGCTTATCGTGAAGGCCGTTTTTTCACATGGTACCGAGGTAAAAAATTCCTATAGTGCGACAAACGCAGGCGATTTTTACGACAGCCAGACCGGGTTAGACAAATTTGTCTGTCAATGTGCACACGTGTCCGTAAGCTTCTTGCTTCGTCTGCGGTAAAGTCTGCGGTAAAATCCTTATTGATGGTCGTTGGCTCCATTGCTGCATGCCTTGATTTTTGCTAAATCCGGCATAAAAAAGCACGATATATTTATCGTTATGATGCAATCTTCACTCCTCTCAGCTGGCGTCGTCATTGTGCATTCCAGACCGGATGGATGCCGCTATTTGCTGCTGCGCTGTTATCATTACTGGGACTTTCCCAAAGGTCTGGTGGAAGCGGGTGAGACTCCGCTGGCCGCCGCCTGTCGCGAGGTATGGGAGGAAACATCGATTGAGAATCTGGCGTTTTCCTGGGGGCATGACTTCATCGAGACCGCGCGCTATGGCCGCGGCAAGATCGCGCGCTATTATCTGGCCGCCTCAGGCGATGAAAAGGTGAAATTGTAGGGCAATCCCCAGCTTGGCCATATTGAACATCACGAATATCGCTGGCTGGAATATGACGATGCGCGTCGTCACCTGAACGAGCGCCTGCTACCCGTCATCGACTGGGCTCACACACTGTCGGGATGTTAGCTGTTTAGCTTCGCGCTAGCCGGGTTGCAAGTTCGTCGTACAGCGCTATCATCCAAAGTGGCGTCAAGACCGATCAGGGAACATTTTGATGAAAGTATCGTGTGCAGGTTTTTTGATGTTGACGCCGTTGCGTCAGCAGCGACAAGGCGATTCCCACAGAAAAAAGTAGGCGTCCAGAGTAGCATCCATCTTGCATTTTGGTACGCTGATGACTGACCGCGAAGGCTAGCAGGAAAGGACAAATTTGCCGGGCTCATTTTGCGCTGCACCAGACGGTGATTCCGCGCATAATGCCTGTGAGAATCACCAAATTACCTTGCCTGTATCAACACAATAAATTATGGATAACAAGTCGCTCATTAAGCCAATTAACAAGCCGCCGGGCTGTAATGACTGCAGTCACTACTTCATCACGCACGACCCCAATTTCAGATATGGCTGTCGTGCGTTTGACTTCAAAAGCCAGCGTCAGCCCATTCTGGATGTGATTGAATCTTCCGGGCAGGAATGCCAGTATTTTCAGAAAAAAGTAGCGCGTGCCAAGTGATTTTCTCACTAATAGTCGAGTGGCTCCCGGAATCGCTGAAGAGCCGTGAACTTTGCGCCAGACCTGCCCGTGCAGAGTATCAATTCGTGTGATGAGCCTGAGGCCGAGTGTGAACCGGCAATGCGCTTATCGGGATGAGTTAAAAATCCTCGGAAATTAGCGAAGCGTGCTCAGAGCGGGTTGGCCGTACCTCACTCTCAAGCTCATTCTTTGATGATCTCAATTTTAATGAGTTTGCCGTTGATAAACCATTTTTTGACTGACTTGGAAATGAAGGCCGGCTCGCCATCTTCACGGTGAAAAATGCCGTTCTGCATCCAGTGTTCATCACCATTGGCATACATGGCTGAAGCGCCACCAACCCGGTGCTGAATTTCAGAACGCTGGCCAAATCCCTCGCTGCGTTTCGGGTTTTCCTTGTACCAGATCTTGCTGCCATCGGCATATTCAATGGCTGGCAAGTCATTGTTACGGCAACAGGCTCCCTGGATAAAGTGACGTATATTCCCGTTTGGATCAGTCAGGCTTCCTGTAAAACTCTTCGAGAATGCAGTGGCAGATTTGCTGTCGGCTGGTTTGGCCATAGTGTTTTTTCTTTGTGTGTTGATGCTGGACGCTGATTGCAAATGACCGGACCGCTCATTGCGTTAGTTCGCCCAGTATAGTCGGTATGCTGATGCCTGTATTCCACCGGCGTGGGGTATCGGGTGGAAAGTGAGGCGGGACAGCCCTTTATACCCGTATTAAAAACGTCAAAACGGTATGTGAGATTTCCGGTGATGAGTACAAAATAAAACCTAAAATATTTATTATCAAGGTTCCTAAAAAAACGCGTTGAAAAGATGCTTTCACCGTTTTGTGGCGTGTGATGACTTGCGCTACCCAGGCACCGGGCCAGCCGCCAAAAAGTGCCATCATGTGCAAGGTACTTTCTTTGATGCGCCATCTTCCTTGCTGTGCCGCGTTTTTGTCGATGGAATAGGTAATGAAAGTAATGATGCTCATTGCGGTGTAAATGCCGGCGACACTGCGCTCAATGCGCCCGGTCAATAATGCGCCTGATACATAGATCAGGAACAGGGCAGTGACGCTGCCAGTCACAAGGCCACGCTTTGCCTTGAACTGCCTGTTAACTGTATCAGGGCGGCTTTGTGGAAAAGAAACACGGACTGCCTTCAATTTTCCGTTCTGATCCTGCTCGACTTCATACGTGACAATATCGCCTTCCGCGGGCCGCCGACGACTATTCGTAAAAGCGCTGATATGGACAAAGACCCTGTCATTACTTGCGTTCCATGTGATGGTACCGATGCCTTTCGCATCATTCCAATGAGAGAGTTTGCCTTGTAATCGCATGTGTTATGAGTCGTTATTAATTGATTGTGATCAATGGCGAAGGTGTGATGTGAACGGCGCTGGCCGCGTTATGGCTGCGAGCGTGCCTGCCCGGAAGGATAGCAGAAGGAGGGGGTCTGGAGGAGAGAATGCAGATCGAGTGGTTCAGGCCTGATCCTGATTTTGACGGGGGAGTGGATGTTGACTACGGCAATGCGACTACTTGTTCTATGAGTTCACGCATGAGCACGCAAGAGCACGCCTCAGGCATGCTCTCCGGGTAGTGCACAAGTGAATGCGGTTTTATGTTTTGCGGCGGTATGTGACAGCCGTTAATCCCATTAGTGCCAGCGCCATCAACGCCCAGCTACCCGGTTCAGGTACGCTGTTGGTGAACGAAAAATTGCTGATCGTGACTTTATCGCCGGTCAGGTTGGCGTTACGAAATCCCAGAAAAGACACGGAGGACAAGCCAGTGCTGCCAGTGGCAATCACATCGGCTGTCGTGTTCAGCAAGGCGACGCTTGAGAGGGATGAACCGATCCAGAGATCAAGCTCGTTGTAGGTAAGGGAAGTCCCGGTCTTGTACAGATGAGCGAACAAATTTACTGTAGAGCCGTTAGAGACCTGAACCGATGGGCTTGTGTCGAACACGCCACTTACGCCCGAAGTGCGGGCGAAATAGTCTGAGCCTGCCGCTCCTGAATTGGCTTTCAGGCCAAAATTGGGGCGATTAGTATGTTGGCCGGTCGTGATGTTGTCAAACCACAGCGCAGCAAAGTCGTTGGTACTGACGGTGCCGGTGAAACCGAGGTCAAAGCGTACAAACAAATCACCGGTCTGGGGTGTCGCCAGGGTGAAGACCCCGGCGTTGTCGGCGTCGGCGCTGCCGAGCACAATCGGTGCTGCCGACAGGCTGCTGCTCAAGACCAGAGCCATCAGGCCGAGTAATTTTTGGAATGCCGACGTTTTCATATCATCTCTTTATATATTGTTTGTATATCCGTAGTAAAAGCAATATATATGCCTGAAAGTAATAATTGATTGAAATCAATAACTTGGAGATATTTCATCTCGGTCGACTTTTTCAAGTGTAAAAATTTCCGACACATTTAGTAAATTTTTTAACGATATTTGAATTATTCATAGCTCCAAATTAATTCCATACCATTCGTCTCGATAACAGCGATGCGTATCGGCAGAGAGTTTTTTCGCCAGCTGTACCCGGAAAATACTATCCGGGATTCTGTGAATGGTATTTTTCTCGTCCAGCCTATATTTTTTTATCAAGAAATTGAACAATTGTGGCATGGACCCCGGCGTTGTTGTTCGTCGAGGCGCCGCAGTCTTTGTGCGTGATGATGAGGCACTCAACCGTTGCGCGGTTCTTTTTGTCCGTCTTGACGATCCTTGCGCGCTCAATCTGCAGGAGCCGATGAATTTATCATTGCAAATTTCCGAGCTTAAAGCGTGAACAAAACAGGGTTTAAGTAAATGGTATCTCTAAAACACGTATTTAATAATAACGGTATAGTGGAGTGTCTTTTTGGAAAGGTTTTGCCTAATGAAGATCAATATAAAACTCCCGGTATTATTTTCTTCGCTGGTCATGCTGACGGCTTTTGCTGGTCTTTTCGGCATTTACAAGTTAGTCGGGACGAACGATCAATATGCCCGGATTATCAGCGTCGACTACGGCAATGAGCGCATCATCGGCTTGAGTTTAGTGCAATTTAAAACACAGGTACAAGAATGGAAAAATACCTTATTACGGGGTAAAGATCCAAAGTCCTTGGATAAGTACTGGTCTTCATTTCAGAAGGAAGAAGCTGAGGTGCAAGAAGCAATGAAAAAACTTCAAGCCTCCCTCCCGCAAGGCGAGGTAAAAGTGCTGTTGACAGAATTCCTTGCGGCGCATGCCAAAATGGGCGAAGGCTATCGAAAAGGATTCGACGCGTTCAAGTCCGCAGATTTTGATGCCGTGGCCGGAGATGCAAGTGTGAAGGGAATGGACAGGGCACCAGCCGATTTGTTGGCTAAAATACAAAAACAAATTATCGATGATGCGCAAGCGAACTTTGATCGCTCTCGTGATAATAGTAAATACACAACAGCCATTAGCGAAATTGTGATGTGCCTGGTTATTTTTGCCAGTATTTTTATCGGCATCTATTTTTCTCGTCGCATTGCGATCCAGTTAGACGGTGCGGTCCAACTGGCACAAGCAGTTGCTGACGGTGACCTGAGTTGTGAAGTCAACGTGCAGAGCAAGGATGAAATAGGGACACTCTTGACGGCCCTGGGAGAAATGAATGACGGTCTGGGAACGATCGTCAGAGAAGTGCGTGAAGGTACGGAATCGATCGCTGCCTCGTCAACGCAAATTGTTTCAGGGAGTTCTTCGCTTGCGTCGAGAACCGCATCACAAGCTGATGCATTGCGTAGAACCGCAGAGTCAATGGAGCAACTTTCTACTACGGTAAGACAAAATGCAGATAATGCGCGCCAGGCGAATCACCTGGCCGGATCTGCTTCTGAAGTGGCGGCTAAAGGTGGTACTGTGGTGATGCAAGTAGTCGATACAATGGACACGATTAATCACTCTTCGAAAAAAATCGCCGACATTATTGCCGTGATCGATGGGATCGCTTTTCAAACCAATATTCTGGCACTCAATGCCGCGGTAGAGGCTGCGCGCGCAGGTGAGCAAGGACGTGGTTTTGCGGTTGTCGCCTCTGAGGTGCGTAACCTGGCGCAGCGTTCTGCTGCCGCTGCCAAAGAAATCAAGACCCTGATCGGGGACTCCGTTGAGAAAGTGGAGCTTGGAGCGCAACTAGTCGAGCAAGCGGGAATCACCATGCGAGAAATCGTTGTCAGTATCACGCGTGTGACCGATATGATGGCAGAAATAACCGCTGTCAGTGATGCGCAGTCTTCGGGGATTGAGCAAGTCAATCTCGCCATTGCAGGTATGGATTATGATACCCAGCAAAACGCCAGTCTGGCCGAAGAAACGAACGCTGCCTCAGCGGGATTGATGGAACGGGCAGAAAGCTTATCGCTCTTGGTCAGCCGCTTCCGTCTGGGTTCTGGTACATCGCCAGTTCGCCGGCTTGAACGTGTTTAATACCTCACGTGGCTAACTGTCATGATCGATGTCAGCTAAGGTCGCACAGATTAAGGTGAACCGGTTTTTCGGGGACGGGGTCTATTCAGCTGGGCAAGCTCCGTTTTTGGAGCTGAAACCGTAATTGAGACCGGGACTGGGACTGGGACTGGACTGTGCAGCACGCGAGTGCTTACTGTCCATTTTTTTATCGGACTTCCGATTTCTCTTTGACGTTCCTCAGTACCAGATGCGATATGTTCCCCATGAAACTCGTCGCGGCTTTCGCTGCGACAGCCGCGACGTTAAGCAATCGTCCGGCTTTAGCGATTTGCTGTGTGGAGAAAAAATTGCCAGTCGGTTTGTCGTGACATAAAACACAAAAAATCGGTAGACTGATGCTGTCAACATTTAAAAATTTCAATCCGACGCCTGTCGACTTCATAGGATTTTTAGTCAATATGAACTCTATTAACGATCAACAAAACTCGCCACTTTTACTGACGATAGACAACGGTATTGCGCGCATTACCTTCAATCGCCCGACCGTCCTGAATGCCATCGATGCGCCGCTTGCGAATGCTTTTTTGAGCGCCATCCGGAGCTTGGCGTCCGAGCCGGCCGCTCGCGTCATCATTTTGCAAGGTGCCGGTAAAGGTTTCATGGCTGGCGGAGATATCGGTGCCTTTCATGCCGATATTCCCAATGCGGGCACGACGGCCGACTCTATCATTGGTCCTTTACACGAAGCGCTTGCCTTGATGGCCGGGTTATCCCAACCGGTTATCGCTTCGCTGCATGGCGCCGTTGCCGGTGCGGGCGTCAGCCTGGCCATGGCGTGCGATCTGGCAATCGCCGCGGATAACGCCCGTTTTACGCTGGCGTATTCGCGCATCGGCGCTTCGCTCGACGGTTCCAGTTCGTGGTCCCTGCCGCGCATTGTCGGCTTACGCAAGGCGTTGGAACTGGCGCTACTCGCAGAGACGATTGATGCCCAAGAGGCACTACGTTTGAATCTGGTCAACCGGGTGGTTCCGTCAGCCGATCTGCAAGCGCAGACCGACGCATTGGCGCGTCGCCTGGCGGACGGACCGACCTTTGCCTTCGGTCGTATCAAAGCCCTGTTACGCCAGTCATTTGAAACACCGCTGGCAGTGCAAATGGAAGTCGAGCACGCTGCTTTTCTTGCCTGTACCGACACGCATGATTTCGCTGAAGGCCTCAACGCTTTCTTTGAAAAGCGTCCGGCTGCGTTCACAGGGCGCTAAAAATATTGCTTCCGGATTCCGGGCTTCCACGCCATGCCGCTTGCAGCAGCGGCTTCCAAACCGATCAGGCCTGCCAGTGCCGGCGGACTAATCGCTTGCTGCACGTCGGCGCTCACTTGCACACCAACGCGAAAATTTCCATTTAGCCACCAGCGCGCTTCGCGCTATGGCCGTGTTTTTTCAAGATTTCCATCACCAGCTCGCAATGGTCGCCCTGCACTTCAATTACGCCATCCTTGACCGTTCCGCCGGAACCGCAGGCGGTGCGTAATTGTTTGCCCAGTAAAGCGAGGGCGATCGCATCGAGTGCCAGACCTTTGACAACCGTGACACTCTTGCCGCCCCGGCCCTTGGTCTGGCGCGACACGCGCACCACACCGTCGCCCAGCGGCGCAGCCTTGGCCAGGCCATTGCACGCGCACTGCGCAATGGCAAGCCCGCATCCGGAACAGATACGACCGACCTCGGTGGAGTAGACGAGGGCGCCTTTCAAACTACTTTTCATGATTTTTTTCTCAAACAGGATGGAAATATGAACCGGCACGAGAGTAACAGAAACTAACAAAAACTAACAAAAACCATTGGCGCTCCGCCGTTGCCTGATGTGGGATCTCGTACTATTTTTCGGATAATTAATCGCGCTTGGCATGTCCGGTGTCTCGTTAAGGCAGGGACAATATCATCACATCGGTTGTACCATTCTATTGATGTGCGCTCGTTTATGCCGTACTCCAGCATCGTCTTTTTTAAGGCTTGATCCGGTTCACGTAACGCCAACGGTAAACTACTCAAGCGTAACCTGCGCGAGCTGTTGTCCGCCGTCGCCTGACCTGCCGGACGCCTGAGCTGTACACTGCTTGCATACGTCAATTAATTTACAAGGATTATGATGAAAACTTCTATGCGTTACGTTGACCATGGCACGGGCGGCAGCGCGGCTGTCCTGCAGATCAAGGAAGGCCCTTTACCCCAGCCAGCCAGTGGCGAAGTGCTGATAGCGGTGCACTACGCTGGGGTGAACCGTCCTGATGTCTTTCAGCGTTCCGGCAGCTACCCGCCACCGCCAGGTGCGTCGGCTGTACTGGGTCTGGAAGTGTCCGGCATCATCGTCGCCAAGGCAGACGATGTCACTGCCTGGAATATCGGTGACCAGGTCTGCGCATTAACGGCTGGCGGCGGTTATGCCGAGTATTGCACGGCGCCAGCCCTGCATTGCCTGCCGGTTCCGGAGGGACTTGATCTGCTGCAAGCGGCGGCATTGCCGGAAAATTATTTCACCGTCTGGACCAATGTTTTTGACCGTGAGCGCCCATGGAAAGAGCAAACGCTGCTGATCCACGGTGGCTCCAGCGGCATCGGCCTGACCGCCATCCAGCTTGGCAAAGCCCTGGGTGCCAAAGTCATCACCACGGTTGGCAATGCAGCCAAAGCGGCATTTTGCACCAGCATCGGGGCCGATCTGGCAATTAATTACCGCGAACAGGATTTTGTCCAGGAAGCGCTCACCTTTACCGGCAAGCGCGGCGTTGACGTGATTCTCGACATGGTTGGCGGTGACTACATCAACAAAAATATCTGGACACTGGCACCGCACGGTCTGCTGGTGCAAATCGCCTTCCTGCAAGGCAGTACCACCCAGATCGACGCGTTACCGATCATGCTCAAGCGCCTGACCATTACCGGATCAACCTTGCGTCCGCGTTCGATAGCAGAGAAAGCCGGCATCGCCCGTTCCTTGCTCAAGACGGTCTGGCCGATGCTCGCCAGCGGTAGCTGCAAGCCGGTCATCCACCAGGTCTTTCCGCTGGCAGAGGCGGCACAAGCCCATGCGCTGATGGAAAGCAGCACGCATATCGGCAAGATCATGTTGAAGGTCAGGTAGTCAGCCTCGCCTGAATAGTGCATAACCGGGCGTGGGTGCCGGCCACCGGAGTGCCGGCCACCGGAGTGCCGGGCAGATGTATTGAACCGGGTGTTTACCCTACCGCTTAAGTAGGGGTGGTGCCCATGTTGCCATTCCCATTTTCCCATTACTGTCAAAATTCTTTTGGCTCTATCGGGAAAAAGGATGAAGCCGCTCTTATTGTCGTTCATGAGCTGTGTCGCGCTGGTGGTTGCAGGGAGTCCTGCTCATGCGCAAATTTTTGGTGGCATCTCTGAAACAGGGACGCTGGTTCTTTCCAATATCCAGAGTGCCCACGTCAAAATGCTAGTAGTGGCAGCTGCGGCTGAGCCGGTTGCTACCACGGTATCCGCCAGGGTGCCCGCTACACGGGTACCTCTGCCGTATATAGCCGCCATGGGCGTTTTTCTGCCTTTCATCGAGGAGGCCAGCAACGCCTACCGCTTGCCGGCCGAGCTGATTCATGCGGTCATTTCAGTGGAGTCCAACTATAACCCGCTTGCAGTTTCGCCCAAGGGTGCTCAAGGCTTGATGCAACTCATGCCTGCGACAGCGCGCCGTTTCGGCGGCAGTGATGCCTTCAATCCACGTGAAAATATCCTGACGGGTAGCCGTTATTTACGCTGGCTGATGGATCGGTTCAACCAGGATATGGAACTGGCGGTAGCTGCGTACAACGCCGGTGAAGGTTCGGTGGTCAGGGCTGGCTACCGTATCCCCGGTAATACTGAAACATTGAAGTACGTCCCCAACGTCTTGGCGCGGTATCAGCAGGCACTGCTCGCCGCCCTGCCAGAAACTGATCGAAATGCATTGATCGGATCCCGCTAAAAGGTGTTCCTGCAAGCTTGTCAGCCGGCAGACGCGGGCATGGCGGCGGCTGTTTGTGTGTATGGGCGGACCGGTACGGAGATCAAGAATAATCTGGGGCTGCATGGCAAATAGGGTGTTCCCCCATCCTGCATATAGCGGGTTTACCCACATGGAAGTCGACCTTGGCGGTCAGTACCATGGGATTAAGCGATATATCAAATCAATCCGCAGATGTCCCAAAGTCGCGCGCCGGTACTCAAAGCCTGAAGTCTTGGCTGTGATCCATCGCCTTTAATGTGTGTGTTTGTTCCTGGGGAGTTTCGTCATGAAAGCATGTAGTAAATCCGCATTGGTCCGGCTTACCCGAGCGATCACATTTTTGGTGATCATGATCACGTTCTTCGCTTTCGCCGGCCTTGGTGCCGCGCAGGCGAACAACGTGGGGTTAAAAGTAGTGAGCGCGCGCAGTGAGCCCAAGGCACCTGGTGGTCCCGTCGTGAAAGGAGCGCTTGTCACGAGCTACAAATATCTGATCAATATCGATAATACCGGTACAACGGTTCAGCGCTCACCTTCAGCCGGGACCGGTTGCAGTCCTTCGGATGCGGGATATCCGGCAAGTTGCTCATGGACCTCGATCGCCGGCACACCGGGTTCCAGTCCGATCTACACGCAGGGAAATCAGGATGATTTTGCAACTTTGATGACCTTGCCGGATGGCCGGTACCTGATTTCAGTCCTTGCCGACGGCTATAAACTCGACGGCCGGCATTTTACCGTTGCCGGCAGTAACGTCACCTGGCAAGGGAAAGCGCCAACCGATCCCGCCGGTGAAGTGAAGGTGGAACTACAGCCTTTCCCCCTTCCGGATGCGCAGATTCAGGCAGCCGTATTTGAAGATATCTCGCCAGTCAACAGCGCCCCTGACCTGCCGGCCGAACATGGTCTGGCCGGCTTTCAGGCGCACATCACCGATTATCTGGGCGAAGTCACGACCAATGTCTACGGCCATCCGTTATGCTCCAGATACGATGCCGCCGGTAATCTTGTTTTGGGTAGCGGTGGCCAATGCCTGAGCGCTTGCTATGTTGTCAATGCCGGCGTGGATCTCGGTACGGTAGCGCCTGGCATTGCCGGGCGCTGCCCTGTTGCTGCGACCGGACTGGTAATGACCCGGCCCGATGGCACCACCACGACAGCTCCTGCCGGTGGCGTGGTGGAGGGCAAGGTCAAGATCCCGAACCTCGGCCCGAATCGCTACGCGCTATCGGTTACGCCACCGGACGGTTCTGGCTGGATCCAGACGACAACACTGGAAGGTAATCATGACTGGGACGCCTGGGTGATGGAAGGCGCCACCGGGCTCGATACCGAATTTATCATCGGCGGCGAGCCTTTCCCTGCCATCATTTTTGGCTATGTGCCGGTACCAGGTACACCATCGGGTAATGGCGTCTTGCCCGCACTGAGCGGTTCCGGAAGCATCAGGGGCGTCGTCAATAACGTCAAGATCTATGTCCCGACTAGCGGTGGCGTGGCCGGCTTGCCGGGCGAAATCTGGGGCGGTATGCAGGGCGCGAAGATTGATAAGCCTATTCCGTTTCCAGTGGTTACGCTGACCGACCTGGGGAATGGCGACACGGTCGTCTGGGTCGGTAAAGGGGATGTGAACGGGAATTTTTCCATCCCCAATGTTCCTGCCGGCACTTATACGCTCACCTGGTGGGATGAGCCGCAAAACACCATTCTTGATCTGGTGAACGTCACCGTGGGCGAGGGCGAGACGCTCGATATGGGTGTGCTTCCACTGGCTGGCTGGTGGACATTTTTCGACGGTTATGTTTTCAATGATACGAACCACAATGGTATCAGGGATCCGGGCGAACCTGGTCTGGCCAACTATACGCTGACGATGCGCAAACGTGAAAATTCGCTGATGGACCGCGGCTCTACTTTGGTAAAAACAGATGCGGATGGCTATTACAAGTTCGAGGCCGCGTATCCGATGACGCAGTGGCTGGTGATGGAGGCGTATGACAACCTCCATTACACGACCGGTGTCACGTATCAGGCGGATAATCAACTGTCGCCAACCACGGTGATCGGTGCTGGCGTGGACGTCAGCGTGCATCCCATCATTGGCCTGAGCGGTCGCCTGGACTGGGGCAAGCACGCCTACGACCCGAGCGGCACAAATGGTATTGATCCGCGCAATGGCGGTATCGTCGGCACCGTCAGCTATGACACGACCCGCAATGAAATTGATCCGCGCTATGCCGCTGTGGAAGACTGGCAACCCAGTATCCCTAATCTGACCGTCAGGCTGTTTTCTCCGGTCGCGTGCAATGGCGCGCTCTCGTGCGACCCGTCGAAACGATACCAGCTAGCCGGTGATGGCTCTTTTGCCAAAGGTTCCTTGCTCAATACCTACCTGAGCGAGACGTGGCAACGGCCGGCCGGTTGCATCGCCCGCGGCCCCGACGGTAGTCCGTTGATACATGGAACCGATGAGCAGGTGCTCCCGCTGGTTGAGGGGCGGGGATGTATCGAAGCTCCGCTGATGGGAATCCAGTTTGCGACCTATGCGACCGCTCAGGGAACTGCGGATGCTAATTTTGGTGCCACTGTAGACGGTAACTATGGTTTTGGCGATGGGTGCTTTAACGGCACTCTGGATGCCACTGACCCATCCGCTCCAGTGTGCACCGGTGGCAGCTTCACCGCATTACCGGCAGCCGACTATCTGGTGGAAGTCGTGATCCCCAATGACGCGATGAATCGTCCAATCTATAAAGTGACGCGCGAAGAAGATCTCAACATCGGTAATGGCGACCTGTTCACCCCGGCTATTCCTCCTTCGGCTTGTGCCGGGCCCTTGCATACGGTCGATTCCACTGGCAACGCGTCGTTTCCCGGTGGAGCAGGCAAGTCTTCCTTCGAGGGCATGTCAAGGCCGCTATGTAACGTGAAACTCGTTGCGCTCAATAACGGCAAGTCAGTCGCCCCATCATTCAACTTGTTCACCGACGTGCCGATCCCGGGTCGTCTCTGGTTCATCATGATTGATGATCTTAATTTCTCTAGTAATCCAAAGTCCGTGACCTATGGCGAGAAGGCCGGTATGCCTTTTGCCCCGGTGGGGATCTATGACTGGACTAACCGTCTGGTCACAACCGTCGAGACCGATTACAACGGCCTGGCCGACGTCTTGCTGCCATCGACCAACCGCATCAATTGCCCGACGCCTTCCGGAGTCTGCGCCAACCTGTATCGCTTCGTTGGTAATGACCCGGGCGTTCCGGGTCGCCTGAACCCGAACTACAATCCGCAGTTCCGTACCATCGCGGCGGAATTCGAGTCACTTCCGGGTCTGCTGGTGCCAGCCGACCTCGCGCCAACGCAGGTAGGTGTGAGCGTGCAGCTACCCGGCGGACAGGCGACCTCGCCGCTGATGTGCTTGCTTGACAACGCAACGCCTCAAATCTATGCAGTCAACCGGCCATACGGTCTGCTGAATCAGGCCTTTACCATTACGGGCCAGGGTTTCGGGGCGGCCCAACTGACGGGTGCAGTCAAGTTCGATGGGACGCCAGTGCCGGCTGACTGGAGTGTTACGTGGAGTGACACGTCGATTACGGTGACACCGCTGAACTACACAGCGGTTGCGGCCGGTCCGCATCAGTTATCAATCACGGCGGGCAATGGCCAGAGCACGGTCAACGGGCTCACTTACCATTACCTGCGGACAACCGGTGATGCGTCCGCCAACTATAATCCGTCTCTGTTTGAGGTCGGGCCGGGCAGAACCTATGCGCCAGCTGAAACGTTACCTGCCAGCGCCAACCATGCGATCCAAAAAGCGCTGGATGCCGCAGCGGCCTATGTCGCCGCTGGTAATGGCAGGGATGCGCTGGTCGTGGTCTATCCGAATAATCCAACGTTGGACAATCCGCGTCAGAACCCGCGTGGCGCCTACTATGAAAACCTGATCATCACCGGCAAGGTCAAGCTGCAAGGTGTCGGTCCGGGCAGCCCTGACGGTTCTGTGCGAGGTTCCATCATCGACGGCGCGGCTTTCGCCGGTGACAGCCCGGTGGCGACCGACTGGCAGACCCGGATCGCTCTGGAAACGACCCCGGGCGCCAACAATAACGCGATTCCCAACTGGGGTGGTAATCCGGTCATCTACGACGGTGCGGTGATCTCTGTCTATGTACCTGCGCCGACGAACCGTAGTAGTGACGCCGCCAGCCGCAAGGCTTTCCCGATGGCATACAGCGCTAAAACTGCGCCCTCGATCGATGGTTTTGACCTGCGTGGCGGCGACCAGCAAGGCTTTCCCGGCAACATCAACCCGATCGGTGGCGTACGTACCGGACAGCCTGGCGGCCTCATCACCCAGGGCGGCGCAGTGTTCGCCAATGCCTATGCCCGCAATCTGCAGATCACCAACAATGTGGTCCAGAATAACGGTGGCGCGTATGGCACCATCCGCATCGGGACACCTGACCTGCCTGTGCCGGACACTAACAATCACAACGAGAACATTGTCATCGCGTTCAACCGGGTGATCGCCAATGCCGGCACCAATATGGCGGGCGGTATCGGGCTCTTTACCGGTGCGGACAGCTATCAGGTGGCATCAAACGACATCTGCGGTAATTTTTCGTCCGAGTACGGTGGTGGCGTGAGCGCAGTGGGTTACAGCCCCAACGGCGCGATCAGCAAGAACCGCATTTACTTCAACCGCTCGTTCGACGAGGGTGGCGGCATCATGATCGCCGGTGCGCTGCCGGCGACCACCACCACACTTTCGCAGGGCTCCGGGCCAGTGAGTATCTACGGCAACCTGATTCAGGCAAATCTGGCAAATGATGATGGCGGCGGCATTCGCTTCCTGATGGCCGGCAACTTCCCGATGAACGTCTATAACAATTTCATCGTGAACAATGTGTCGACGCATGAAGGCGGTGGTATCGCACTCAATGATGCCCCCGATGTCCGTATCTACAACAACACGATCATGAAAAATCTCACGACCGCGACGGCAGTGACCAGCAATGGCGCTGCAGCACCGGCCGGGTTGGCGACTTCGGTGAACAGTGATATGTTGCAGGCCACGCTACCGAACGGCTCAGCCGTCTTCAGTAATCCACTGCTGTTCAATAACATCTTCTGGGATAACCGGGCCGGTACGCGCACCGCCGGATCCGTCACTGGCCTCAGTGTTGCAGATGCCAATTATTGGGATATGGGCGTGGCTGATGGAACCGCAGGGCAGTTGCTGGCGCCGACCAACTCGGTGTTGCAGAGCGTTGCCGGTGTCATTGCCTCGCCGACCAACGTCGTTGGCAGTGACCCTTCGGTGATCGCACCTTACGACATTGCGGTGACCTTTAACACCTGGCGCAACAACCCGGCCTTTCTGGGTGCCATCATGATCTCTGCTGACCTGCCACCTAACCTGATGGGTAACTACCATATTACTGCGACTTCCCGGGCTTATAACGCGGGAGCTGCGAGCAAGAATGGTTTGAATGCGCCGATCAATGATATTGATGGCCAGGCTCGTCCAGCCTTCGGTGCGTATGACATCGGTGCCGATGAAGTCCCGGCCGCTACGGCGAACCTGGGTATCAGCATGAGCGATGGCGTGACTACGGTCACCCCGGGTCAGACGCTGGTCTACACCATCGTTGTCAGCAATGCCGGACCTGATGCGGTCAGTGGCGCAAGGGTGACGGACAATATGCCCGCCGCACTGACGGGTGTGACCTGGACGTGTGCACCGGCATTGAGCTGCGGTGCAGCCAGCGGTAGCGGCAACATCGCCACAACGGTGAGCCTCACCAGCGGTGGCAGCGCGAGTTTCACCGTCAGTGCCACAGTCTCGACAACGGCGACCGGCAGCGTGGTGAACACGGCCACAGTAGCGGCACCTGCCGGCACGACCGATCCGGTAGCTGGTAACAACAGCGCGACGGACACCAACACGGTCGCGCTCGCGCTGCCGACGCTGCCAGTGCTCGACAGTTTCAACCGGACGAACTCGAACACGCTTGGCACGAACTGGAGTCAGATCGTTTTGTTTAGCAACGCATCAATCCGGGTCAATAGCAATCAAGCCTCTGCAGCTTTGGCTGGATGGGCCATGTGGAATGGCCCGGGCAATGTGTTTGGCGCAAAGCAGGGTGCGGCTTTCACCTTCGCTAACACACCAGCCAATGGATCGTTCCTGTTCATGAAGGCGAGCGGTGGTAATGCCAATACTCCTGCAAACTATATCCGTGTCTTCTATACGGGCTCATCGGTCACGGTCGGAACGACTACAAACTCGGGACTAACTGTCACTACACGCGCCACTTTCCCAGTGATATTTGCCACCAACGACACGCTGTCGGCGGTAGCTGACGCGACCGGTAACGTGTACGTGTGGAGGACGACCGCTGCCGCAGTCACGACATTCGTCGGCAGCGTCGCGATCCCGACGACGGGTGCCGGTGCATGGACGCAGGGAACAGTTGGCGGCCGGATCGGTATCATGTTGCCGACCAACGCCCGTGCCGACAACTTCAGCGGCGGCACGCTGCCCTAAAACGGAAAGTAGGCAGTGCGGATTACCGATTCGCACTGCCTCAGGAACCTAACAGGAGATTTGAAATGACCAATCGTTCAGCAAATCAGTCACCCAGCCGCCGTCGCTTTTTCAAGATGGCAGGCGGTGTGACCGTCGCAGCAGCGGGAATGGGCATTGTGCCTTACCCATTGAAGAAGTTATTGGGGCCGGTTAGCATGTCCGAGGCCAGGGCGCAGACGGCGTACCCACCCGACCTGTTTTATGCCGGTACCGACGGCTGGATCAGCCTGCCCAAGAGTCCATCAATCACCTCGCCCGCTTTGGGCCTGGTTCATCCGGATGTTCTTGCCCCTCCTTTGTTCAGTACCTATATTTTTGGCTTCCGCAATGTGACCGGAATGACCGACACGCAACGCGCAAACCAGAAGAACAAGGCGCAGCACAGCGCACCGATGTTTTGGGTCAACCAGTTTAATCCGGCCGCTCCCAAAGACTTTCGCCTGCAGCTGACTAACCTGGGACTGGCGCTGCGGCCTGACCTGTTCGACGCGCATACCATCCACTGGCACGGTTTTCGTAACGTGATCACTTTTTTTGACGGTGAACCGACCGGCTCGGTCGCGGTGACCGCCGGGCGGACCTTTCAGTACGTCTATCGTCCGCGTGATCCCGGTACCTATATGTTTCACTGCCACGTTGAAGATGTGGAACACGTTCACATGGGCATGAATGGCCCGGTATTTGTGCGGCCGTTACAGAACGGTCAAGCCGTCGGTGGCTTTACCAAATTTGCCTACAACGACGGTAATGGCGCAACTGGCTACCACCGTGAATTTGCGATGTTCTGCTCTGAAGTGTGGGCCGACTCGCACTGGGCCGACGCACATATCCAGCTGCCGGAGTGGAGTGACTACCGCGCCGACTTTGTGCTGCTCAACGGGCGGGTCTATCCGGATACACTGGCCCCCAATTCACCGCTGAACCTTGCCTCATCCACGAATTCCCTGAACGTACAGACAGACCAGAACGGTGACCTGATGGTCACTCCCGGCTTCGAGCACCTGCAATTCCAGCCACTGTCTGCGCTAGTGACATGCAATGCCGGCGAGCGTGTGCTGCTGCGTTTTGCCAACCTGGGTTTCCGCGAATCGGCGATGACCCTGACGGGGATCAAGATGAAAATTGTCGGTAAGGATGCAACGCCGATGAAGGGGCGCGACGGCACCGATACCAGTTACGAAGCCAGTACGGTGTCGTTTGGCGCAGGCGAAAGCGTTGATGCCATTTTTATTGCACCGGCGCACTCCGGTACCGGTGCCTACGATACCTACGTCCTCTATGACCGGGCCTATGAACGCTCGAACAACCTGGCTGCGGCAGGTACAGCCAAATACGGTGGCCGGAGAACCGAGGTGCGCGTTTATCCCGTCGGTACGCTGCCGTCCCAGACCTTACCGAACACTTAGCCCCTACCAGCACGATCTGCGAGGAGAAATTCATCATGCTTACATCATTTTTTAGCCGAACCGGGAGTGCAAAAACCTTTAGTCTGGGGTGTGTATGTCTGCTTGCCGGCTTTACGTCACTGTTCCAGACGGCAGCTGTGTACGCCGCGTCACCTGCGGTAGGGGTCGCCTGCACCACGGCAGCCAGCCCGAACCCGAGCTTTGTACTTGATGCCCGGGTCGGCTACATCCAGCTGCCTGATAGCAACACCATGTTCATGTGGGGTTACGGCCAGGGCGGCGGTGCTTTTCAGCACCCGGGCCCGGTATTGTGTGTCAATGAGGGGGATACCGTCACGGTGATTCTCAATAATACCTTACCCGAAGACGTGTCAATCATCTTCCCCGGCCAGGAGGGCGTGCAGGCCAATGGCGCTGCGGCACAACCGCAATTCGACACTGCCGGTAAACTCACTTCGCTGACCAACGTCGCTACGAAAAACGGCGGTAGCGTGAGCTACAGCTTCGTGGCATCCAATCCGGGAAGTTTCCTTTACGAGAGCGGCACCAATCCGCAGAAGCAGGTTCGCATGGGTTTGTTTGGCGCTCTCATAGTGCGGCCCGCCGCAGGGGCGGGTTTTATGTATAACCGTCCCGACAGCCAGTTCACGCCCGGTGAAGAGTTCATGGTACTGCTTTCGGAGATTGATCCTTACCAGCATCAGGCCGCTGAAAATGGCCAGTCTTTCGACCTCAATGGCTACCATCCACGCTACTGGCTGATCAATGGCCGCGGCTTTCCAGACTCGATTTCCGACAACTTCTCCCCGTTTTTACCGGATCAACCGTATGGGGCACTGGCGCGCATCCACCCATTTGATCGCATCGCTCACCCCTACCCTGGTGCCATCCATTATCTTAATGTCGGTTCGGAGGAATTTCCCTTCCACCCCCATGGTAACAATGGCCTGGTGATCGGGCGCGACGGACGCGCACTGGAAGGCCCGCGCAGCGCCGCCGCGGTACCGGGTCAGGATCTTTCCTTTGAAAAATTTGCCATCAATATTGGTCCCGGACAGGCCTGGGACGTGATTTTCAAATGGTACGACGCAGAAAATTATTCCGAGACAAATCCGGTTCCTGTGACAGTTCCGCAGGTGAACAATCAGCAATTCGGCATGTTTTACAGCGGCAGTCCTTATCTGGGCAAAACCGGTACGCTGCCGCCGGGGGCCTCGACGCTCAATACCTGCGGTGAGTATTACATCGTTTCGCACAATCACGCGCTGTTCCAGATCACGTCTTGGGGCGTGAACATGAGCGGACCGATCACGTATGTGCGGATTGATCCGCCACTGCCAAACAACTGCCTGTAACCCGATCAAGACTGCTGTAAGCCAGGAGAGAGACATGCTTAAGATGATGCAAAAGAAATCAACGTGGTGTAACCGGTTGCCGGGTATCCCGCTGGCGCTGCTGCTGTCGGGCAGCGGTGTGGCCTGCGCGGCGAACGTCGCTGTCGACCTGTGTGCTACCAGCGGCAGTGCCAGCCTGCCTGGCGCAGCCAGTGCCATCAATATCCTGGGTTTTGTGGCGGGAACCTGTCCGGCCAGCACTCCCCTCAGCGCGCCCGGAGGACCGGTCATTCAGGTTAGCGCTGGTGACATTGTGACGGTGAATCTCTACAACAGTCTCGCGCAAGCCACTGGCCTGCTGTTCCAGGGGCAGAGCCTGGTGCCGGATACGACGGGTGCCGTGGCAGCCACTGCCAGCGCTTACGGAAATAAGACTTATACCTTCACCGCCAGTAATCCCGGGACCTTCCTTTACGAAGCCGCGCTCTTGCCGAATGCCGAATATCAGACCGCCATGGGTCTTTATGGCGCACTGGTCGTCTTGCCAGCCGCGGTACCGTTCACAGGACTTTCGGTGACAGCTGTTGCCGCTGGCGCGCTTGCCAGGTCTGACGCAGCAGCAACTTACACCAGTGGATCCGCGCTGGTCACTGATGCAGCGATCTTGGCCGGCGACCTGGGTGCGGTCGTCAGTGGTGCCGGCATTGCGTCCGGTACGACTATTATTGCGGTGACGGACGGCACTTCATTTACCATGAGTGCGCCGGCTGCAGCGGCTTATGGCGCGTCAACCGTAGTCAATGATTCGGCGGTACTGGTACTGAGCGAAATTGATCCGGCGCTGAACAACAGCGCCAGTCCGGCCACTTTCGATATGCGCAACTATGCACCTAGCTACTTTCTGATTAACGGCAAGGCCTATCCCGAGACGACTCCGGTTGCCAGCGCGGCCGGCAACAAAGTGCTGCTGCGTTACGTTAATGCCGGTATCCGGCATCATTCCATGGCGGTACTTGGCTTGCGGCAGAATTTTGTCGCAAAGGATGCGAGCCTTGTACCGGCACTAAACCATAACGTGGCGGCAGAAACGCTGTCGCCCGGACAGACCGCGGACGCGATTGTCACCGTTCCGGGCGTCACCGGCACGAATCTGTTCGCGATCTACGATGCCAGCCTGGCGCTGCACAACAACGGTGCTGACAACGCCTTTGGTGGCATGCTCACTTTCCTGACTGCCGGAACCGGGGCCGCAGCGGACACTGGACCAAAAACAAGTGCCGGGGTGCTGACGCCGAACCCGTCGAACGGACTCCTGAATGTCGCCCTGAGTGCCTCGATCAGCAGCACTTCATCGACCGTCGCCGCGGCCGAATACTTCATTGGCACAAACGGCACCGGCGGTAGCGGAACCGCCATCAGCGGCGCCTTTGGCACGGCCACTTTGTCGGTCAACACCATGCTCTCGCCATTGCAAATGGCTGCACTGCCTTCCGGCAAGCACACCCTGTATGTGCACGGCAAGGATGCCAACAATAAATGGGGTGCCTTCAGTTCTGCGGCCCTCAATCTTGACAAGGCCGGACCACTCACGGGTGGCCTGACCCTCACGCCCAATCCGAGTAACGGTACGGTCAGCGTTGCGCTCAGTGCGACGGGTAATGACAGCACAACCGGTGGTGCCAATACCGTCGAGGCTGAATACAAGATTGACAGTGGTACGGCAGTGGCCATGACCATGGGCGGTGCTGCTGCACCTGTGCGTAGCATCAACGCAATCCTTCCGGCCGGACTTGCAGCGGGACCCCACACCGTGTCGGTGCGCAGCAGGGATGCGCTGGGTAACTGGGGTGACTTCGCTGGCATCACTCTCAACGTGGTTGCCAGCGCTCCGGTTACTTCCGGTGTCAGCGTCACGCCCGATCCCAATAACGGTGCGCGGGCGCTCAGCACGACCCAACAAGTGGTCCGCCTCACCGCAACAATGGCGAGCACAGGATCGACGGTGAGCGCTGCAGAAGCCTTTATTGATACGGCGACTGGTGCGAACGGTTCCGGTTTCCCGCTGGTTCCATCCGATGGCAGCTGGAACGGAGCCACCGAGCTGGCCTACGCCGATATTCCGCTGGCGACCATCAACGCCCTGAGCAACGGCCCTCACACCCTGTACGTCCATGGTAAGGATGCGACGGGTAACTGGGGCGTGAAAAGTTCGGCCACCCTGACGATAGACAAGGTCGCGCCTGTGCTTAGTAGCTTCACACTGACCCCGAATACAGTGGCATCCGGCGCGCCTGGAACAGCCCTAGCTGTCGTGGCTAGTGATGCCGGAACCGGGATTGCCGGCGGGCAGTACTGGATTGATGGCACGGCAACGCCACCTGCCAATGCGACGGCGTTTAATGGCACCGTCGCGACAATCAATACCGGCACTTTAACGGGTGGTACGCACACCGTGTATGTCCGCATGCAGGACGCCGCAACCAATTGGAGTACCGTGTCGAGCGCGACGCTGACCGTGATCCGGGCGGTGAACGACAGCCGTACGATAACGGCTAATACCAGCTTGACTCAGACAAGTGACGTCACTGTAGCTGCTGGCGTGCTTGCCAACGACCTGCCGGTCGGAGCGGCAGGTCGCACAGCCACTCTTGTGAGCGGTCCGGTAAGAACATCTGGAACCGGTACCGGGACACTCCAGGTGACCTGCGGGACTGCGACTGTGACTGGTGTTTGTACCGATGGATCGTATCGGGTAACCCTTGCTGCGTCAACCTCCGCGACGACGAATGCAACGCGCCAGTCCTCAAAACGGGGTACCTACACATTCACCTATACGGAAAATCTGAATGGGGCTAAATCCACGGCGACGGCCACCATTACAGTGAATTGAGGAAAGACAATCATGGTAAATACCCGTCACAAAATGATCCTGATAGCGTTGCTGCTGCCGCTGATGGTGGGTGGCTGCGCGACCCAAGGGACGCAGATTGGTGCCAGCGTCGCACCCCTCAATCCGGTCGCAAGTACGCCGCTTACGCCTAAGCCGGCACCGCAAATCCCCCCGCCTGGCGCGCTTGAAATGCACTACGGCATACAGGTCACGCAGATCAGCCTGACTGCTTCAGGCGGCCTGGTAGACGTGCGCTTCAAGATCCTGGATGCGGCCAAGGCGCGGGCGCTGCTAGGCAATGCGGCGCAGACACCGGTGCTTATTGCCGGTGACAATCCGCCCCTGATGGCACCGCATAACGCATTGCGCGGTGCCAGATTCGGCCAGGGCCAGGTGTTTTACATCCTTTATCCCAACCTGCGAAGTGCGATCAAGCCGGGGGGGGAAGTGACCGTGGCGATGGGGGAGGCAAGGCTGGGGCCGGTGATTGCGCAGTGAGGGCGAAGGACGATGCAGTGATGGCGAGACAGCCAATGACATTGTGACTGGCTGAACGAATGGCGTAGTGATCATAGGAAGCAGGACATGCAGACGAAACCACCTTATCCCTCTCTGAGGACAGGGCAGCCCGGAAAGCCAGTGCTGATGCCATCCGGTGTGAACGGCAGATTACCTCGCCTGACGGCGCTGGTGCTCGGCCTTGCGGTCCTGATTACAGGCAGTGTGGCACAGGCCCAGCAGCCGGCGCGCTGGGTCGACGGCGAACTGCTGGTCGGGTTCCGTGCCGGTACCGGGCCGGCAGGGCGTTATGCGTTTTACCGTGACCACGGCGCCAGCTTCGTCAGAGGTATCGGACCGAGCAATAATGTGGTGCATATCCGCGTTCCCGCGGCAATGCTGGAAGCGCTACAGCGCAAGATGGCGCTGCGGCGGGAGGTGAAATTTGTCGAGAAGAATTATATCTTCGAGCCAGCCATGACCCCCAATGATCCGCAGTATGCCAACCAATGGCATCTGCCCAAGATTCTTGCGCCGCAAACCTGGGACCTGACCCAGGGTACTCCAGGAGCTGTCATCGCTATTCTCGACAGCGGCATTGAGGCGACCCATCCTGATTTTGCCGGAAAACTGGTGACCGGCTACAACACTTACAGCAATTCTACCGATACGAGTGACCAGTCCGGTCACGGTACCGAAGTGGCGGGTGTGGCCGGTGCGCTGACCAATAATGCCGCAGGTATTGCCGGCGTCGCCGGTGCTGCGCCGATCATGCCCGTGCGTGTCACCGACAGCACCGGACGTGCCACCTCAGTCAGTATCGGTAACGGTATCGTCTGGGCCGTGGATCATGGTGCCCGCATTGTGAACCTGAGCTTTAACGGGGTCGCCGGTAATGCCACAATCCGTACCAGTGCAGAATATGCCTACAATCACGGGGCGCTGGTGGTTGCCGCCTCGGGTAACTGCGCCTGCGTTGATCCGACGGCTGAAAATCCGTTTATCCTGTCGGTCTCGGCCACCGACGAAACCGACGGGCTGGCTTATTTTTCCAGTACCGGTGGGTTTGTCGACCTGTCGGCGCCGGGCACCAACATACAAACGACGGCGATGTTCGGCCTGTACGCTACCGATTCCGGTACGTCGCTGGCCAGTCCTGTCGTTGCGGGGGTTGCCGCGCTGATGTTCGCTTCCAACAGCAAACTGACGCCGGGCGTGGTGACTCAGCTACTGGAGGCGACCGCTTTTGCCCCGGGCGGTAATGGCTATGACCAGAATTTTGGCCATGGACGCGTGGATGCGTTCGCCGCGGTCAGTGCCGCAACAAATTACCTGCCACCGCCCGACACGACCAGCCCGGCAGTGGCCATGAGCGCGCCGCTTGGCGGTGCCAGCGTTGCCGGGTTGGTGGTGGTAGACGTGGCGGCAACCGACGCCGTGGGAGTCGTCAAGGTCGACCTCTATGTCGATGGCATTTTCTTTGTCACGGACACGGTCTCACCTTACTCGTTTGTCTGGGACACCACGGTCTTGCCCAATGGCCCGCATACCCTTTCTGCGCTTGCGAGCGATGCAGCGAACAACTCTGCCGCTACCGCACCTGTCACGGTGACGGTGTCGAACGCCCTGCCGGATACCACACCGCCTGCCGTGTCAGTCAGCGCCCCTGCCGTAGCGGCCACCGTATCCGGCACCACCACTGTTTCTGCGATTGCCTCGGACAATGTCAGGGTGGTAAAAGTGGCATTCTACGTCGATGGCATCCTGACTTCCAGCGTTACGGCGACGCCGTATTCCTTCGCCTGGAACACCGCGCAAGCGCTCAATGGCCCGCATACACTCAAGGTACTGGCGGCTGACGCGGCGGGTAACGAGGCGACGGCGTCGGTGACCGTGACTGTGGCCAACAACGTCAATCACGCCCCGGTCGCAGCCAACGACACATTTACCGTCCTGTACCGTGCCAAGGCGAGCTATACGGCGCAGGTACTCAATGTGCTCGCTAACGATACCGATGCCGATGGCAACCTGAATCCGGCGAGCGTCAAGATTGTCAGCACTCCCAACAAGGGCGGTACGGTAACGGTCAACACGAATGGGACCTTGGTTTATATGCCAAAAATCGGCTACCGGGGAACGGAAACTTTTACCTATAACGTGAAGGATCGCCTCGGCGCGAGTTCGAACAATGCGACGGTAACCGTCAGCGTCCAATGAAAAACCTGGTCCGGCCACGCTTGAACAGGATTCTGGAAAGTCGTGTGCTTGCCGGGGTCGCCGGATTGGTGACAGCGCTGCTGATCGCGCTACTGTCGGTAGTGCACCAGACGCCTGCGGCGGAGCGTCCCGGTACGGATGCCAGCGTGCTGGAAACCGGACGGCGCATCTACCGTGAGGGGATTCTGCCCTCGGGGCAAGTTCTGCAAGGACTTGCCCCGGCCAAGGTGAGGCTCGCGGGTCAGGATGCAGCCTGCATCACCTGTCACCGTCGTAGCGGTTACGGCTCCAGCGAGGGTCCGGTCGAGATTCGCCCGATCACCGGTCCGACCCTTTTTGGCGCGCAGCTCACGCCGGTAACGGCGGATTTGGTCAGCACGCATACCGACCCTGAGGCACTCGCCAGCGCCGGGCTGTCGCTCGCGCAAGCAGCCCGTTTGAACGCCGGTACCTTGCGTTTCGCCCGGACGGCGGCCTTTGCCGGCACCCGCCAGCGCCCGGTCTACGATGACACTGCGCTGGCGCGGGCCATCCGCGAAGGGGTGGATGTGACCGGGCGGGCGCTCAGCCCTTCCATGCCTCGTTATGCACTGGAACCGGACGAGATGGCGTCACTTGCGGCCTATCTCAAGACGCTTTCGCTGCGGGTCTCTCCTGGCGTCACTGCGGACACGATACATTTTGCGACTGTCATTCAGCCTGGTACGGATCCGGTGCGACGCGACGCATTGCTGCAGGTGCTGCGGACCTTCATGCAAGACCGCAACCTGGGAATGCGCACCGAGATCCGGCGTGAAACAGCCGGTACTGTGCGCCTCAAGCGCACCTACCGTGAATGGGTCCTGCACGTCTGGGACCTGAGCGGGACGAGCGACACATGGGCGCAGCAACTTGAGGCGTATGACAGGGCGCAGCCCGTGTTTGCAATGGTCAGTGGACTGGGTAATGCAAGCTGGCGACCTATTCACGAATTCAGTGAACGCTACGAGATTCCCTGCATCTTTCCCCAGGTCGATGTACCGGTGCTGGCTGAGCGCGATTTCTATACCGTTTATTTGTCCCGCGGGATGACGCTGGAGGCGCAGGCACTGGCCAGGTTCCTGCATAGTGAAGGTGAGCGCGGCGCCGTGATGCAGGTGTATGGTAATGACGAAGCCAGCGTTGCCGCTGCCGGGGCATTTCGCCTGGCGTGGACGACTGCAACGGGCGTCGCCCCTGTTTCGCGGGTACTCGATACAGTGCCTGATGCGGCGTTCTGGCAGAAGCTGTCACGGCAGATACCGCATGTCACGCTGGTGCTATGGCTGCCGCCGCAAGACATGGTCCGGGCGCAGGCGCTGATGGCAGCCGGTTCGCAGGTCAGGATGGTCTACCTTTCTGCTAGCCTCATGACCGGCCAGCGAACTGGTCTCGCGGCCATTGCCGATAGCCGTGTACGGCTCATCTATCCACAGGATTTGCCCGCAGTGCGTGATACACGGGTTGAACTTGCCAGACGCTGGATGCACAACAAGGGTATCGCGCTCTCCGATGAAAAATCACAGATGAACGCCTATCTGGCGGCGACGGTTGTCGGGATGCTGGTGTCACACAGCATGGACACGTATTCGCGCGAGTTTCTGCTCGAAGGGATAGAGCACCGGCTCGGTACGGCGCTCGAACTCTCGATCTATCCGCACCTGAGTCTGGGGCCGGGTCAGCGTTATGCCTCGAAGGGCAGCTACATCGTCCAGGTTGACGGGCCCGCCGACTGGCAGCTCAGGCCGGTTTCCGGCTGGATCGTACCTTAGGGATACAGCCCTGACTACAGGTATATTTTTTATCTGTTTGCGTAGTGCGTAGTGCGTATTGCGAAGTGCGATGTACCCATGTTCAAAAGATGTCATTTGTCAGTCCACCTCACCTGGAGATTACCGTCATGAAAGCTGGACATACTATTTATCTGAAACACCTTGGTACCGGTGTAGCGCTCGCCTGGCTGACAGGTAGTACCTTATTTTTTTCCGGTAGTGCACTCGGGCATGGGGTTGGTGAACCTGTCATACCGGTAAAAAAAGTCTCCCTTACTGATGCCGACACCAACAAGCACACGCACATTCATCCCAAACCTGACGCCAGCGAAGCCGACGCGTACACCCGCTCGGTAAAAGCCTACGTCATTCCGGATGTGGTGCTCACCGACGTCAACGACCGGCCAGTTCGCCTGCGTGAATTGCTGACCGGTACTGACCCGGTGATGATGAATTTTATTTTTACCAGCTGTGGCGCAATCTGTCCTGTCATGAGCAAGGTATTTTCGGAGGTTCCCGCCATACTCGGAAGTGAGGCGAAAAGCCTGCGCATGATCTCGATTTCAATTGATCCGGAGAACGATACGCCACAGCGCCTCAAGACGTACGCCAAAAGTTTTCATGCCGGTGAACGCTGGAAATTTCTGACTGGCCGGATCGAGGATGTGAAAGCCGTTCAGCTCGCTTTTGACAACTATCGCACAGACAAGATGAGTCACGAGCCGTTGACCCTGATGCGAGGGATTGCCGGCAAGCCCTGGCTGCGCATCAATGGATTCGCCTCACCGGAGCAACTGGTGCGTGAATATCGCAAGGTACTGGCGCAGTGAACCAGGGTCGAGCACGCGGTCAGCTCATGCGGTGGATGATGAAAACTTTACCGTATCCTAGCGATGATTATTCGGCAGGCCTGCTCTCCGGCTGATGCTCCACAGCGCTCAGGGCGATGATCGCTGGCGAGCATCCCATTGCCGCTACGCCACGGACGGGATCGATCGGGACAATATCGATGCGAGGAAGCGTAGCCATCATCAGGCGCGAGAACGATCGCGGCAGATCGATCAAACCCATTTCCACTGCGGCCAGTGTGATGTCGGTTGTGTTGTGCAAGCCCAGTTTTTGTTTCAGGCTGGCACGATGCTTTTCGATCGTCTTGGGGCTGACGCTCAGGAATTCTGCCGCGCCCCGGTTGGTATGACCTTCGGCAATCAACTGGAGCACTGAGCGCTCCCTATGGGTAAGCAGACCGAGTTTCGGACGATTGAGGTGAGCGTGTTCAAGATGCAGAAGGTTTTCTACAACCAGCACCGAGACCTCGGGGCTCAGGTACTTTTTGCCTGTTGCCACATGGCGTATGGCGATTAATAATTCATCAAGGCTGGCATCTTTGAGAACGTAACCGTCAATGCCGGCGTGCAGCGCTGCACGCACATGGTCTTCGGTTTTGGAATGGGTCAGTATGATGGCCTTGATCTGGGGCAGACGATGCTTGATTTGCACCGCAGAATCGAGCCCGTTGATGCCGCTCAAGCGGATGTCAATCAGGAGAATATCGGGACCGAGGCTCTGCGATAATTGCGCGGCTTCCCTGCCGCTGCCCACGTCGCCTACAACCGCCAGCCCGTTCTGTAGCGAGAGCAGGGCGGCAAGACCTTTGCGAAACAGGATGTTGTCATCAATCAGTAACAGGTGGATAGTCATTTTTTGCTTTCTTGGCCTGGGATGTTTTAGAAACGTTCTAGGGAATATTTTTTTGTGCCGCACCGGGCACCGGGATGCCGCTGGGCACGGTGGCACCTGAGAGCGCAAAAACCCACTCCTTGTAATGCGATCTGCCGGCAAGGTTTTCGTTCTCCGGCGAAAATCCGGCCTGCTTGAGCGGTAGGGCGTCGGACGTGCTGTAAACGCCGGTTATCCGGTCACCCGCACGCAGCAGGCCCCATTCTGCCCCACCGGTGATCGGGTCAGGATACAGCCGCCGGAGGTGACGAACCGGGACGGGATAACGGTCGTCTTCCAGTAATACCCGGAGATTGCCGGGCAGGACCCTGGGCGTACCAGCCGGGGCTGCATAGTAGTAACGCCGTATCGCCTCGCGGTATTGAGCTCCGGCGTAAAGCAATTGCTGTTCACGCTCGCGCTGACTCTGGAGTGCCCAGACATCGACGGCTCCGGCCAGGACAATCGCTGATAACGCCAGCACGATGAGCAAGGCCAGCAGCATGGCACCGTAATCCCGACCTCGCCGGAGATCCGGCAGACGTTTCGGGAACGATTTTTCACTAGTCATTGGCTGACCTCCTGGAGTGGTTGGCTGGCCGGCGCAGGCACGGGTTTGACATCATAGATATTGCCCAGTGACGGATCCGCGGGGGCGATGAGATCCCAGTTCGCCGACTCGGTGGCCGGGTCTTGCGGAATCGCCCGGAGGTATTTTTTTGCGACTAATTCATCAAGCGCATCGGGATACCGGTTCTGATCGGCATAGAACTTGTCGATCGCATCACGTAGCGTCGCCAGATTTTGCTGCTGCACACGGAGTCGCCCGTTGTCGAGGGCGCTGAAGTAGCGCGGCACCGCCAGCGTCAGCAGCAAGGCGATCAGCGTCATGACCACCAGCATTTCGATCAGGGTAAAACCGCCATTACATTGCGACTGCCGCAGCGCTCGCAGGGAGGTAAGGTGGCAAGGCCGGTAGATGGCGGGCAGGTCTGTCATGGTAGTCACCAGCTGGAGTAAGGTGTACCGTCGAGCCCGGTGCGGTTCGATCTTGATGACACATCAAACACATCGTCACCGGGTTGGGGATCGTCGACACGACTGGCGTAAGCGCGTGTATTCCAGCTCTGCCGGGCGGAAACCCCGGGGTCACTGAACGGGTCGCGCGGTAGTTGCCGCAAGATGACCAGACGGCGCGAGGCGATGCTCCCGGACAGGTCGCGCTTCCCCTGTAATTCCAGCGCTTCGGTTAATTTTTCCAGCGTCGGGGGGTAGCCCGATGCGCCAGCCTCCAGCGCCAGGCTACCTGATGCTGTTGCGACTTTATAGGCATCAATACCGGAGCGTATGATGCGCAGGGCCTGCCGGAGTTCCGACTCCTTCAAGCGTGTGGCGGTCATTTCATACAGCGGCAGCATCAACATGGAAATTAATCCAACCAGGGCCAGCGTAATGACCAGTTCGATGAAGGTGAAGCCGTCCGGTAAGGAGGCGGTGTGCAGGGTAGCCGATTTCATTTTTGCTCCTCTGGGTTCGTCACGCTCCCAGCGGCGGCGGGTGCAGCCTGGCCCAGTGGCTGGACTTGCGGGGGTGATTGCTGTACAGCGTCGGAAGCGACTGGCGCAGTCATTGGCTCGGGTGCCGGCTCCGTTGCCGGTATTGGCGCGACTGCGGGCGCGAGGCCTTGCCGCAGTGGCATGGGGGGGAACCGGCCCGGTGCGCCCCGCGCCACTGCCGGGGATAGTGCCGCGCTGGTACCTGACTCCATGCGTATGTTGCCGATGGGATCGAGTTGCAGGGCGCGTTGGCGCAGGCTGCCCTCGGTACCTGAGAAGACGTTGCGTACCGAGGCGTCAAGTAAGGCCGGCGGACGCAGGATATGCGGCGTAATCGACAGGACAATCTCGGTTTTATTGCTGCTTCCATTGTTGTTGCCAAACAAGCGCCCCAGTACGGGTAAATGTCCGATACCAGGAATTTTTGAGGCGGTATTGCGATCGCTGGAAGAGATCAATCCGCCCAGAATCTGGGTTTCTCCGTCCTGCAGCCGGACTGCCGTATTGGCATTGCGCGTTCCGATCTGATAGGCGAGGGAACCATTCGGCCCGGCGATCTCCCTGACAATCGAGCTCACCTCAAGTGCGATGCGGATTCCCACTTCCCTCTCGCTATAGACCTGCGGTTCAAATTCCAGTTTCAAACCGACATCCTGATATTGCACTGACCCGGTCACGACGCCACTGCCGCTTTGTACCGGTGTGACGGTGTTGGTAATGATAGGTACCCGGTCACCTATCAATATGCGTGCCTTCTCCTTGTTGCGCGCGCGGATACGCGGACTGGCCAGGATATTGGCGTCGGTGTCCTGCAGCTTGAGGTTGAGTCCCAGCGAAAGCGGCGACACGAGCAGATCGTTGCCGCCGAGCGCTTTCAGGGCCCCGAGTGTCAGGCCACCTTCCACCGCTGGTGTGGAGAGGGTCAGTGACTGTGGAAACTGAATTCCCAGATTGGAGAGCCGGTCGTAAGAGATTTCAAGTACCTCGACCTCAAGCATGATTTCCGGCTCCACGACGTCATGCGCAGCAATGACTTTCGCCGCTACAGCGATGGCATCTGGAGTGTCGCGCATCACGATGGTGCTGGTGCGCTCGTCGGCCGAGATATCCTTGATCTTTAACACGGTCTTAAGTACTGTTTGCAGATACTTGACATCGGCGTTAGCGATCTGGAAGGTGCGCACCTGCAGGTCCTGATACTCCTTTTGCTTTGCTGGCGTGGCAGGAAAAATGAACAGCGTATTGAAGTTGATGGTACGTTTCTCCAACTGGTTTTGCAGCAGTATCAGGTCGACGGTATCCTCGACGGCGGCGTCCTTCACGAAAATGGTAGTTTTCAGGTCGGCGCGCACATCGCGGTCAAGGATGACATTGAGACCGGTGCTGCGGGACAGTGCCTCGAATACCATCCGCAGGTTGGCATCACGAAATTGCAGGGTGACGGGTTTGCCCATAATTGATTTGGCCGCCAGTTTTTCGGCCAGTCCATCGCGTAATTTTTCCGCTTTTTCATTGATGAGGATCAGCTGGCGCTGGGCGCCGCGATGGGCCGGATTTTCTGCCAGTGCCACGTTGATCTTGTCGCGTGCGGCGTCCAGCCGCTCTTCACCCAGCAAGCGACTGGACTCGGCAACCTGCCGGGTGGTGCGGGCATCGAGCTCAACGGCGATAAGGCGACGGCGTGCCTGATCGTTGGCCGGATCAAACCTGAGGGCCTTGGCATAGAGTTGCCGGGCGCCGGCATCGTTGTCGTTGGCTAGCGCTTCGTTGGCGCGTAACACCAGTTCTTCGGAGTAGGCATTGGTGGCTTTCAGCATGTCGATGCGAAATTCGGCATTGCGCGGTTCCATTCCGGACGCGGTTTGCAGCATGCTCAGGCCCTCTTCCCGTTTGCCTTCCGAGAACAGCCGCATTCCTTCACTGTGGTTGCGCATGCTTTCACATCCTGCCAGCAGCAGTAATAGTGGCGTGGCCAGTCCCGCAGCGCGAAGGGCTCCTAATAGCGCGTTTGGTTTCACTGTGTTGTCCTCGAGATATTGAGCGTTTGCTGGATGCCCATGGGCAAATAGGTCAGGACAATTTTTTCCGCATTGAGTACATCAACACGGTAGGTATTGTTGTCGATGGTATCTCCGGCGGCGACCACCAGCAGGGCTTCCCCTTTTGCGACGAAGGCCAGCGGGTGGGCTGCCCCTTTTTCCAGTAGTCCGACAAAGGTGAAGGGGAGCGGCGGTGCCATTGGCGGTGCTGGCTTGGGCGGCGGTGCCGGTGGTGCAATCACGACCGGTGGCGGTGGCGGCAACCAGCTCAGGGTGACAAAAGCCTCGCCCCTTGTTTCAGCAACTACCCGGGTCAGTTCCGGCGCTGACGCGGATACGGCCACTGCCACTGCCGCAAGCGGTCCTGTTCCCGGGGCGGTGGAGTGACCCCGGCCCGGCGTCACCGCTTCGACGATGGCGACACCGCTTCCGGTTTTTTCCTGATTCCATGCATGTACCCACGGGGCAACCGTGTAGCCGGTGGCAGTGGTGACACCGGCCAGCAGGGCGAGCTGCACCAAGGTTTTTTTGTGCGCCATATCAGGATCTCCGGTAAACGAAATTGAACCTGATCATCGACTCAATGACGCTGCTGCCTGAGTCGCTGCGGTTCATGTGCAGCTCTTCCAGCGAGGCATGGGGCAGTGCCCGCAAAACGTCTGCCGTGAAATTCCGGATGGACACATAGTCGCTGCGTACCGGAAAGGTTGCGGTATAGGTCATCAGCGGCGCCTTTGCGTCTGGCTTGAATTGATACTCCCCGCGCAGGAGGGTGATGTTGCGCCGCCTGGCGCTCAAGAAAACCTCTTCAAGATCGTCCGGATTTTGTGATAGCAAGGGAAACCCCGCGATCAATTCGCTTACCTGCCTGTCAGCGGGCAAGCGCGGCCGTGTCCGCGCAGAACCCGGCTCAGGTGCGCGAGCGGACACAGCGTCAACTTCAAGTCGTAATGCCCTGCCTTGCTGGCGCAAGTGTGGCAGCGATGCTGCGATGAGAGCGCCGAGCATGAACAGCAATATTCCGCCGATACCAGCCGGACCGGCATACCTGAGGCAGCGGTGCCACAGGCCCGCAAGTGAGCGCTTCATGGCATGTCTCCCCAGCTCGCCTGGATCTGGAAGCGCAGCGGTGCGCCCGGTGCCTGCACCTGTATCTGGTGGGAAGTCAGTAGCGCGCGCGCAAGGCGATTGTCCCTTTGCAGCGCCCGTAGGTAGTTGAACATGTCTTGCTGGGTCGCGGCCTCGGCAGTCAGTGCCAGACTATGCTTTGCCACGGAAGGTTCGACCGACAAGAGCGCCACATTGGCCGGTGCCTGTTCCAGCGTCGCCAGCAGCTCCGCCCACGGTGTTGTCAGGCTGCGGGAGGTCTTGCGCATGAACTGTTCACGCGCCAGTTGGGCGGGGTCTGGATGCTCTGGCGCAGCGGCGGCGAGAGTTTGCCGGTTGGTCTCCCGCGCAGCGAGATAGCGGGACTGACGGGCGTTCTCGGTCAGTGCCTGGCCGGCGAGCAGGGCAGCTACGATGAACAACAGTACTCCGCCCAGAAGCAGGGCCAGGCTCCGCGTGGAAATACGGCGGGCATGGGGGGAGAATTCAAGCTGCAGGCGGGCGCGGACTCTGTTCATGTGGCGTGCTCCTGTGGTGTGATGCGGGTCCAGTG
This sequence comes from Oxalobacteraceae bacterium, assembly GCA_947466695.1. Taxonomy (GTDB): domain Bacteria; phylum Pseudomonadota; class Gammaproteobacteria; order Burkholderiales; family Burkholderiaceae_D; genus Undibacterium. Next base: position 7,347 of record CANIFC010000001.1, on the reverse strand, counting down.
CGACGCTAACCGGTGCCCTGTGAGTCCGGTTCCGGCCAACACAAAGCGTGACACGCTGCGCAGGTCTTGCCCGATACTGGCCAGCAGCCGGTTCACGCGTGTATCCAGCGGCCCCGGGGCGGTAGAATCCTCCTGTGAATCCGGATCCCCATCGGGCAGGAGACCACAGCTCAGGGCGGTAATTGTGCCGTCGGTTACACAGGCGATGATGGTGCGAGCGCCGTCGGCGCTGGCAAACACGCCGGTGCCTCCTCCCAGGGCTACAGCATGACGGTTCCATTGCTTGCAAAAGCCGGGTTGGACCGAGGCCAGCGAAAGCTTGTGATTTGCGGCAGCAGCCAGCAGCGCATCAACGTCCTCCTGGTGGATGGAACAGATCAGCAGATGACGCAGGTCAGGCTGTAACTGCCAGCGTACGACCTGCCCGGTAGCGCGCTCACCCAGTAATTCGGCGACACAGGCGCTGGCGATCGCGCGCAGTTGCCGCTCACTGGCATTGCGGTAGTTCCCTGCGACTACGTCAAAGTGGCTGCGTTCATCTGCGAGCGCAACGCTGAGGCGGATACGGCCGGCAGGTGCGCTCGCCCTCAGCCCGGACAGTACCGCATCAACAGCGCTGAGCGCAGGGGTCGTGCCGGGTACCGTCGCGGTTTGTGCAATCGTATGGCGCACGCTGACCGGCGGCGCGCGGCGCGGCCAGGCCTGGAGCAGGATGCCGTGCACCGCTTGCGCGCTCATATCGAGCTCCATAGTCTTATTCCACGGGAGTGACACGATTGATCTCCTCAACGGTTGTTTCGCCCTGAAGGGCCAGTGCGACGGCTGCATCGCGCAGGCTGGTAAAGCCGGCGGCCCGTGCCGACTGGCGAATGTGCGACATCGGCGCGCGTTGCACCAACTGGTCGCGCAATGTGTCGCTCATCGGCAATGTTTCGGCGATAGCGCGGCGCCCCTTGTAGCCGGTACCACGGCAATGCGCGCAGCCAAGGCCGCGCTTGAACACCGCGCTGGCAGTGCGCTCTGGCGCCAGGCCGCTACGCAGCAGCAGGTCGGTTGACACGGTACAGGTGGCAGCGCAGTGCGGGCAGTTGATGCGCAGCAGCCGTTGCGCGACAATGCCATTGAGGGCCGCCACCAGACTGTAACTGTCGACGCCCATATTGGCGAAGCGGCCGATTACATCAAAGACATTGTTGGCGTGTACCGTGGTAAAGACCTGATGACCGGTCAGCGCTGCCTGGACGGCGATCTGCGCCGTCTCCGCATCGCGGATTTCGCCGATCATGATTTTGTCCGGGTCATGCCGCAGGATTGAGCGTAAGCCGCGTACAAAGGTGAGTCCCTTTTTTTCGTTCACGGGAATCTGCAGTACGCCGGGTAGCTGGTATTCGATCGGGTCCTCAATGGTGACGATCTTGTCTAATCCGGTATTTATTTCCGATAGCGCTGCATACAGTGTGGTGGTCTTGCCGCTGCCGGTCGGACCGGTAACCAGCAGCAGGCCGTAGGGCATTTGCGACGCATTCCGGATAAAGTGGAGTACGCTGGCGTCGAAGCCCAGGGTATCGAGCGTCAACGCGCGAAACTGACCCGTCAGGTGTTTCCTGTCAAGTACCCGCAACACCGCATCTTCGCCAAACAGGTTGGGCATGATGGAAACGCGAAAATCGATTTCGCGCGCATCGACGATGACCTGGAAACGGCCATCCTGTGGTACCCGGCGCTCGGCAATATCAAGTTCCGAGATGACCTTGATGCGGGAGATCGCCTGATGTGCCATCTCGATATTGTCGATCTGCTTGATCAGTTCCAGCACCCCGTCAAGCCGGTACTTGATCACCATTCCGTCTGGCTGTGTTTCCAGGTGGATATCGCTGGCGCCGCTACGCAGGGCGTCATACAGCGTCGAGTCAACCAGGCGTACTACGGGACTTTCCGTTGCGTCAATACGTGAGATAGAGATGGAGGTACCCGTCTCATCCGTGCTGCTGCGCCCCTGTTGCAGCTTCACACCGTCCATTGCCCGCACGGACTTTTCAACCGTCACCAGAAATGCCTGGATGTCTCTGGCGCTGGCCACAGCATAGACTGCGACGTGCTGGTCCAGCCGTGCTTCCAGCCACTGGCGCAGCCGTGTATCCATCGGGTCGGCCAGGACTACGACCAGTTCCGTGCCGTTTCCAGGGTAGCCGGCGATACAGGTACGTCTTTGGCATTCGGCGAACGAGATGAGTCCGAGATCAGGCCTCATCCCGCGCAGGGCCTCCATGTCGAGTGCAGATGTGCCAAAATATTCGGCGGCAAGCGGCAGCAGCTCTGCTTCACTCAGCCCCATCTGTCCGGCGATCCAGGCGAGCCGCTGGTGCGCACCGGCCTGGCCAAGTGCCTCTTGCACCAGCGCGGCATCGAGCGGACGGGCCATGGTGTTGGTACTGTTCATGGCGGGCTTTCGTTGTGGAATACAGTCATTGCAGGCTCGCTGCAAGGTCAAAAATCGGCAGGTACATCAGTACTACGATTGCCCCTACCACAAGCCCGATCCCGATCATGAGCACCGGTTCGAACAGCCGGCTGGTCAGGTCGATGGTGCGTTGCAGCCGTGACTCATGAAACTGGGCAATTCGTTCCAGAATGTCTGCGAGCGCCCCGGTACGTTCAGCCACTGCGAGCATGCTGGTCGCGACGGGATCAGCCAGCTGCGCGGCTTGTAGCGCGCCGCTGAGGCTGCGTCCTTCATAAATGAGTTGCACTGCCAGGCGCAACCGTGCGCGGTCGGCATCGCCCAGCAAGCTTGCGCCCAGTTGCAGCGCCCGGGGCGCTGCGATGCCACCACGCACCAACATGCCGGTGGCGCGATAGAGATGTGCATGACGGAACTGGCGTACAGTTTGTCCGATAAATGGGACGGAATCCATCCAGGCCGCCTTCGCCCCTGAGCGCAGGATATTTCTTGCCAGGTTCAAGGCGGCGGCCAGCAGCGCCAGGCCAGCAATGCCGAGCTCCCAGCCGTGCTGCGCGGCGAAGCGGCCCCAGTACATCAACAACTGTGAGCTCCACGGCAGCTCGCGCCGCGTACTCTCGATCAGGACGGCAAATTTTGGCACTACTACCGTCATCAGGAGTACAACCACCAGCGCGCCCATTGCCAGCAGCAATAGCGGATAGACGGTAGCGCCTACCACTTTGTCGCGCAAGACCTGGATAGTTTGTTGTTGCTCGGCGTAACGGCGCAGCGAAGTGCTGAGGTCGCCCGTCTGTTCGCTGGCGCTGACCGTTGCGATCAATAAGACCGGGTAGCGTCCGGAGTGCCGTTCCAGTGCAGCCGAGAGCGGCAAGCCCTCGCTGATGCCTTGCACCACATCGAGCAGGGCGGCTTTGCGCGATGGCGCGTTTTCCTTGGCAGCAAGCGTGCGCAAAGCCTCCAGTACCGATAAGCCGGCCGTCATCAGCGACGCTAATTCATAGGAAAAATTAGCGATATCCAGTCCAAGACGCTTCGCTGAGCGGGTGTGCGTCTCGCCTTTGCCTGTACTGCCCTTCGGTTTGCAACTGAGCACCTGCATGCCTTCGCGTGCAGCATAGGCATACGCGGCTGCAGCGTCAGTGACGCGTAGCTCCAGCGTTTGCATATTGCCATCAGCCGTGCGGATGACGAGTTCAAAACGAATGATCATGAATTTAGTGCCTCAGATACGGAATCAATACTGCTTTAAGGGGCCCAGGAGTTCGCGTCGGCAGCTTCGCCGGTGCCGCCTGCCTGTCCATCCGATCCGAGAGAAAAAAGGTCATAGTCACCATGCTCGCCTGGTGACTTGTATAAGTACGGCGCACCCCACGGGTCAGGAGGGACGGCTTTTTTGAGATAGGGACCGGCCCATTTATCCAGGTTTTGCGGGCGGGTATTAAGCGCAGCCAGGCCCAGTTGACTCGTTGGATAACTGCCGACATCCAGCCGGTATTGGTCAAGTGCTTTTTCGAGTGAATCGATTTGTGCCCGGGCAATCTTGGTGTTGGACTTGCCCAGTTGGTCAAAATAACGCGGTGCAACCAGAGCTGCCAACAGCCCGATGATGGCAATCACCACAAGCAGTTCCAGCAGCGTAAAGCCGTTAAAAATAGTTTTTTTCGTTTTTGCCGGATGGTCCGGGTGGTGTCCCCGGGCATGATCAAGTTGCACTCTGCGGTACCTCATTTTTTGTGCCTCAATGTCGATCCAACGATATTTTTTTCTTTCTATAGTTAATGTTGTATCAAGTTTGAAACTGTGATTTCTTGATATTTCGCATCGTATTCCTAAAAAAATTGGCAGGGACGAGTTTGGAGATGGCTCTGTTCATACGTTTTCCGGAGCCTGGACGGTACGACGCCTGTAAGCTGAGTCAGGCTGCCTGATCGCAAACTTTGTCATGAACGTACACCAATTTTGTTGTATTAATCTGACATTCGAAGGCATACCGGTTGATGTGTTTTCCCTGCTTGTTTTTGCAGGCAAATTCCCACAGACTCAAACCAATTCTCCCAGGGGAAACGGGTAACCAATGTCCTCGAGAATCAAGGGGCTAAGCCAACTTCACCGGTACCCATTGCTTTGCTGCTCGAGGCGAATGCACGCCGGCGACGACGATCTCAGTCGCAGTCATATTCTTCGTCCCTTCCCGGTGGGAGAAATAATTTTCCTTCAACCAACCTGAAGATCTTGAAGTCGGGCAGATGCCGTATTTTTACCATCAGCCACTCTCTGATAATGCGTGTATGTTTAATGGAAACGGCAACGCCATCCAACATATCCGTTGAGTCAATTTTTGATCATATGTCGATCGCATTACAGGTAATCAGCAGATATGACGAGGCTTTTGCCAGCATGGGACTTTGGCAGTCGAGAGGAGCAAGGGGCTCCACTTTCTTTAAAATTCGGTCAGCGCCTAAAAGTAATGATATATTTGCATTAAATTGATCAGTTGTTTGTCGACCATGGCAAAAACCGGCAATATATTTTTCACTTTCACGTTGGTGAGAAATCTCATTAATCAAAGGATTCTCTCTATTTTTTATGTTCATCGAGAAAAAAGAAGATTCAGTATTTCACCTCAGAGGAGCTCAAATATGAGCATCAGCCGGTCCGATTACCTGCAACTTGATGCCACTGCAATGGCCGCGCTTGTACGAAAGGGCGACCTTTCCGGTAGCGACTTATTGGCGGCAGCGCTGAGGCAATATGAGCTGGTTAATCCGCAGATTAACGCAATCAGTGTGCTGATGCGTGATCAGGCACAGGCACAGGCACAGGCACAGGCGAAACAGAATTTGGCCGGGACGATGGGAGGCGTTCCGATGCTCATCAAGGATGCCACCCAGGACTATGCCGGACTGCCGACTTCTTACGGAAGCCGCGCTTTCAGCCGTGTCACGCCTGCGCGCCATTCAACGATCGTGCAGCGTTTTTGCGATTCTGGTGCACTGATTTTCGGGAAAACCAATACCCCCGAGCTTGCTCTCAAGGCGGTGACGGAATCGGCAGCGTTCGGGGTGACACGCAATCCCTGGGATCTCGGGCGCACACCGGGTGGATCAAGTGGTGGCTCCGCGGCGGCGGTGGCGGCCGGGATTGTACCGATGGCCGGCGCCAACGACGGTGGCGGCTCGATCCGGATTCCAGCCGCCTGCTGCGGTTTGTTCGGTTTGCGCCCGTCGCGCGGACGCGTGTCGGTCGGTCCCGCCAGCGGCGAAGTCTGGGAGGGTGCTTCCAGCGATCTGGTGGTATCGCGCAGCGTGCGCGATTCGGCACTGGCGCTGGATCTGCTCGGCGGTGCGAGCGCCGGCGATCCCTTCATCATCGCTCCGGCGGACGAGCCTTTCACGGCGTTGGCCCGAAGGGATCCGGGGCGTCTGCGCATTGCCTTCAGCACGCGCTCTCCGATTGGTACGCCGGTGTATCCGGAAGCCGTCGAGGCGGTACAAAACGCTGTCGCCTTGCTTCGGTCACTTGGTCACGATGTGGTAGAGGATGAGCCCGCTTACGACGGTGCGGAACTGGCACGATGCTATATTCACCTGTATTACGGCCAGGTGGCCGCATCTATCGCGCAAGCCCGCGCACTCGGCGCGCGCTATGGTGATTTCGAGATGCTGACGCAAGTATTAGGTGTGCTGGGCCGTGCGATGAATGCCGGACAATATGTCAGCAGCCATCAAAAATGGAATCAGTTTGCCAGGGCGCTCGGTGATTTCTACAGCCGGGTTGATGTTTACCTGACGCCGACCCTGGCGCAGCCGCCCGTTCGCCACGGCGAATCCGATCTGCCGCAATGGCAGAATTCGATGCTCAGCGGATTGCTGCATTCCGGCCTGTTGAGCGTGCTGGCCCGCCTGGGCCTGACCAACAACATGGTCGATCAGATCGCCAGGGATAGCCTGAGCTTCGTGCCGTTCACCCAGCTCGCCAACCTGACAGGCACACCGGCCATGAGCGTTCCCTTGCATTGGACTGCAGAAGGTTTGCCGCTGGGTGTTCAGTTCTGCGGCCCCTTCGGCAGCGAAGCGCGCCTGTTGCAACTCGCCGCCCAACTTGAAGCGGCACAACCGTGGTTCCACAAAATGCCAGCATTGGCGACTTCAGCTTGAGTGGCCGATTATTTGGGATTCACAAGGGTCGTGTGAATGGCTGTTAGTAGCGCTGCAATAAAATAGTTATTGGCAGAATGTAGAACATCAAGAACATATTCGATAGGGTCAATTTTTGTAAATTTAAATCGAAACAAGGCAGCCTCTAAAACCAAGTGCTATATCCGGGTGATTAACCGGTAACAACGTGGTCTGTATTAGTTCGATGATGCTTACTGAGTTAAACTAAATATTGCATAAGAAAGGCAATAATTGCTACAGGTGATTGATAGAAATAAAGCTATCAAAAAAATCATTAATTAACATGAACGAAACCTTGATTGCATGCATTTTAATTCAGAGCAGCTCCGATTTACGTCTATTCCTGGCCAATCAATACGCCCTGATTTCGCCGGTGGAGGATTATCCTCTGATCTCGGGCTCCTGCTGTGCAGCGGTGTCTGTCCCCAGATCGGGCCAGCATATCGCCTCGCAGCAGCAATGGTCTCTACCAGAGTCTCTACCAGACACGCCAGCTATAACCACCGTCACCTATCGTGACATTCTGGCCCGGCATATTTATCAAATTGGCTGCGACTACGAAGACGGCAACATGGCGCCTATGCGGCCACCAAGCCCTTCACGTCGCTACGACGCTCGATAGGGTTGGTGGGGTCGCTACTCCATTCATGCCAGCCGCCATCGTAGACGCTGATATTTTCCCAACCCATGACCCAGGCGTAAAAG